>CAZRYD010000180.1:0-12166 GCA_964604225.1 uncultured Caldilineaceae bacterium
GGGTAAGTTGAGCAGCTTCAGATTTTAGTATGGCCGAGCGTTGGTGTCAATCGGCGCGCCGCTGGAAAGGGAGGGTTCTCAAAACAACAATCGATTAGTTCGAGTTTATCTCTGTATAGGACCAAAATCATTACTATGCGATGTTTTGCCGCGATAGCCACCCGACTCTCAGTGGCAGAAGTCCAAAATGGTCGATGGCTCAGCCGCTCAGTTGACCATTGCTCCTAATGAGGTAAAATGGCTGGCAAGATGATTGCAACCGTTGCTGGTCGATAGATTGCCCCATCCCTTCAACCTGGCTGTGGGTCGATGACATAGCCCGCTCTCAAGAAAACCCATCAAACCCCGCTGACCACTGTGACTGCAAATTTGCTAAATAGTCGAGGCTGATATAACCCAATGAAGGTAAAACCTCCTTCCCTGAACACCATTGTTCATTGGTTAGACCGCTGGCAACCCTCTGAGACAGCGGTACTCGGTGGGGCCGCCCTGGTGCTTGGTTTCACCAGTGGGGTCGGGGTATGGCTCTTCAAGCAATTAATTGGTCTGGCCCATTGGCTGGCTTTTGAAAAGGTGAGCGCCACGCTGGGTTACCTCGGCAATTGGACGGTTTTTCTCGTACCGGTTTTGGGTGGCCTTGTCGTCGGATTAATAGTGCACTTCCTCATCGGCGAGGAACGCCACCATGGCGTCGCCGGCATCATGGAAGCTGTGGCCCTAGCCGGTGGTCGCCTTCGCTACCAGCGTATCCCGGCTAAATCCGCCGCAGCAGCCCTATCCATCGGCTCGGGCGCGTCCGTCGGTCCAGAAGACCCGTCGGTCCAGATCGGGGCCAATCTCGGCTCGATGTTTGGACAATTGCTGCACCTCTCCGATGACCGAGTACGGGCCCTAGTGGCAGCCGGTGCAGCCGGTGGTATATCCGCCGCTTTTAACGCTCCCATCGCCGGCGTCTTCTTTGCCCTGGAACTCATCCTGGGTGAATTGGGCAGCAGCGCTCTTGGTGCGGTCACGCTGGCAGCGGTGATTTCGGCAGTTTTTACCCAGGCGGTCGCTGGGTCCCAACCAGCCTTTCGCATTCCCGCTTATGCCTTTCACTCGGCCTGGGAATTGCCCCTCTACTTAGGGCTGGGCTTGCTAGCCGGCCCACTTGCCGCGCTGTATATCCGTTTGATTTATAAGCTCCAAGATATTTTTCACGGCTGGTCTGTCCCACGCTGGTTAAAACCCGCCGCCGCCGGCCTGATCGTCGGTTTGGTGGGCATCGTGCTGCCGCAGGTGTTTGGGATAGGCTATGAGACCATTGAACAAACGCTCAGCAACCAGCCGCTACCGCTCATCTTATTGCTCACCCTGCTCGGGGCCAAACTGATTCTGACCCCGGTCAGCATTGGTGGGGGCTTTCCGGGTGGGGTATTTGCGCCTTCATTATTCCTTGGGGCTACCCTTGGCGCAGCCTATGGGCAAGCAGCCGATAGATTTTTCCCCGCACTGGCCATTGATCCTCCAGCTTTTGCCCTGGTCGGTATGGCCGCTGTGCTGGCCGGGACGGTGCATGCCCCTCTCACAGCTATCATTCTCCTTTTTGAAATGACCAATGATTATCACATCATTTTGCCCCTGATGTTCGCCGTGGTCGTCAGTTTAATTATTTCCCAACGCTTGCAAAGCGACTCGGTGTACGCTTTAGGGCTAGCCCGTAAAGGCATACGTCTGGAGCGTGGCCGCGATGTGGAAGTGCTTGAAGCCCTCACCGTCGGTGAAATCATGCAAACCAAAATGCCCACTCTATTGGAGTCAGAGACGGTCACCGCTGCATCGGCCAAACTGCTCAAAATGCGCCATCACGGTCTGCCGGTGGTGAATGAGACCGGAGAATTGGCCGGTGTTTTAACTGTGCAAGATATCGAGCGCGCTCAGACCAATGGCGACGAAGAAAGGCCAAACTTAACGGTCGGCGACATTTGTACGCGCCAACTCTTAGTAACCTATCCCGACGAAACAATCGGGGCAGCCTTACAACGAATGGGCGTGCGTGATATTGGCCGTTTGCCGGTAGTGGCCCGTGACAACCCACGCCGGCTAGTGGGTTTGCTGCGACGCTCCGATCTGGTGCGAGCTTATGATGTGGCGCTGACCCGTCGGGCCGCTATCCGGCATCGAGCCAACCAGGTGCGTCTGAGCGCCTTTAGTGATGGGGTTAATGTCGAAGAAATTACCATTGAGTCGGGCGCCCCTTGCGTGGGCAAATATGTCCGCGAGGTGGCCTGGCCTCGCGATTGTGTTATTGCCAGCATCCGGCGGGGCCGGCAAACCTTGATCCCGCATGGGGATACCGTCCTAAAGGCGGGCGATGTTCTCGTCACCGTAGTCGAAGGGAAAACTCACGAAGAGCTACGGCGCATGTGTCTAAGCCACGACTAAAAAACTCCGACTTGTACCCCACTACACACATATCAGGTGATTTTCAACAAAAAAAGAGCTAATTTTTTAATAGCTCTCTCTATCTCGGCTGCTCGATGATACCGTTCCTCCCACGTTAACCATACTTAACCAGGGGAGGGCAGTTCGACTGGCTCACTACGCAGCAGCCAGATCGGGCTGACCTGGATCGCCTGGTTAAATCCGGTTAAGGTGGTCCCCAGCCTGCGCAGCAGGCCAGGGCAGATCTGTCCTCCAAAAACGGAGGCGCACTTTACCAAAATAGAAGGCAAAGCGTCTGGCGACGGCAACGGCAGCGCCGCACCCACCCCCCTGTAGGAGGTAGGCTGACAGACCTCATCCGCTTTGGCTTCGGATGGATAACTTTCAATTAAAGCCCGACGACCGATATTGAGCGCGGCCACGTAATCCCGGTCGCCATTAAAGGCACACGCCGGGTTGAGACAGCAGAACCAGTGACCGAAGCGGTTGCTCTCACAGTGTTCAGGAGACTTGCAGGTAACGCCAGGACCGCCACAGCGGGGACACTCGTGACTGGTCCCGCGCGGCCAGACCTGGGTGGTACCCAGGGCAAAGCGTTTAGCCCGGTATGCCAGCTTACGCCAGATCAACTGGCGAATGGTGGTGTTGACCCGCCAGTTGAGTGTACGGACTTTGGGGAAGTGGTTATGGTTTTTGCGTTTACGCGCCTTGAGGCTCTTAAGCCACTCCCCGGCGATGAGGTTGCAGTTCCAGACCAGGGCGATGATGAGCAAGAGGTTGGCGGCAAAGTGAGCCAGAGCCTCGTTGACGGCCCGGTACTTGCGCCAACAGGCGGCAATTTCGGCCTCGACCTGACCTCGGTCTCGCTTTCTGAGCTTGGCGCGTTTGGCTTTGAGGTGGTCAATCTGATTTCTGAGCCGGGCCTGTTTACCTGCCAGGCCGCCGATATCAACAAAAGTAGGTGGGGCAAGCTGCTCGCCCTGCCGGTTCAGGATGACGAAGGTTATCAGACGGCGCACCCCCCAGTCGAAGGCCAGGATGTTGTCGGCGGTGGGCTGGGCTGGCGGAGCCGGGTCTTCGATGATGAAGTCCAGCACGACGAGGGGCGCCTCGCCCTTCACTTTCTTCAGCCGCAGGGTGGGGGCCAACATGGTATCGGGTTCAAGGCATTCAGGCAGCGGGAAAGACATTTCCGGGGTCCACAGCCACGTGCCCTCCTGAGGATACTTGAACGAAAGGATGAGGTGGTTCTGCTCAACTCGCAGCGTGTAAACTTGACCCTTGTCCGCCCCATCATCGGCCGCCAGGGTCAACCAGGGCGTTTTGAGGTGAGGCTTGGGCTGGAGGTCAAAATAGCTAAGCGGCAGCCGCTCGTGCTCGGCATAGAAGTCGGCGATCTGCTCCAATAGATTGACCACATAGCCCAGCTTCTCGAAATCGCCCGATAACTCGGCCCGCAAGTCATAAGCCAGGCTGAGCAGTTTGTTGGGGTCATCGAGAGCAGCGTCATCGAGGAGTGGGCGAAGCCGGTCAAACAATGCCAGGCGATCGGCTTGAGCGCGGAGAGTGCGTCCAGCGCCTTCCACAACACAACGCCACAGCCGAGATGGCGTGCTGGCCGGGCGAGTAAGCTGTGCTTCGAGGGGTTTCCAGATGTGTTTGCCTTTGATCTGGGCAATCTGAGGCAGGTGGGACCAGAGCTTATCCACGACCGATTGCATCGCAGGCAAACTGAATGCCAGCAACGCTTGACCGGGCACCTGGAGTTCATCGGGCAGTCGGAGCGGGTAACTTAAAGGTCGGCGGGCTGATTTTTTAGGCATCTGAAACCCTATAGAACGGATGGTCTAATTATAAAACCGGCTGAATCTTAAGTCAAATAACCGGGAGTCAATAAAAGTGAACTATTTAGAAACTGTTAATCACCCCCTCACCTCGACGAGGGGATTGGCTCAAGAGACCACCCAATAGGGGAGATAAGTGGGCTGATTCAACCCGCTTTTTTCCAGTTCTTGAAGACCTGGAGCAGTTCATCCCGCACCTGCGGTGCGATTGAATCCGCGGTGAGTTGGCCCAAGGTGCGGATTGTCTGGCGCATTTGCTGCCCATGGTTAGTACACCCCTCACAGGTGCCAAGATGGCTATCAAACCTTTCCCGTTCGGTTGGGGGTAGCGTACCTTCCAAATACTCTGTCACCAGTTCAACCAATTCCTGGCAGGTCATTTCGTTATTCAACATCAAACTGGCTTTACCCTTCCTCAAAATATAGTTCTAAGGCCCGCCGTACTTTGGAGCGCGCCCGATGGAGTAAGACCCGCTGGTTGGCCTCGCTTAGTATCAAAACAGCACAGACTTCCTCAGAACCCCAACCCTTGATGTCTCGCAGGGTAATCACTTCTCGTTGGTTCGGGGGCAAGACTGCAATTGCCGTTAAGATACGCTCTTTGGTTTCTTGAGAAAGAAATCGCTGCTCCGGGATTTCAGCCCAACTCTGCGGACCGTTCTGCCAATGACCCGCCCAGGGGTCATCAGCCGGACGAAACAGACTGGGGTCTACGGAAGCCCTATTGGCCATTGCCCGCTCGTACCAGCACCCCTTTGTGGACCATGGCCGGATTTTCGGCCAGGTCGGCAAAGACGCCAGGCGCCTCCCACAAACTGAACTCGGTTGCGACTTGGGGATAGGTGATCGCCCCACTAGCCAAAAGCTGGAGTGACTCCGGAAAACAGTTGACCGACGCCCGCGAACCGACGATGGTCATCTCTTTGCGGGTAAAGTCAAGGCCCGGCACGGTAACGGTGACGCCCTGTTTGACCAAGCCCAGGATGACGATGCGCCCACCGGCGGCAACCAAATCTACCGTCTGCTCCATAGCTTTCGGACTGCCGGTCGCTTCGATCACGACCGGAGCACCTTCGCCGTTGGTCTGCTCCAGAATGGTCTGTACCAATTTGTCGTCAACGGGCAGTGTTTCTGCGCCCAGTTTAGCCGCCGTCTCGCGGCGTTCTGGCAGAACGTCGGTCGCCACAATATGGCCCCCCCGCGCCTTGGCTACCTCGATCACGGCCAGCCCGATTGGTCCGCAGCCGAGCACCAATACATACTCCGCCTCCACTTCACCCCGGCGGCAGGCCTGCACCCCGATAGCGACCGGTTCGGCAAAGGAGGCAAAGGTCATTGAAAGACCCTCGGGCACACGGTGGATATGGGTAGCGGGGGCGGTCAGATAGTCGGCGTAACCACCGGGTTTGTGCACGCCGATAATTTGCAGGTTGGCGCAGCAGTTCGATTTGCCCACCCGACAGGGGTAGCACTTGCCGCAGCCCAAAAAGGGTTCGACCACAACCTTCGTACCCGGTTCCAGCCCAGTCACGCCCTGCCCTACCTCAGCCACTACCCCGGCAATTTCGTGGCCACAGATTTGAGGATAAACCGCATAAGGGTTCTTCCCCAGGTAAAAATACATATCGCCCGCGCAGATACCAGCCGCTCCGACCGATACCAGAACCTCACCCGGCCCTGGCCGCGGTGTTTCCCAGGAGCCGACACGCATCTTAAATGGCGCATCCATAATAGCCGCACGCATAGTTTTTACTCCTTTCAATCAAGCCTTTTTACTTTACTTCGCCCATAGTCAGGCCGCGAACCAGGTAGCGCTGGACAAACAGGCTCATTACAAACAGGGATAATACGGCTAACAAGGATAACGCGCCGACCTCGCCCCACATAATCATCTGTTTGCCAAAGAAAAAGGGCAACTGCACGGCCAAGGGCACAACTTTGGTTTGGGTTAAACAGAGGCCCAAAAAAATAGCCTGCCCCCCTTTTCGCTAATTACTTGGCCGTCATCCCGCCATCCGCCATATAAAAGCCGCCAACGCAAAAACTGGCTTCATCCGAGGCCAAAAAAACCGCCAGACCGACCACATCCTCCGGTTTACCCAGGCGGCCAATCGGCATCAATTCCTCGCGGTTAGCCCGGAAGGCTGGATCAGCCAAAACCGTCTCAGTCAGCGGGGTGACGATGGTGCCGGGCACCAGCGCATTAACCCGAATGTTGTCGCGCGCGTAATCAATCGCCATAACCCGGGTCAGGGCAAACATGCCCCCTTTACTGGAACTGTAGGCCGTTTGACCAGGGGCGCAGCCCGTCAGTCCGGTGGGTGAGGCCACGTTGATAATGACCCCGCCGCCCTGCCGGAGCATCACCGGGATCGTATATTTGGCGCACAACCAGGCCCCCCGCAGATTGATCGAGTGGGTTCGGTCCCAGGCTTCTTCGCTCAGTTCGTGGGCGCGGGCTTCCTGTCCAAAAAGCTCAACCGCCGCATTGTTGACCAGGATGTCAATTCGGCCGTAGCGCTCAACCGCAGTATTGACCATGCCCTCCACTGCCGCAGTGTTGGCTACATCGGTTTGCACAAACACGGCCTCATTCCCTGCTGCTTGAATTTCAGCCGCAGTAGCCTCTCCCGCCGCCGGATTAATGTCGGCCACCACCACTTTGGCCCCTTCACGAGCATAGCCACGGGCGATAGCCTGCCCCAGCCCTCTGGCCCCGCCGGTAACGATGGCCACTTTATTCTCTAAACGCATCATAACCACCTCGTTGGAAATTCTTCGTTATTAATTATTATTTCCTTTGGGTACTTCGCTACACGCCGTGTAGAATGACATGCAAGAAAACTTTAAGCTCAGCTTAATTGAATGACCTCATTGCGCTCCGCCGACTCGTAGGCCGAGTAGACCAGTTGCACGGTTTTTAGATTATCCGCGCCCGTGTTTTCGGGGGGCTGGCCGGTACGAAAGGCCCGCAAAAAATCCTGGTGCAGCGGTACCATACTGGCGTGGTTGACATCGTAAGCGGGGTCGGCCCAGGCATAACGCGGCGGCGGACAGCGCCGGATTTGCGTGCCGTTAGCCGTAGTCAGCCGGATCCAGAAGTCAGAGGCTAGTTCAAGGGTGCCTTGAGGCCCTTCCAGGTAGATGAGCGCCTCCGGGAAATGATCCCACTCGGTCTTACTGACAAAACTCATCTCCACATTGCCAATCGCCCGGTCCATCTTCAGCGTGATCGAGGCCACATCTTCGGCCACAATGTCGTCGCGGATGCGCAGATGCTGGCAGTAAATGCTTTGCGCTTCCCCCAAAAAGAAACGGGCCAGGTCAAGCTGGTGACTGCCTTGATCGGCAATGATCAGCCGCTGCAGCGTCTTGAGCAGGGGTTGGTTCTCCCAGACAAAGGGTTCCAGGGCGTGCATAAACTGAAACCTACCCCGGAAAGGCCGGCCGATATGACCTTCATCCATGATTTTTTTGAGTTCCCGGATGGGCGCTTGCCAGCGGTAATTCTCGTGGACAAAAAAGGGGATGCCCGCCTCCTGGCAGGCCGCGACCATCTTTTGGGCGGTTTCGTAATCGGGGGCCAGGGGCTTCTGGCAGATGACCGGCACTTTGTATTGAGCGGCCAGATAAACTAACGGGGCGTGAGCGGGGACTTCGGTAATGATGTCTATGAAATCGAGCTGTTCATTTTTGAGCAGTTCTTCCGGGTCGTCATAGACACGCGGCACGTTGAATTTTTTGGCGACCTGCTCGGCCTTGGCAACGGTTCGATTGTAAACCGCTACCAACTCGACTCCCCCTACTTCAAACCAGGCCGGTATCTGAAAATGGGACCAGAACCCGGTACCTAAGACTGCGAATTTTAGATCGGCCATTGCCTCCTCCCTATCCAGTGCAGACCCTAAAGGTCTTGAAGGCCTTTAGGGTCTTATACTACGGCTTTAACAATACTTTCATCACCTCGCCGGCCTTGACCAATTCAAACCCCTTTCGATATTCTTCCAGCGGCAGAATGTGCGAGATGAACGGTTTCAAGTTCAGCTTGTCCGCCTCAATGAGCTGGACCATTCTGCGCCACGTCTCCCAGGTGCGGCCCATGGTGCTGACTAACTTGATTTCGCGCCGGGTCATCTTAAAAAAAGGATTGAATGAAACCGGGCTGTTGAAAGTACCAATGGTTACAATCGTGCCAACCTGCCGGACCAGCTCAAAAGCCTGCTCCAGGGCGGATTGGGTCGCCGCTGCTTCCAGGACAAAATCCGCTCCCCGGCCATCGGTCATGGCTTTGACCCGCTCCACGGGATTTTCCTGGCTGACGTTTATCACGTCCGCGCCGCTAATTTCTGCGGCCATATCCAATCGCGCCGAGTTGACATCGGTCATCACCACATTGACCCCGGACGCCGCCAGCGTTTGCGCGGCCATAATCCCAATCGGCCCGCAGCCAATCACCACCGCCGTATCGCCGGGATCATGCGGCTCTACTTCCACCGCATGCACTGCAATGCCCAGGTTCTCCAGCAGTGCCCCTTCGGCCAGGCTTAACTTATCGGGCAGCTTACAGAGGACCCGCTCCGGCAAAACCGCGTACTCGGCAAAGGCGCCCCGGCGCTTACCGTAAATTTCCCGCTCCAGGCACATATTGGTGTACCCCTTGCGGCAAAGATAACAGTGCCCGCAGTGGATGAGCGGGTCAACCGTAATCCGATCACCCGGCTTAAACTGCTTGACCTGGCTGCCAACGTCAGTGACTACCGCCGCCACTTCGTGGCCCAGCACCGTCGGCAGATGCACTGTGGTGTCGGCAGCGGCCCACTCATTCCAATCGTACACTTTGGTCTCGCCGACACAGATGGCGCAGTACTCAACCTTAAACTGCACCTCGTCGGGCTGTTTAATTTCGGGCTTCTTAATGTCGAGGAGAGATAAACCCGGTTCAGGCTTTTCCTTCACTAACGCTTTCATCTCAGCCCTCCGGCTGCATCGCTTTCCGGCTTAACTCGGCATACCGCTCGGTATTCTTACACATCTGGTCCAGATTTTCGCGCATTGCCTGGCGCGCCCCGGCCACATCTCTGGCTTCGATCCGCTCCAGCAGTTTTTGATGGAGCGGCAGATTTTCCTGGCTGGGATCAAGATAGGGTGTCACCCGCGCCACATATTCTTGCAGCAAATCCCGGATGGAATCAACCAGAATGGCCAGCAGCGGATTGTGAGTCATCTTGGCTAACGCACTGTGAAAATCAGCATCGTGGACAGCTAAAGTGACCACATCATTCTGCGTTGCCTCCATATTGGCGACAATCTGTTTTAGGCAGGTAATGTCGGCCTCGCTGGCCTGCGAAGCCGCCAGGCCGGCAATTTCTACCTCAAGGATAGAGCGGACTTGATAGAGCTGGTCAAATGAGATTTCACCGCTCGTGTGGTTTCGCAGCAAGAGGCTAAGGGGTTCGACGACCTGCTCACGGGTGAGCTTTCGCACCAACGTCCCTTTGCCCGGCTGCGTTTCCAGCAGACCCTTGGTTACCAGGATCCGCACCGCTTCCCGCAAAACCGTCCGGCTTACGCCCAATTGATCGGCCAAGTCCCGCTCCGGCGGCAGTTTTGTATCGGGTTCAAGCTGGCGGCTGATGATAAGTTCTTCCAGCGCGTATACAACGCGATCAACCAGCTTCTGTTTTGAGCCAACAGCACGGAATACAGTGGGTTGTGTGATCATAGAGAATGAATAATCCCTTTCATTTGGATGGTATCAGACGTATTTCCGTTCCTTATAAACCAGAGTGCGAAGCTGGTCAAGTTTAGCCACTCGCTTGGGTAATCTTCAACTACGCTGGGCCATCAGCGGCATAAACTGGCTCTGTCCCCCATCCACACACACAATCTGACCCGTCACGTGACCTGCTTCTTCTGAGGCAAAATAGGTGATCAGGTGGGCATGATCTTTGGGATCAGCCATGTGGCCGGCCGGAATCAGCGCAACCATCGCCGCCAAGTCGAGGCCGCGCTCTTGAGCCGATTTCTCCAGCATCTCCGTCCAGGTCATGCCCGGGCAGAGGCAGTTAACTGTAATGCCGTAAGGGGCCATCTCGATGGCCAGGCAGCGGGTAAAATGATTGACCGCCGCTTTGGCCGAGCAGTACCCAATCTGGGCTGTGCGTACAATCACCCCGGCGATAGACGAGACGTTGACAATCCGCCCCTGCCGCCGGGGCATCATCCGCCGAATCGCCGCCTGCGAACACAGAAAAACGCCTTTAGTATCCACATTAAAGGTTTCGTCCCAGGCTTCTTCACTCATTTCAGCCGTCGGGCCTGTCCGTAATAAACCGGCGTTGTTCACCAGCAGCCACAGCGGGCCAAGCTCGTTCTCAACCCGCTCCACCATCGCTTCGACCTCGGCCTTGCGGCTGATATTGGCGATGAAAGCCTGCGCCTGTAAGCCCTCTTGACGCAACTGCTCGGCCTCGTCCTCAACACGGTCCGAACGAGCATTCATAGCGACGATCATACCCTGACCGGCCAGGGTGCGGGCAATTTCCAGCCCAATGCCCCGGCTGGCGCCGGTTATCAAAGCGACTTTTCCTGCCAGGCTCACCGTTCCTCCTTCCTTCACTCTGCCTCAGCCCATGCTTCGTCGCGGATCCACGAGCCGCCGGCCAAGACACCCCCATCCACCACAATGTTCTGGCCGGTGATGTAAGATGAAGCAGCCGAGGCCAGCAGCAGGACCGCTCCGACCAGCTCTTCCGGCGCTCCGGGCCGGCGAACCGGGATACGGCTCTTAAACCAGCGAACTTTTTGCTTATCCTCCCACAGGGGTTTGGACAGCGGCGTCAGCATAAAGCCGGGGGTCACACAGTTGACCTGGATATTATCAGCAGCCCACTCCACCGCCATAACCTTGGTCAATTGGGCCACCCCGCCCTTGCTCAAGCCATAGACCGAGACCGTATCCAGGCCATAGAAGGTATTGAGCGAGCCAATATGGATGATCTTGCCGCCGCCCTGGGCGGCCATAATGGGATGCGCCGCCTGGCTGAGAAAGTAAACACTGCGCAGATTGACCGCGACAATGGTGTCAAAATCATCTGGAGTGGCCTCGGTAATCGGTTTGCGCCGGTTTGTCGCGGCACAGTTAATCAGGATGTCCAGGCGGCCCAAAGCTTCGTGAGCCTCGGCCACCAATTTGCGGCATGCCTCCACCTCGGCCAAATCGGCGATCAGCGGCACAGCCTGCCCCCCGATCTCTTCAATCATGGTACAGGTTTCTTTGACCCGCTCCAGGTCACGGCCATGCACGCCTATAGCTGCCCCTGCTTCAGCTAAAGCCACTGCCAACACCTGGCCGATTCCACCGGAAGCACCCGTTAAAAGAACAGTTTTACCCTTAAGCGAAAAGAGACGTTCTAACAAGGGCAGTGTACTCGTCATTTATCTTTCTCCTTCCTCTCCTAACCTGAACAAGCCAGAGCCAAATAAGATTTTCGACAGGATTAACAGGATTAACAAGATTTCTGAAATTTAATCCTGTAAATCTTGTAAATCCTGTCTAATTTTCTTGCCCAATGAGCAAGGATACAATTTCTAAGTTACTAATCTACCTGGTACAACGGCGGTTCCCCGCGCAGTGCGCGCAGACAATTTTCGATGACCAGCTCGCCCATACGGCGCTGCCCATCGAGCGTCCGTCCCCCCAGGTGAGGGGTCAAGACCACGTTCTCAAGCTCCAGCAGTGGGCTGCTCACCGGCGGTTCGTTGACAAAGGCATCAATCCCGGCTCCGGCCAGCCGACCCTGGCGCAAAGCGGCGGCAAGAGCGGCTTCATCCACCAATTGGCCGCGGGCCGTGTTGATTACGAAAGCTGTTGGCTTCATCATCTTCAATTGAGCCGG
>CAZRYD010000180.1:12266-13380 GCA_964604225.1 uncultured Caldilineaceae bacterium
AACCGCCAGCGCCCGCATTTCGGCCACTTCACGGGCCATGTCGGGCACTTTATAAATGCCCCCGCCCATGGCCAACGTTGTCGCGCCAGCCGCGATCAACTCCGGGATATGGTCGCGTTTGACTCCACCGGCCACCTGAATATCCACGGTTGCGCCAGCAGTCTCGACCATTTCCCGCACCCGGCGCACGCGCGGCAGCACCAGCGGGTCAAAAGACGCGCCCCGCGTGCCCTCACCAGTAACCCGCGACAGCAGCAGCACAGCCTCAATCCGGCTGATGACCGGCTCCAGCGCCGTCACCGGCGTCCCTAGAGTCACAGCCAGGCCCACCTTGACGTTGTGCTCGCGCACGTTAAAAATGGCCTCATAAAGCATGGCGACGCTCTCGACGTGAAAAATGATCAGGTCAACACCCGCTTCGGCCAAGTGCGGTACGAAGCGCAGAGGGTCAACCGCGCCCAGGTGAACCTCAAAGGGCAGCCTGGTCAGCGGACGCAGCGCGGCGATGGTCCGGGGTGGGAAGCCCAGGTCCGACACGAAATGGCCGTCGAACACATCCAGGTGGAGGAAATCCAGGCCGGCCGCTTCGAGGCGAGCCACTTCTTCGGCCAGCCGCCCGTGGTCGCCGTTAAACAGGGCTGCGCCGAGCCTGATTTGGCCTGACATCTCACACCTCCGGTTCAATGGCGATAGCCCGCACCGGACAGGCGTCGAGGCCAATCACCGGCCAGGGGAGAGCAATCAAAAAGATGCGCTGCTGTCGTAGTTCAACCAGATTATTCAGACATTCGAGGACCGGGACGCCGGCGTTGTTCAGCAAGCGATGATTGGGATGGTGACTGACCCCACGGACCTCGAAGCCGGAGCTGTCGGTCCCCAGGCAGTTGATTTTCCGATCTTCGACCAGCCAGCGCACCGCCTCTTCCGTAATGTAGGGCCGGTCGTGGGATTGAGGGGTACGGTATTGGGTATGTCGCCCCGTCAAGATTAAAACTCGGTCGCCCACCTGGATGTCCCCGGCGGCTTTTATTTCTTCCAAAGTTATCGCTTCGTTGACACCTTTATTGCGAAAATCAAGGACGATGGCCGGGCCCATCAATTTTTCAACCGGCAG
>CAZRYD010000181.1:0-13340 GCA_964604225.1 uncultured Caldilineaceae bacterium
TACATTTTACCGGGGCCAAATAAATCGCTGCGGGCCAGCAGCGTCGCCGCCTTTTTGCACGTAGTGGCGGCAGTGGTCACCGTGTCACTGTTGGTCCTCGGCTATCAACGGCGCATGGATCGGACATAGCCAAATATGAATGAGACCCCAAGATTGCTGGCTGTCTTCGCCCATCCTGACGACGAAACCTTCCGCTGCGGTGGAACCTTAGCTCTGCTGGCCCGGCGAGGTGTGCGTGTGACGGTCTTATGCGCTACGCGGGGTGAGGCTGGCTCGTGCGGCGACCCGCCGCTATGCCAACCAGACGAACTGGGGCAGGTTCGTGAGGCTGAATTGCGTTGCGCCTGCGCCGCCCTGAGCATCGAGCCGCCCCGCTTTCTGGGTTATCGGGATGGAACCCTGGCTCAAGTAGATGAGCTCCAGGCTATCGAACAGGTCGTGAGGGCTATCCGAGACCTACGCCCCCTCGCGCTGCTCACCTGGTCGCCCGATGGCGTCTCCGGCCATCCTGACCACGTTGCGGTCAGTCGTTGGACTGGGGCGGCCTTTTGGCAGGCAGCCGATCCTGCGGCTTACCCCGAGCACCAGGCCCAGGGATTGTCGCCTCAGGCCGCGGCCTGGTTGTATCATATTGTCGTCCCCCGCAGTTTGGCCGAGGTACTGGACCTATCTCATTTGCACACCGTGCCCGACGAGGCAATAACGCTGACAGTAGACGTGTCGGCTGTGTGGGAAGCAAAACTGGCCGCCATCCGCTGCCACCGCACCCAGATAAACAGCTCTCCCATTCTGGCTGCGCCGGAGGAAAAGCAGCGCCTGTTCCTGGGAATGGAATATTTCCGGCTGGCAGAAACCCGGCTTGACTCTGCGGTGCTCCCTACAGCCCCAGGGCAAGATTTGTTGCACGGGGCAGAAAGGAACTTTTTTGAGGAGCTAGCGGGAAATAATCGGTGAACCATGCCGTTGTTAGCTTCTACACATTGACACGCAACGGGACGCGGTATATCATACGGGGCAGCATAGGAGAGGCTGATGTCTGGCCAAGCCCCTGACCCGTTAGCCGATTTAAGCAAAATTTCCTGGTTCGCCGTATTGGATCAAACCGGTTGGGATGAACTGCTGGCGGCAACTCAGTTGCGCGTTTACAGTCCTGGCCAGGTTATTTTTTTGGAAGGTGACCGGTCCGAAACCTTTTATCTGGTTCATCGCGGTTGGGTGAAAGCGGTCAAGCTGTCACCCGAAGGGCGGGAACAAATCCTCGATTTTATGGGGCCGGGCCAGCCGATCAATATTGCCCCGATTTTTGCCGAACAACCCCCACCTGCGACCCTTGTTGCCCAGGAAGCGTGCGAGTTATGGGTCATTCCACAATCAACCCTGCTGACGCTGTTGGATCGTTATCCGGCCATGGCCCGGCTGGTCATCAAGGCGCTGGCCGGCCGGCTACTCCACACCATTTCCCTGATTGAAGATCTGTCGCTGCGCTCGGTGACGGGACGGCTGGCTAAACTGTTGCTGCTGCAGCTTGCTGATGACCAGCAAACCGTTATCCCTCGCCATCAATGGGCTACGCAAGCGGAGATGGCGGCGCGCCTGGGAACCGTACCCGACGTGGTCAATCGCGCCCTGCGCAGCCTGGCCGAGGAGGGACTGATCCAGGTCAATCGCCAACAAATCGTCATTCTGGATCGAGCCCGGTTGGCCGTCAAAGCCCAATTTTAGAAATCCCGGTGTTAGTGAGCTAACGCTTCTTGAAGCGACCCTTCAATTTCCTGAATGGGTCGCTCGCCCCAAATTTGGGCGGTTAAGCGGCCCTGCTCATCCAAAATCGCCACAATGGGGTGTCCCCGCAGCTTGTAGAAATCGTACGCTTCTTGGCCCAATTGGCTGCGGGCATCAATGCGGCTGAAGGCCACCCGATCACCGTATTTGGTCTCAAGCTCGTTCACGACGAGTTCCATGCGCTGTCAAGGCGCTCAAGCCTCGGTGTAAAAAAAGGCCAGGCTGACCTGGCCGGGCGTGCCAATGGTGGGCTGTTGCGGCCCGCCGCAGCTTAAAAGTAACAACAGGGCCATTCCGAGAAGAAGGGAAGCGCAAAGAGTTTTGGTCAATGTTCGTGTTCTCCTGGCGGCGGTTCCGCCTGAGTAAAGGTTAACCACCACAAATATCCTACCAGTTTCCAGGTTTCGGCTTCGTCAAAAATGGAGCCAAAGGCGGGCATAGAGGTACCCATCCCGCCCCGGCGCAGCTTGGCGTAATAAATGTCCGGCGTCGCCGCCATTGTTTGGGGCGAAGGGGCGAAGGAAGTCACCTGATGAGTCATGTTTGTCATCGCGCTGGTCTGGAGTTGAGCGTTGATTGCGGCCGCAGCCGGGCCATCCCCTTGGCCGGTTTCGCCGTGGCAGGCGGCGCAGTTTTTGGTATATTCCTGGCGCGCCCAGGCCAGGTCGTCCGTCAGGCGAGAAGCTGTCCAAAGATGGGCGACGATGTCCCAGCGTTGCGCCTCGGTGAGCTGAGGCGGCTCCTCCTGGAGCAAAAGATAAGCTTCGGCCGGGCTGTGCCGCCGCAGCCACTCAGCCTCGAACAAACTGGCCGGTAAAGCCAGGCGATATTTTTCAACCAGGGCCTGGCCCTGGTCAAAGGAGGGCCGAGTGGCGGGTATCACGCTGGCCTGACGAGGGGCATCAATGTTAACCTTCCGAGCGATGAGGGACTCGATCACCGGATCGGGGCCGGAATTGGCCTGCAGGTGAGCCTGCGGATCGGCGGGATCAAGCACCGTAATCGTGCCGCGCATGCGCCAGTGGTTGGGACTGCACCAGGTATTACAATAAAACGTGACGACCCCCGGCTCGGCGAATACAACCTCGACCTCTTTAACCTGGCCTGGGTCAATCTGCCCCACATCCACCCCCAGCCCGGCAATGGCCACGCCGTGGGTAACATCGGGTACGCTGAAGCGTAAACGGACCTTTTCCCCTTTTTGCACGGCGATGCTATCGGGCTGAAAGCCGCCTGCTTCCGGGGCTGCCGCCAGAATGTCAATAGTTCGCCCCCCACTCAGAGCCGGACGCAGGCCATACTGGTAGCCAAAAACAGCTAGGGGCAGACCAATCAGGATGAGGGCCAGGGTGATTAGGGCTAGACGTTCAAGGTTACGTTCATTCATCATAGCAAACAGCAGGAGAGCAGAGGCGCGGGGTGTTATGCTACTTTACTCCCTACTTCCTACTCCCTACTACCCTTCTTTTACCCCAAGTACAATTTCAAAAACGCCAGGGTGACAGCCGAGAGAAACGCAGCCACCGGCAAAGTTCCACGCCAGGCTAGAGTGTCACTTTGGGCGTGCTGGCGGCCAATGCGAAAGGCGGTCGTGATGGAAAAAGCCAGGCCCACCAGCAAAACCGCTACCTGCAAAGCGGCGGCGAGGTCGGGCAGGAAAGGTATCCAGGGGACATCTTTGGTGCCGAATAGATTCCAACCCCAACCAAAGGGGTCAGACAGCACCGCCAGGGCATAGCTGCCGTTGACGAAGACAAAGGCAAAACTAAAGGCAATCCAGCCCATCAACCCCAACGGTACCAGGGTATAGGCATAATCTACAAAAGCTTGCCGGGGCGAAATCTCCAGCCGGGCCAATGCGCGTGCCCCGACCGCCGCCAGCCAGAATAAGCCGGGCAGGACCAGCAGATTGACTCCTAAAAAGCCGGCGGTGTACAAGGCCCACTGTCCCCAGGTGTCCATATTGGCCCACCCCTTCAGCCAGCCCCACGGCCCCAGCAGCACCGCCGAATAGAGCAGGGCGCAAGCGAGCATGATGAAGGCTTTGTAGGCTTCGTCCAGGCTGCGGCCTTTGGCTACCAGCAGGTCAGTGCCGAAGGGTCGCAAGTTAAGGGCAATGTTATCGCGGGGACAACTTTTGAGACACTCGGTACACAGGCCGCAATAGGTGTTGCGTTCCAGGTTGCCGGGGAAGACCAGCCAGGGACAGCCGTAGCTGTTGCCGGTGCCGACTACGCAATCCTTAGTCGGGTGATCCTTGCAAATTTGGGCATCCTTGACCCGTAGTTCGACGGTCGCCGTTAGGGAATAGAGACCGATAAAGCCCCCCACCGGGCAGACGTAGCGGCAAAAGACCCGGTTTTCGTAAAAGACGCTGAGAACCACTCCCAGCAGGAGAAAACTCAACAGCATCCAGGCGGTTACCGAGGGGCGGGTCAAGATGATGGCGCTGAACAAGGCCACCCCCAGAAAGCCAAAGTTTTGCAGCCAGATATTTTTGAAGCGACGAGGCCAGCGCCGGCGCAGACTCATCAATTGGGGGAAGCGCTTGTAAATGATGCTGCGTCGCTGCAACCACTCGCCGGGGCCAGGAATAGGGCAGACGGTACACCACAAGCGCCCGAAGAAGGGAACCATAATGATAATCAGCACCGCCCACCAGACAATCCAGATGTAGATGATGCTAAAGTTTTTGGCTCCGGCCGGCGTACCAAATAGACCGGTCAGGATGGCGAAAACAAAGAAAAACAGGGTCGCCAGCATGAGCGCCGGTTGAAACAGCCGCGATTTGAGCATGGTTTTAAGCAGGGGTATTTTGGTTAAAAGGTCAATCCGATTTGGCTGGATCATGCGCTTATTTCACCTGGTTCGCGGAGGGGGAAACGCCGCAGGTAGATTATTACCCCGACAACTACCAGCGCCAGCAGCGCTACCGCCCGGCCAAAGGTGGCGTTAGGGCCAACAATGAGTTCGCCAATCATAAAGGGGTGCAGCGTGCCGCAGCTAACCGAGCAGCGATAGCGGAATTTGCCGGGCTTGTCGGCCACAAACTGGAGGGTTTGCGATTGGCCCGGCTCCACGCGCGTCTCCAGGCCATAACCGTCCAGATACAAGCCGTGGACCACATCCGAGGCCGTCAGGGTGATGACCACCGTGTCACCCTGGTTGACCTGCAATGTGCCCGGCTCATAGGCAAACTGGCGGCTGTCGATGGTAAAGTGGCGCGTCAGCGGGGCGGGGCGAAAGGGCCAGGGCGCCAGCAGGATGGCGACGCCCAGCGCGGCCATAATCAGGAGAAACAGGTTCCTGCCCAAATTGTTTGGATGGCTCATTGGCTGCCAGATTGGACCGGCTCCGTATCGGTGGGCGGGCCGAAGCGGCTGTATTCCTTATCAATATAGGTGCGAATCGTCGTCAACTCTTCCCCTTCCCGCCACATGCGCATCACGTCACGCGTGATGTCTACGCAAATCGTTCAAAGCGCGGCGTGGTTGTCCCACTCGGCCACACTGCCATCGGCCTTAAAAACTTTGACGTAACAATCAATGTTACTGGTATGGCCGACGCCGCCGCAGCCGCAGTAGCAAGGCATTTGCTTCAAGATGTCGGGGTTAGCGGCGGCGAAACGGTAAGCCTCTTGCACATTGGCCGGGGCTGTCTGCACAAAGTCGGGCATCTGTGCCTGGGGAGCCAGGGTGATGTCGCGAGCGGCTTTACTGCCGGAGCTGCACGCACTCACCCCGGTCATAATCAAGACGCCCAGGCCCATAACTAACAGCCATCCCGCCGAGGCGAAAAAGGCGCATTTCCAGGTCAGATTAATACTGCGGATTAGTTGACTCAAAGTTACCCCCTGCTGATACTGGTATGACGGAATTATTGAGAGTATAGCGGAGAAATCGTTTAATTTCAATGACAAATTTTCAATTGGGTGCGTCTCAAATTTTAGGAGACCTGACAGGTTTTTAAAACCTGTCAGGTCTGATTGCCCAAAAATTGGGACAGACCCTTTTCAATTTCACTCTCAGGATACCGGGTCAACTTAAAGCTTGCTTGAAGTCTTGATGAAGATTCGGTAAAGATTTAGGGCAATCCAGCGCAGATTTTGACCGCATAGTTGCAATCTTGGGCTAATGGAGTTAGATTCTTAAGCGGAGGTATGATGATGAAACCAGCAGAGCGACAAACGGCGGAAGGGATCCTATTCACCGACCAGTATCAGTT
The DNA here is from genome assembly GCA_964604225.1 of uncultured Caldilineaceae bacterium. Classification (GTDB taxonomy): domain Bacteria; phylum Chloroflexota; class Anaerolineae; order 4572-78; family J111; genus DSQQ01. Next base: position 6,007 of record CAZRYD010000181.1, read on the forward strand.
TACCATGGCCCAGCTTTATTTTCGATTGGGCTGGCATGAGAAACAGGTTCAATTCGATCATTTTTTCCGAGACTATCCCGATTATGGCCTGCACAAGGCCGGCTATTGCATCAATGCGGGGTTGGAATGGCTGCTGGATTGGATGCACCAGGCCCACGTGCGTGATGAGGACATCGAGTACCTGCGCGGTCAAGAAGGTCGTACCGGAACGCGAGTTTTTGCCGACGATTTCCTGGCCTGGCTGCGCAGTACCTCGCCGGGCACTTTTGACGGTATCACCATGCGAGCCATTCCCGAAGGGCGCGTGGTTCACCCGCATGTCCCGTTGACGGTCGTGCAGGGTCCTCTGGCTATCGCTCAGATTCTAGAAACGCCCTTGCTTAACCATCTTAATTACCAAACCCTCATCGCCACCAAAGCTGCGCGAATTCGCGAGAGTAGCCAGGGCCACCTGCTGCTGGAGTTTGGTCTGCGGCGCGGGCACGAGAAGGGCGCCAATGCCGGCACCCGCGCGGCCCTCATCGGCGGCGCTGACTTTAGCTCTAATGTAGGCACGTCGCACGTGCTGGGGTATACCCCTAAAGGCACCCACGCCCACAGCCTGGTCCAGCTCTTCATTACCCTGGGGCTGGGTGAACTTGAGGCCTTTCGGGCCTACGCCGACCTGTATCCCGATGACTGCCTCCTGCTGGTCGATACCATTGATACCTTGCAGAGCGGCGTCCCCAACGCCATAAAAGTCTTTGAAGAATTGCGCCGTAAAGGCCACGAGCCGGTCGGCATTCGGCTCGACTCAGGGGATTTGGCCTATCTCAGTATTCAGGCGGCCAAGATGCTGGACGAAGCCGGTTTTGCCGACGCCTCCATCATCCTCTCCAACGATCTGGACGAGTTGATTATCTGGCAAATTGTCACCCAGATTGGTCAGGAGGCCGCCCGCTACGGGGTCGAGCCTGATCATCTGCTGAAGCGGCTGGTGTATGGGGTGGGAACGCGGCTAATTACCTCGCAGGGCGAGCCGGCGCTGGGCGGGGTCTACAAATTGGTGGCGGTTTGTGATAATGATGAATGGAAGCCGGCCATCAAGATTTCTGAGTCGCCTAATAAGACGCCCAATCCGGGCTACAAACACGTTTGGCGGCTCTATGACCAGCGGGGCAAAGCCACTGCCGATCTGCTCGGCCTGGAAGACGAGAACCCCGGCCAAACGCCCCGGATAGTTTTGCGCCATCCCTCGGATCACACCCAGTATCGGATACTTGACCCGCAGAACCTGGCCGAAGTTGAACCGCTCCTGGTAGATATTCTGCGTGAGGGCAAGCTGGTGTATGAACTGCCGTCCATCGAAGCGATGCGGCGGCGGCGCGAAGCCGATATAGACAAGCTGGACCCCGGCGTCAGGCGGCTAACCAACCCCCATATCTACCACGTCTCGCTCAGCCAGCGCTTATGGGACCTCAAGCAAAGCCTGATTGAAGCCGTCAAGAAAGAGTAAGCGGCTCTCCAGCTTGCTCTGGTTAAGCTTTCTTCAGACGGGCATCATCCGCTTCGAATATACGGCTCAGCAACTTACTGGCCTTATTCGCCTCGATCCCGAAGCCAATCGTCACCATGAGGTAAAAGAAGACCAGCATGCCCCCCAGGACGGCTGCCCCGCCCTCAACTCTGCCTGTGGTCAGCATCTGAGGGATGGCCACTACCGCCAGGCCTCCGACGAGGCTGAGCCAGATGAGGCTAAAGGCCAACACGACGAGATGTAATTTCATGGTGACCTCGATCCGCACCCCCGGCCCAAACGGGGAGAAGCGCCCGTGAATGACCGGTAGGAAGGAATTGCGGTAGCGGATGATCCGGTGGATTTGGAAACCCGCTTCGGATACTGTCCCCTCGAACTTTTCTGTCCTTTTTTCAAACCATTGCAAGCCTGAGCGGGGTTTCGCCACCTCAAGGGTCAATCGGCGTATGACCTCCTCTTTGCTGAGAGGAGATGCGAAAACAAGCTGCTGGTAGGGTAACAGAGGGATCATACCTGAACTCAATTTCAAGATTGAAAGCCTAACACCTCCCGCTTCAACCGCCGCTATGCAGACTTCGCCCACAGGCTGGCTCAAGTACCAAATTCATCCACAAAAAATGTCCAAGTCCTGGCGGTCAGGTGCAACATCCCATGCCCCCGGCGGCAGCATTCCCTACCAGAGAAACTGTCTGTCCCACGTCCGCGAACAGGGTTGACGGTGACAGTTTCTTAGGAAGCCCTGATTGGGCGGCGTTTTGGGCCGAAAGTTAGGGAACAAACGGCATTGGGTACGCAAGCAAGCGTAGACCTGCGATAAATCTATAATCCCGTTGATTCTTTGTAATGAGAGGCTTATCTAAAGACATAGCAGTAGCGGCAATGAGTGCATCAGCTATCAGTAAGCCGTGACTCAAACGGTAACGGCGTAATAAATCAATGGCTACATCAGAGATAGACTCATTCAGTTTGATAGTTTGGAATCGCTGTAAGAAACGTCCCACCGTACGAAGTTCTGCTTTATCCCGACAACCAATAATAAGCTCCATCTGTGTAACAACACTTATCGTCGGAGATGCCTGTTGCTCAATTTGTTGTAAACAAGTAATGGCCTCGGCTATGCTACGGCCAACATCAATCAACACGTCGGTATCAACAAGCACCAAATCAGTCATGAGCCCTTATCCATTCACGCTCCCGAACATTGCGAACCCATGCGCTACTATCCTGCATATCTGTGCGATTACGCCAGATACCAATGAACGCTTCATCAGCCAAGTTACTGGCTGGCTTTACTTTTTTACCGGAACGGGTCTGTTTATAGCGGGTTTGCAAAAAAGCAATGAAATCAACGACAAGTTGTTGGGCTTCGGGGGGTAAAGCGGCAAATTCACGCCAAATTTTTTCTTGGTTCATGTCAACCTCTTTTTATTGCTTACCTTGACACCGCCCACCAAATCAAAACCTCACTAGATTTTTGACGAAGATTCCGTAGACGGTGTATTGTTGAGCCAACCAATTGAAAATGCGCCGCCCCTAGGTGCTGGAGCACCCAAAGGCGGCTGACCCCAAACTGTTTGGATAGTCTGGGAGGCTGCGGTTATTTTACACAAATCTTGATGATTCTGTAAACTACAAGCGGCCATCTTTGACCTTTTTGGTTGGGGGTGGCCGTTTTTTATTGGCAAAATCCGCAAAGCGAGAAAGGGGAACGCTAATCAATGTCCGTTGAGTCTATCGAACAGGTCATCAAGCTGTGGACAACCAACCAAGTGAGACCTCTCCTGTTCTATCGTCTCCTATCCCCACACACATGCCCCCTGCGGGGTCCTGCTCTCCCTACGCCGGAGGGTTTCGTCGTGAGCTTTCACCCCCCTCCGGGGGGCAGGTCCGAACGATTCTTCGCGGTTGCTCGTTCAGGTTCTTCGCCGTTTCCCTGGCCTTCGCTTTCGTTGACAAGCTCGGCTCCCTCTTTTTCCCTGTCGGGCTAACATTTCGACGCTGCAAGCCTGTCCTGAGCTTGTCGAAGGGATTCACGTTATGTTACGGGCTGTGACTTTGCTTCCTTTTCTCAAGGAGTTACAACGCTTCAGCACAGCCAGTCACCCGGCTGCACTGCCGCCAGGGGCCTGCTACGTGGCGGCCTGACCCCTACCACGACCGGACTCCCCTGGGGCCGGCAAGCAGACGATGACTTTGCAGGACACACCAACCGCTTGTTGGGCGGCAACACCGGATTGAAACCACCGTCGATTGCACAACCAACCTCGCCATAGTCGGGTAAGGAGGCGATGTTGCCACCGCCCCCTCCCCTAAGAACCGGACGTGCAAGTTTCCCCGCATCCGGCTCAGGCCTCTCAAACGCCCCGTTAAGAACGCAGTAACAAAAATATGTTACTTTCACGATACCCATTTGGGGCTACCACATCAGTTTCCTGACGAGCGGGCGCACCAGCAGGTCTTTGCCTGTCGTCATCTACTCTCCCGCTTTAAGGATAGTTAGCCAAATTTTCTCGTGATGAAAGACCCGCTGGAAGTCAGCCCGCTTTCGCGTAAGGTCATATTTCAACCTCTATCCGTTCCATTACCGAACGGCCTTCGCTTTTTCCAGCATCCTTTACCTGCATCCCCTTCGGGCGGTCTTACAACTTTCCTACCCTTTCGGGAGAGATACAGGCTTACCCTGTTCCGCTCAAATGACAACAATGGGTTAGGTTCCCTCTTTTCGCCGGTAGCATTTATGTCCATGACAAGGGAAGAACGACCCCTTGTACCTGCTACATTACCTTTTGGTTCAAGCCTGTCAACCTCTTTGGCTTGTTCGTAGTGACGACGTTTATCAAGGGTTCGCTTCTGCTAACCATACCATCCACCCTAGCCCCGCTCCACCTGAGGTTGGTAGATACACTTTAACCTCACGGTTCAAGTGCCAGCTTTTGACTGTGGGATACATTGTCCGAGGGCTATTTAACGGTTTGTTGCCTGGCCGTCTTACCTCGTAGGGTACTGCTGATGGAACAACAGGTCTGGTCAATTTCTTGCCAGACAATCATTCAAGCGACTTCAGGTCGCACCATTCTACCTCCACTAACAGACAACATACAAATGGAAAACCAGCCTCAACCAGCGGAGGCACGGTGCCGGGGTCGTGGGTACGGACAGTTTCAATTTACTCAAACTTTGCAGGCAAACCAACCTTCAATTACAGTAGGGGAGAGGCAGAACCTCTCCCTTACCGTTGTCGCAATGGGTCAATTCCCCATATTTGCCAGCGTGCGGCTTTCCCGCGGGCGCGTGAGGAGTGCGCCATTTAAGGCACGTCCGTCCCACTCCACGTGAGTGTTAGGCAATGCAGAATCAAGAACTGAACCCCCATACACGAGGCTATGGAACGCCTACTAGAATTTCTGAAAGGAAATAGTAACCCCCGTTCGCCCCCGATGGGTTATCAATGAAAAAGACGACCAAATCTGGTTTATTCCGGCCTGTTATATAACCGGCAGCGACCGCTGCTCCCTGAGTTTCCCAACCGACTCCGGAAGGATTTGGCAATGGAAGAGGGTGTGACCAGCCGGCAATGGTGTTCCCTCTCCGATCTAAATCCGTAACGCGGTGATACACGGCGTTCTCACCAGCCCGATTATCCACATGGACGATCACAATGGCATTGGTGCCATAATTAAGAAAAGTCGCAACGCCGGCCCCCTGATTTTCTGCCCCGAACCAACCGGGTACAGGCTTGACCTTGCTCCATCCACCGGTGACGTTGCCATTGACATCTAAGTTCCAGCCAATCCGGTAGTAACCGCGATTCTCGCCCGCTGGATTATCTATAGAGAACACGATCAAGTCATATTGACCATTGCGGCTGATATCCGCAATGGTGATACTTGCGCCTTGATTTTCCGCTCCGAACCAGCCGGGCACAGGCATTACATTACTCCACCCACCAGTGACATTACCATTGACATCTAAGTCCCAGCCAATCCGATAGTAACCGTGATTTTCGCCTCCTGGGTTGTCCAAATGGAACACAACTAAGTCTGGTCTCCCACTGCCGTTGATATCTGCAATAGTGATACCCGCTCCCTGGTCTTCTGCCCCAAACCAACCTGGAATGGATATAATGCCGCTCCACCCACCAGTGACATTACCATTGACATCTAAGTCCCAGCCAATCCGATAGTAACCGTGATTTTCGCCTCCTGGGTTGTCCAAATGGAACACAACTAGGTCCGGTCTCCCACTGCCATTGATATCTGCAATAACGATACCCGCTCCCTGGTCTTCTGCCCCGAACCAACCAGGCACTGGCTTTCGCTGGTTAACCACTGCCCAGCCATAGTTTCCGCTATTTATTTTAAGGGCTGACGTTAAATCATAGCTTCGCGGAATTGCCATCACGTCACTGTCGGGGACCACTTTAACATCTGCCCAGTCCCATGTCGCTAGTAGTGTCGGTGGGTCAGGAATCCAATGCCGGGTTCCGTATTCGATCAGCCAAACTTCAGATGGAGTTCCCTTAATCAAATCACCGTCTTGAATTGCCATTAGTTAGCCTCCTTCTTCTTGGTGTTGGTTTATTAGGCGTTTGTTACTTATAGAACTGAATGTTTTACTACATACACCCACCACCTCCTTATAAAGTCTGCCAAGCAATATGTCGCCCAACGATTCGACATTAGGCGTAAGACGAGCTTACCGCAGACTTAGCGGGCAAGACCCGCTGAAACCGTCTGAACCTTCTATCGGGTGCGGCGGTAGCCCCGTCGCCTGCATGCCGGTTTTGGGCGGCCTGTAGATATTTCTACTGATACAACTAAGCGAAATACCACAAAAGGTGAGATGAAATCCGGTCATTCCAACCAAACGGAACACAATTCGGAACCCAGGCATCCCCTTGTACCCACCATGTGCTACCGCTAAAGTTGATGTTCACATCGTCGAAAAACGTCACCCAGTCAGCACTGACTCTAACATCAAACGACGATACTGTGTTGTTCGCATTCTTCCAACCCCACCATAAAAAACCGCAAGCCCAAAGGTTTCCATAGTTACCCACAGTGTGACTGTTATACTCCAAGAGTCGCCATAAGCACCCATCGAAATCTACATGCTCATATAGTTCGATATACCCACCGTCAGGAGGAACTCCGGCTGTAAGCGCGTACTGGGAAGTTCCGACTTGCTCCTGAGTCTTTGGAGCGGCTGACTGTTTTCTTGTCTTTCTTGTAGGGATGCTCCGGGCAAATGTCTCAGCGGCCTCTTTGCTTGTAAATATCTGAAGCATCTTGTTATTTAGTGCATCGTCATCCAATACCGTGTGTAGTGGTCGACCAGTGAATTCGCGGACGTCCATTGGATTCGCTTTGGCTTGGTCAATCATTATGGGCATACGCGGAACTTTGTGGATAGCAGGCCCCTGACAATCACAGACCCTGTCGCCTGATGTAAAGAACATACTCATTGGGTTCATCATTGGGTTCATCATGTCAATCTCCTTTGTACGAATGGTTTAATAACCTCAGTCGTTTGCGCAGATATGGTAGTGCCCGATTGCTTTCTCGGTCCTATGCAAGCAAGATTATATGTCATATAGGTCTCCTTTCTTGTTGTGTGAATTTATACCTTTCGATAGCTTACATTAGCCGCCCAACAATTTGTAGCCCGAAGGCTCGGCCCGATGTCATCGCACCGTCACCTCCGTCCGATGACATAGGACGGAAAGTTCATTCTCCAAACCTCCCACACGGAAAGTTCTGCCTCTATTGTAACCGAATTTGCCCTTTTTGTAAACGGAATCTGAACCGCTGACGACTTG
>CAZRYD010000182.1:0-13338 GCA_964604225.1 uncultured Caldilineaceae bacterium
GGCTTGATTGTCCCTGTTTCGCGGGCCGTCATTTATGCGGACAACCCGCGTGAGGCCGCCCGGTCGCTGTGGGCTGAAATCAATCAGGCGCGGGCGGTTTTAAGCGCCTCATCTCCAAATTTTCCCCCCGCGCCCCACCTCGATTTGATTCTGCAACTGCATGAGGTCGGTTGCATCCAGTTTGGCCAATTTACCCTGGCTTCGGGAGTGCAGTCCCCGATCTACATTGATTTGCGGCGGCTGGCCGCCAGCCCCTCCCTTTTGAGCCAGGCTGCCCAGGCTTACGCCGGCCTGCTGCAGCCGCTTACCTTTGACCACCTGGCGGCGGTACCTTATGCTGCCCTGACCATCGGCACGGCCGTGGCCTTGACTGCCCATAAACCCCTGATTTATCCACGCAAGGAAGTCAAAGCCTACGGCACGGGCAAAACAATAGAAGGCGTCTTTGCGGCTGGGCAAAAGGTGGTGGTGATTGAGGATCTGATCACCAGCGGCGGCAGCATCCTCAAGGCGATTGAAACGTTGACCGCCGCCGGGCTGGTCGTCGCCGATGTGGCCGTACTGATTGACCGGGAACAATCCGGGGCCAAAAACCTGGCCGAGGCCGGCTATCGTTTGCATGCGGTGCTGAAGTTATCTGAAATCCTGACGGTGCTGCACCAGGCCGGCCGCATTTCGGCGGAGCAAGTTGCCACCGTGGAAAGGTATCTGGATGAGCAGCGCCAGCCCCAACCCTAAACTGGCCTGCGAGTTTTTGGGCTTTCATCTGCATACGCCTCTGGTGCTGGCCTCCGGGATTATCGGTACCAGCCCGGCTTTGTTGGTGCGAGCGGCGCAGCATGGGGCGGGCATGGTCACTGCCAAAAGCTGCGGCCCGACTCCGCGCCTGGGCCATCCCAATCCGGTCGCGCTTGATTTTGGCGGGGGCATCATCAACGCCATTGGCCTGACCAACCCCGGTGCGGCCGCAGAAGCCCACCTCCTGGCCGAAACGCGAACACGCTTGCAGCCGCTGGGCGTGCCGCTGATTGCCAGCATCTTTGCCGGCACCGTAGCCGAGTTTGCCCAGGTGGCCCAAACAATCGCCGCCAGCCAGCCCGATTTGATCGAGGTTAACATCTCCTGTCCCAACGTGGGCGACGAGTTTGGCACGCCCTTCGCCGGCGCCTGCGAAAGCGCGGCGGCGGTCACGGCGGCGGTGAAACAAGCGGTGACCTGCCCTGTCAGCCTCAAGCTGGCCCCCAATGTACCCGACATCGCCCGGATTGCGGCAGCGGTCGTCGAGGCCGGGGCCGACGCCATCACGGCCATCAATACCATGCCGGGCATGGTGATTGACGCGGTTTCAGGCCGGCCCATCCTCGCCAATCGGGTTGGCGGTATCTCCGGCCCGGCGCTAAAACCGATTGCCCTGCGCTGCGTCTACGAGATTGCCCAGGCCGTGTCTGTGCCGATTATCGGCACCGGCGGCGTTTCCACCGGCCGGGATGCCGCCGAAATGCTCATGGCCGGGGCCAGCCTGGTCGGCGTTGGCTCGGCGGTGTACCAGCGGGGCGTGTCGGCCTTACAAGAGATTGGCCAGGAACTGGTCGATTTTATGACCCAGCATCAGCTCCCTTCCATCGAAGCCATGCGCGGCCGCAGCCGGCAGTGAGTCAAACATGACCGGTCAGATGTGCTTACCCCAGGCGTTGAAAATCAGCGAAATCCGCAACGAGAATGTCTATACCAAAACCTTTGTTTTGGCCGGCGCGTTGACAGCCGAACCGGGCCAATTTGTCATGGTCTGGCTGCCCGGTTTGGAGGATAAACCTTTCAGTCTGGCCGGGGCCGACCCGATTACTCTGACGGTGGCGGCGGTGGGACCCTTCAGCCGGGCGCTACACCAACTGCGGGTAGGGGATTGGTTGTGGGTTCGGGGGGCGTTGGGGCACGGCTATCACCTCCCCGCTGCGGCGACTCCTGGCGAGTCACTCCTGCTCATCGGCGGGGGGTATGGGGTCGCGCCGCTGCTCTTTTTGGCCCGCCGTGCTCTGGCCAGTGGCTACCATGTTTCGATGATCATCGGCGCGCGCAGCGGTCCCGATTTAATCCTGGTGCGAGATTTTGAGGCGCTGGGCGTATCGTTGTGGCTGACCACGGAGGATGGTTCGGTAGGGCACACAGGCCGCGTTACCGAGGCCATTTCCCCGGCCCTGGCTGCCGCTCCGGCCAAATCTACAGCGGTCTACGCCTGCGGGCCGACGGGCATGCTGGCGGCTGTGGCGGCTCGCTGCGCCGCCGAAAACATGCCGGTGCAGCTTGGCTGGGAGGCGCACATGCGCTGTGGCATCGGTTTGTGTGGCAGTTGCGAGGTCGGCCAGGGCTGGCTGACCTGCCTGGATGGGCCGGTGTTCCCTTTCGACCCGCTCAAGACCGCACCCCTCCAGACCACCGCCGACTTCTGAGCGCCGACCGCTGCCAGAAATTACTTCCCTAGCCGTCCGGAGAAGGCTCGATCCAGTACAGCCTGCCGCAACGGATCTGCGCGCTTGAGGTTGGTTTCGACCGCCGCTTCGAGTCGTTCAACGGCAGCCAGCCGCTGCTCCACTGCGGCCACGATGCGGGCTTGTTCGGCCAGCGGGGGAATGGGGACGGCTTCCTGGGTAATCGCGGCCATCCTGACATTGCCCTGGCCGACGTTGCCGGTTTCGTATTGGAAGAAGCGGTTTTGAAAATAGTTGCCCTGCAAGGCCAGCAAAAAAAAGTGAGGGTTGAGCGGCGCTCGAAAACGGAGCCGGGCCACTCGCTGATTGAGCAGCAAGTCTTCCTCATCTTGGACCATGGCGACGAAGCCGTAATCACGCTTGCGGCGCGTGCCGGTGAGGGTCATCAGGATGTCGTCCCTGTGCAAGAGATACTTTTTCTTGATTTTCTCGTCAACCGCAGCAATAAAAGTGGGGTTCTCGGCCAGGTCCAATTTGCCCCGGCCCACATTGCCCATCTTTACAATTTGAAAACCAGCGGCGCTGTACTCGCTACTCCTGAAAGCATATCCGGCCAGGGCGTCGGAGATGGCGGCCAGAGGAGCCCAGCCCCAACCCTCCGGCAAGGGAGGTAAATCCTGGGGGCAGTCTCGGCCTGTTGAACGCTCTGCTGGGAGGCGCTGGAGCAACTGGGAGGCAGGCTCGTCTGCCGGGTTCTGGGGGACCAGGCGACCCGCTACAGCAGTTTGGATAACCGCTATTTTATAACGGCTCAGCTTGGCCTGCACCCGTCGCAGCGCCGCAGTTCCGGCGTCGAGGCGGGCCAGGTGACGTTTAAGCGCGGCGGCAACCCGCTGTTGTTCAGGCAGCGGCGGCAGCGGGATGTGCAGTTGTTCCAGGTCACTGTAGCGGAGATTATTGATATTCACCCCGGACGACCTGGCCTGGATGAACCGGCGATAGCCGGTGGAATGAAAAAAGTGGCCCGCAAAGGCGGGATCGATCCCTGGCTTGAAGCGGGCTACGGCGCAGAAAGCGCCGCAGGAGCCTGCCCAAGCCGTGGTCAATTGGGCCGCTTTGCCCACCAGTTCTTGGCTGCCGCTGGACATGCAAATGATCACATCGCCGGGTTGTAAAAGCTGTTCCGGTTTGAGATAAGCTTGGGGAACATAGACGAGGTCGCTTGTCAGGGCTAGCCCTGCGGCTCCAATGTTGGCCGCGCGCAGAATGGGCAGGTAACCGGCTTTAGGGGTCAGCCTGACCTCGGCTTTTTGGTAGGTGACGCCGCGTACCAGGTGAGCCAATTCGCCCAGGGACCTTTCGATCCATCCTGGCGGTAACGGCGTTGGGGCGGCGGAACGTTGAGCAATCATGCGGTCTACAATCAGGCGCTGTACACTTAAAAACTTGGCTATGAATGCCGTATTAATCTTAGGTTAATGTCGACCTTTTATAGTGGGGCCACCTATAGTACCAAAGTTTCAATAAAGTTGGCTAGTCGTAGAAATGGAGGTTCTGGCATGAAAAAGAAGTTTATATTGGTTCCTTTAGTAGCGACTGTTACCCTGGTAGCCCTGGTAGCGGTTTCGCTGACTGTCTTTGCCCTGGTAGTTGACCCTGCGGCAGCTCAGAGCGATAAGACCGTCACCCTTGAAACCGCGCCGATTCATGTCGAACCCGTTGTCAGCGAGTCGCAGGTAAGGTACGAAGGTTTTTCTGACGGCGGCTGTTCGCATTCGGCTAAGATGCAACTGACCTACAAGAGTAACCAAGAGACCATTGAAACCCCCAACGATCAACTGCTAACCCAAGTGCAACCCTAATCTGACCCCTTCAGTTTATTGGCAAAACCTCGTTTGAGCCCGAACGGGGTTTTTTGTTTTTCTGCGACCCTGTTCACCCTCACGGGGTGTCTTTGCGGCGTCAGCAGCCGGGTTCGCCGTGATTGCCGCAGCAGCTTGAACCGGTGCGGATTTTGCGCCAATTATTACGCAAGAAAAGATAAAGCTTGCGGCCCAGGGGCATGGGCTGGCGCAGATTTTCAAGCGTCTCACTGGGGCTGCCATGACGATGATCGGAACACATGTGACTACCTCGCTGATGAGTTTGGTCTAAGATTTAGGAGTCCAAAACGGAACTTTGGAGCCTAAATAAGCGGCCTGCCGGTGGTTCCTGGCGGGATTTCCAGGTATTCCAGCACCCGCTGCCGGAGTTGTAAGGCCAACGCTTCCGGGTCTTGCCCTTTAAGCGGAATGTAGCCGCCGGCCATATTGGTATGCCCCCCCGCCGAACCTTGATTCCCCACAATATCTCGCACCAACTGGCCGGCTCCTCGTTGTTTGCGGGTGCGCACCGCCAAAATCAGGCTATCTTTGTGCACGCCCATACAGATAACCCAGCGGGTTCCCTTCAGCCGCAGCAACAGGTCGGCCAGTTCAGCCGCCAGGTCTGGATAAGCCATAGCCTCGATGTAAGAGATGACCACGCCATCATAAACCCGGGCGGCGCGCAGGGCAGCATCAAAGCTTTTGAAATATTCGGCCGGAACCTGGGCCCGCTCAATTTGAACCAGCGCCTCAACGTCAACGCGGGTTTGGAGGTAGAAGTAAGCCGACACATCAGCCGGACTGATGCCGCGCCCCAACCCCATCGTATCCGTTTTGATCCCGTAAAACAAGGCCGTAGCCAGCGGTGGCGTCGGTTCGAGGCCGGCCGTTTGTAAGTACTCGGTCAGCATGGTCGAAGTTGCGCCGACTTCGGGCCGGACATCTACAAAGTTGGCTGCTGGTGCAACTGTTCGCCAGGGGTGATGATCAATGACAATGGCGGCCATCGCGGCAGACGGCAGGGCGTTGTTGCCTGTACCCGGTTGGGTATCTACCAGGGCTATGGGCATGGCTTGCCTCAGGTCCGCCTCGGTTAGGAGCCGCAGGGGCTGGCCTAGATAACGGACTAAAGCCTTGTTCTCGGCTCGACCAATAATGCCTTTGTAAGCAATATGGCTTTTCGCTCGCAACGCCTCGGCCAGCAGGTACTGCAAAGCTACGGCACTGGCGATGGCGTCTGGATCGGGGTCGTTGTGGGTCAAAATCAAAATATTGTCAGCCGTACCCACGGCATTGAGCAACTGTTCCAGGCGTTCTTGTGGTGTTGACATAGCTTCCTTGCTATTTGACCCCCAAAAGATATTTCCAAGAGATTGACTTACCTCTACCAGCCCTGTGTGCCCGGCTCACCCTTAAATGGCCCGACGATATCACTGGTGATCCAGCCGCCATAGAAGCCGCCGGCCTGTGGCCGGACGCCTTCCCCATCCACATAACACGCCTCCATCAAGTGGGGATAAAAAGCTACATATCCGGCGATAGACGCAAAACTGGAGGTCGGGTGAGAGTAAAACCAGGCAGCCCTGGCAGCCTGCTTGTCGCCCACGACGACCGCATAATAGCCAGCCTGGCCCTTCCACTCGCACCACGAGTCGCCGGGGGTTGGCCGTAGATATTCCATTTTGATGTCGGCGGGCGGGATGTAGTAAACGGGTGGGTGGCTTGTCTCCAGGACGCGTTTGGCCTGGCGTGTCTCGGCGATGACGACGCCGTTGAAAACAACTTGCAGGTGTTTAGGTGTGTCTTCCACCCGGGGCGGACGGGGATAATCCCAAACCGACTCCTGGCCAGGACCAGGAACAATTCGACGGTTCATCAGAACGATCTCCTGTAGCCAAGACATGAGTGGGCTAATTTTACTCTTGTCACGGCTTGTGTTTTGTGCGATACTTAAGTGAAGCTTTTACGGTAGAGGTGGCAGGCTGATCTTTGTCGATAACCTTACACATTTCCCGCTACAATGTCAAACTATGGGGTGAAGGTCGGAAATTCAACTATTTTAGTACTCTTGTCCTTTCTTGGTTAGAAGATTTGCAAGTTTTTTGCAACACCTGGGCGTTATAATAAGCATAGAATTTTGGCATAGGTCAATTGCTACTAATGATCGATCCACCAGATGGAGTTAAAGCATGGAAGTGAAATTTTGGGGTACCCGCGGTTCGACGCCAACGGCGCTACCGGCTGAAGCCATCAAACAAAAAATCCGCCGGGCCCTGGAAGGCGCGGCCGGTTTGAATCTGGCAGATGAGGCTGTGCTCAAGCGTTACATGGAGCGCTTGCCTTTTGACATCTGGGGCACGGCCGGCGGCAATACCCCTTGCCTGGAAATTCGGGCCGGCGGGCAGCTTTTGATTCTGGATGCGGGTTCCGGTTTAAGGTTACTGGGGCTGGATTTAATGCAAAAAGGCTTTGCCAAAGGCCACCAGCGGGCGGATATTCTGATTACCCACACCCATTGGGATCATATTCAGGGCTTTCCTTTCTTCCGGCCCGCTTTTGTGCCTCACAACCAACTCACTTTTTACAGCCCTTTTACCGACTTGGCCGAACGCCTGACACAGCAGCAACAACCTAATTTTTTCCCTGTGCCGATCAATTACATGAGCGCCACGCTTGAATTCAACACCCTGGTCGAAAATGAGTGGTATCAGCTTGGCAACTTTAGAGTCTACGCCCTGCGGCTGGTCCATCCGGGTTTAACCTACGGCTACCGCATCGAGGTGGATGGCTCCAGCTTGGTCTGGGCCACCGACTCGGAATATAAGCAGGTCGACCGGGCCAGTACCGAAAATTACGTGGAGTTTTTTCGAAATGCTGATTTACTGGTTTTTGACGCCCAGTACAGCCTGAGTGAAGTTTTGGACAGGCCAGATTGGGGTCACAGCAGCGCCTTGATGGGCGCGGAACTTGCCTATCGCGCCGGCGTTAAAAGATTGGCCCTGGCTCATCACGATCCCACCAGCTCCGACGAAAAAATTTGGTCCGACCGGGAACAGGCCGAAGCTTACCTGAGACGGCGTCAAACCGACCAGCCCTGTGAAGTATTGGTGGCTTATGATGGGTTGAGTTTGGAGATTTGAAGCGGAATGAACGCGGAAAACCACGCCTCCCTTGAACAGAATATGACTCTTGAGCGCCTGAAAAGTTTGTATGAACTCATCGGGCGCATGAACTCTGTTTACGATTTGAGTGAGTTGCTGGAGTTTGTAGTGGAGCGGGCGCTGAGTTTGACCGGCGGGCGGCGCGGCTTATTGCTCTTGAGCGACGACTCCGAGCGCAAACTCAAACATATCGCCGTAGCTCGCGGTGAAGAGTTGGGCGAGCAAGACCTGGAACAGGCGCTCAAATTTGTCAGCACCACCGTTATTAAAGACGTGTTGGATCGGGGCGAACCCCGGTTGGTGGCCGACCTGCAAACCGATCAGCGCTACGAAGGGGCGGCCAGCAAAGCCACCCTGACTTTTAAAAGAGTCCGCTCGGTGCTGGCTGTGCCGCTCAAAGCCGAGGCCCAACTGGTCGGATTAATTTACATTGACCATCCCCGCCAGGGCACATTTGGCCAGGGCGAACTGGATTTCCTGAGCGCCTTTGCCAGCCAGTCAGCCATGGCCATCTATCGAGCGCAGCAGCATCAGCGCCAGATAGATGAGCTGACCCTCTTAAATGAATTGAGCCGGAGCGTGGTCCAGGTGCTTGATCTGAATGAGGTGCTGACCCGGATTGTCAATGAAGCCATTCGTATGTTGAATGTGGAAACCGGCTCGGTCTTACTGCTGGAGGAAGCCACGTCGGAGCTATTTTTCGCCACTTCCGTTTCTGACGGGCAGCGGCTCCAGATTTCCACCCGGCTGCGACGAGATCAGGGTATTGCCGGCTGGGTGGTGTCACATCGAGAACCGGCCTGTATTAGTCAGGTAACTGAAGACCCGCGCTGGTTTGGCGAAGTAGAAACCGGCTTTGCCACCCGCTCTTTGCTGTGCGTGCCTTTGCAAATCGATGGGCGCGTCCTGGGAGTCTTGCAAGCCCTCAATAAAAAGAGTCCGCATGGCTTTAGTCATGGAGATATTGCCCGGCTGTCGGCTTTTGCTGCCTCGGCCACTATTGCCCTCGAAAATGCTCGCCTCTTTCAAGAAGCGCGCCAGGCACATCAATTGCGTGCTCTTAACGAATTAGCTTTGGCGCTAAGTAGTACGCTGGACCTCGACATGATTCTCAATACCGGTCTGGACAAGTCGCTGCTGATGCTTGAGACCAAAACCGGGGTGATTGCCCTGCGCGACGATTGGAGTCAACAAGAGATCCGCTCCATCCAGATTAATCGAGGGTTGGCTGAAGAGCCGGTTCTGGCCGAGCAGCAGACCCGCCTGTTAGACGAACTGTTTACTCCGGTTTTCAATAGCAACATTGACCAGGTTTTAACGATTGACCCGGACGAGTCTGAACCACACCTCGACTTGGCTGCCGTCAATATCGCTGCGCTGGCTCTGGCCCCCATCACCGTGGGCAGTCAAATCAGTGGGGTGCTGGCCGTGGTCAGTACCACGCCGCGCACCTTCAACCAGGAAGAAATAAATCTGTTAGCCAGTATCGCCCGCTTTATTGGTCTATCGGTGCAGAATGCCATTCATTACAACCAGGTCGGCACGCAGGCGATGCATCTGACCTATCTTAACGAGGTGGGCAGCGCCCTAACCCGCAGTCTCGATTTGGCGCACGTGCTCAAGGTCATCATTGCCGGAGTCAATACCATTCTAGAAACGGAACGCACCTCAGTTTTCCTGATCGACACCGGGACTAACGAATTGGTGCTGCGCTACAGTACCGACGGCGAGGCCAACATTCGCCTGCCGGCCCCCTGGCAGGGGATTGCCGGCTGGGTAGCCACCCACGATCAGCCGGCGCTGGTCAACGACACCCTCAGCGACCCGCGCTATTTGCGGGAGGTGGCCATCGAAACCGGCTACGAGGCTCACTCCATTCTGTGCGTGCCGCTCAAAGTTGAAGGGCAGGTTATCGGCGTGATCGAGGTTTTGAACAAAACCGCCGGGCAGCAGTTCAATTATTATCACCAGGTCTTGTTGACCGAGTTGACCAAGTGGGCGGCTATCGCCCTGCACAACGCCCGTTTATTTGATGAGCGGGGACAGGCCTACCAGCGCCTGGCCGCCGAACAGCAGCGCCGCGTAGCCGCCGAAACGCGCGGGGCCATGGCCGCCATTATTTTAGATATGGCTCACACCATGAATAACGTCATCGGAGCCATCCGGGTGTGGGCCACCCAGCTTGAAAGAACGGCTCAGGCCAACCCCCAGGTGACCCTGCTTAAATTCAAAGACGAGCTGCACCGCATCCGGCAAAATGCCGAAGAAGCTATCCGGCTGATTAGCAATATGACCGACCCGTTGGAGGAGGTGGCCCTGGCCCCAACCGAGGTGCATCTGTGCCTGGATAAGGCTATTCAAAGCTGCTGGTGGCCGGAAAACGTTCAGTTAAGCCAGGATTATAGTGCGGATGTGCCCCTGGTGCGGGCCAATGCCAAGCGCCTGGAAGCGGTTTTTCATAATTTGCTCTCCAACGCCGTGCAAATCTTGGCCGAACAGGGGGGCACGATTCGTTTGTGGACCCGCCGTACCGCTGCCGGTCAGGCTCAAATTGTGGTGGCCGATGACGGTCCCGGTATCCCGTCCGAATTGCAGGACCGGGTGTTCAATCCCGGAGTTTCGGGTAAAGAAGGGGGCCTGGGCCTGGGGTTGTGGCTGGTAGAGACATTTATTCACCAATTTGATGGGCAAATTGAATTTACGACTTCCTCAGAAAAAGGGACCACTTTTACGATTACTCTACAAGCAATGGATGTTCTAACTCCTTCTGGGGCCAAAACTCAGGTTTTTCCCCCGAAGGGATAGCAGATGGAGAAACAGCTATGACTCACCCCTTGAATATTCTCGTCGTCGAAGACCGGGCGGACTGGCAAGACATTATCTGCCAGGCAATTGCGGAAAAAGGCCATGTGGCCCATTCGGCTTCTTCTTACCAGGAAGCGGTGGAAGTGCTGGCCGCTCACAAATTTGAGCTGGCCGTGGTTGACCCAGTGCTGGATGCGGCTAATCGCTTTAACCGCGACGGCCTGAGCGTTATCCAGAAGATCGGCGAAATGCAGCCTGGTTTGCCGATTATGGTCATTACTGGCTCGCTGACCCACGATTTGAAGGCGAGTTTACAACACCTTTATCCGGGCGCGCCGGTTCTCTTCAAAGAAAGTTGGGACGCGACCGAATTTAGTTATCTGGTGGACCGCTTGATGGGCGCGGGTCAGGTTCTTGAGACTGCCCGTGCCGAGTCACTGGATCAAATGGTTGGTGCTGGCTCGCCCACACCGGCGCCGCCGCTCAACCGAGCCATGGGACGCTCTCGGGTCTTGCTGGTTGAAAACCGCGAAGATTGGCAGCAAATCGTGACGGCTGTTTTGGACGAGGCCGGCTGTTTCTGGCGGGTGGCGCGCAACGCCCCGGAAGCGCTGCGGGAGATGGAGCAGGAGAACTTTCATTTGATTATTTTAGACTTGAAGCTACAGCAGCAGGCGCTGCCCCTCCGCTCGACCGAAGGCTGGCTACTGCTCGATCATCTGGTCGAAACGCAGCCAAAAACCAAAATTGTGGTGCTAAGCGGCAAAGCCAGCCCCGGCGATGTGGCCGATTTGTTGACCCATTATCCGATTATCACCTTTATTGAAAAACAAAGTTTTACCCCACAGGCGCTGCACGAGGCCCTGGCCCAGGCGGTACAAGCGCCTGAATTGCGCATCCAGACCTTCGGCCAGTTTCGCCTGTGGCGCGACGACCAGGCTATCGAGGTCTGGGAGCGGCCCCAGGCTGAGACTGTGTTGAAACTGCTGCTGATTCGCCGGGCGCGGGGCGGGCGGGCCGTGGCCGCTGACGAACTGATTACCCGCCTCTGGCCTGACTCCGATGAGGAGGGTGGGCGCAAAAAGTTATTGCCGCTCATCAGCAATGCCCGGCATACTCTGGAGCCAGACATTGAGCCGCGTGATTCCCACTTTATTTTGCGCAGTTCTAACGGCTACTTTTTTGATATGGGCGAGAGCGTGACCTGGGATTTGCTGAGTTTTCGTGAACATCTGCGCCAGGGCCGCCGCTTGGCCCGGGAGGAGCGTTGGGCTGAAGCGGCAGTGGAATTGGAAAAAGGCCGCGCCCTCTATCGCGGCGATTTTCTGGCCGAAGATCGCTACACTGATTGGGTGATTGAGATGCGGCGCGAAATTGCCACCGACTTTTGTGATTTGCTAACGCTGCTGGCCGATGTCTATGCCGCACTGGGCCAATATCCCCAGGCGATTAACGCCGGTGAAACGGCGCTGCGTAAAGACCCGCTGCTGGAAAGCGTCTACCGCCGCCTGATGCGCTTTCATTATTGCAGCGGCGGAAAAGGCCAGGCCCTGCGTGTCTACCGTGATTGCCTTAAGCTGTTCGAGGAGCTGTTTGGCGAAAGCCCCACCCTGGCCACCCGCGAGCTGTACCAGGCCATCGCCAACGATGAGCCGGTGGAGTGCATGCCGAGGGAGTAGCTTAAGCAGGTACCTCTAGCGGAGCATTGAAAAGCGCCTGGACCCGCTGCCAATCTTGAGAACTGTGGGAGGCGTGCCACAAATCATAGTTCTTTTGCAAGTTCAGCCAGAACTCAGGTGACGTATTGGGGAAAGCTCGCGATAAGCGTAACGCCATCTCAGGCGTTACAGACTTACGTTCATTAACAATTTGAGAGATGGCTTTCCTCGAAACCCCTAGCGTTTCGGCCAATTTTGTATTGGAGATATCCAAAGGAGACAAATATAGATTTCTTAATATCCGTCCGGGGTGGGCAGGAGGTCTGTCCTTTGTTCTCATAAAATAAACCCTCTAATGATAATCCTCGTAATCTACCTCGTAAACACTACCTTGTTCAAATCTAAAAGTTATTCGCCAGTTACCTGAAACCTTGATAGCCCATCTGTTATCCTTTTTGGGTTGTAAGGGGTGTAATCCCGAACCTGGAAAGTTTAAGTCCTGGACTGTAACTGCGGCGTCGAGTGAGTCTAATATATCTGCCAACTTATCTGCGTGTTTAGGTTGTATGCCTTTTTTTGTTCCATCGTAGAAAAAATCTTCCAAACCTCTATGACGGAACGACTCGATCATGAGCTTATCTCTTGCTTTACCTTGCTCATCTATAAAAATCTGATGAGTGTAACCTCTAAGGTTACATCTCTATTGTAACCTTAGAGGTCATGCCTGTCAAGCCTGTCTTATCTAAAATCTGCAATCTGTTCACATTGACAGAGCATTAATTTGGGTATATGTTGTTACTAAATTCCAAATCAATGATTCATCTAAAAAACAAGAGGAGTTTTTTATGAAAGTGGGCATTCTCTCCGACATTCACGACAATATCTGGAAATTGGCCGGAGCATTGGCCGGCCTGCAAGCAGCGGAAACATTGATTTGCTGTGGCGATTTGTGCTCACCCTTCATCATTGGTCTGTTGGCCGAAGGATTCCGTGACCGGCCCATCCACATCGTCTTTGGCAACAACGATGCCGATCTGTTTCGCATCACCAATAACGCCAAACGGTTTGACCATCTACATCTCCACGGCGAGTTTTTTCGGGATGGATTCGGGGGGAAACGGTTTGCCGTCAATCACTTTGATAACCTCGCCCAGCCGATTGCCGCCTCCGGGCAGTATGATGTGGTCTGCTATGGTCACAACCATATTTACAAGATCGAGCCGGTGGGCCGCACGCTGACCATCAACCCTGGGGCGATTATGGGCTATGATCCGGTCGGCAAAAAGGAGATTCCTTCGACCTTTGTGATTTACGATACCGATACCGGCGCAGCGAGTGGTTACCAGGTTGAAACTGGGGGCGCAGGCAGAGTTGTTCCCTATCCCTAACCTAGACAAGCCAGAGCTAAACAAGATTTTTCGAC
>CAZRYD010000183.1:0-13205 GCA_964604225.1 uncultured Caldilineaceae bacterium
CGCCAATGCCAATGACCCGGTGCTCAACAGTGTGCCACCGTTCCGGCGACAAACCTTGATTGCCCAGCTTGAAACGACCGACGATTTGCCCACCTACTGCTTTGATATCCGGCTGCAAGGTGAACGTGAGACCGTGTTTTTTAATCCATGAATGAAGTAGGCAGTAAGGAGGAGGGAGTAAGCATTGCCTCCTAATCCCCTACTCCTTACTTCTTACTTCCTACTTCCTATTTATGACCTTCTCACCGATCGACTCCAAAATCTACGCCTCCCTCTTCAGCGATCCGAACATCGCGGCGATCTTCTCCGACGAGCAGTTTGTCCGCTACTTGCTGGCGGTCGAAGCCGCCCTGGCCAAAGTGCAGGGCCGGCTGGGGGTGATTCCGGTTGAAGCGGCAGAGCAAATCGCTTCAGCAACAGCGGTGCTTCAGGTTGATTTTGAGGCTTTGCCAGGGGGCACAGAAAAAGCCGGCGTACCAATCATCGAACTGGTCAGGCAACTGCGGATGCAGGTTAGTGAAGAATCTGCTGGCTACGTTCATTGGGGCGCAACCACCCAGGACATTATGGATACCGCCTTGGTACTGCAAATCCGGGCTGCGTTGAGTATCATTGAAACCAATTTGCTGCGCCTGATCAAAAATCTGGCCGGGTTGGCCGAGCGACACCGGTCAACGCTGATGGCCGGGCGGACCCATTCGCAGCAGGCTTTGCCCATCCCTTTTGGCTTAAAAGTGGCCGGCTGGCTGGCTCCCCTGCTGCGACACCGGCAGCGCCTGGCCGAACTGAAACCGCGCCTGCTGCTGGTGCAGTTGGGCGGCGCGGCGGGAACGCTGGCTTCGCTGGGGGAGGCAGGGGTAGCCGTGCAGGAAGCTCTGGCGGATGAATTGGATCTGGCCGTGTCGCTGATGCCGTGGCATACGCAGCGTGACAGCCTGGCCGAGTTGGCCGGCTGGTTGTCGCTGGTCAGCGGCAGCCTGGCCAAGATGGGCCAAGACATCATTCTGCTGGCCCAAACCGAAGTGGGCGAAGTGACTGAGTCAGCCGATTTTTCGCGCGGCGGGTCAAGCACAATGCCGCAAAAAAGCAACCCAATTATCAGCGAAGTGATCATCGCGGCGGCCCGCACCAATGCCTCTTTACTGGCGGCTATGCACCAGGCGCTGATCCAAGAGCATGAGCGAGCCACCCACGGCTGGCAGGTCGAATGGCTGAATCTGCCCCACATGTTCGCTCTGACCGCCGCCGCGCTGAGCAAAGCGCTGTTCTTGAGCCAAAATCTGGTGGTTGACGCAGCCCGGATGCGCGACAATGTCGCCGCCTCCAATGGCTTGATGCTGGCGGAGGCCCTCAATTTTGCCCTGGCCGAGGTTATGGATCGGGCTGAAGCGAAACAACTCATCAGCACAGCGGTCCAGGAGGCGCTGGCCCAGAATCGTCATTTGGTTGAGGTCGTGCGGGAAAAAGTGGCTGCGCCCATTGACTGGGAGGTCCTCAAAGACGAAACGATGTATTTTGGCTCAGCCAATGCCTTTATCGAGCGGGTGCTGCGGCAAGCGGAAGAAAAAACCTGACCCAAAATAGGAGTAAAATAGTGAGAACACAAGTTGGCATTATTGGATCAGGACCCGCCGGCTTACTTCTAGCGCAATTGCTTTCGCTGCACGGGATTGAGACGGTCATTCTGGAGCGACAGAGCCGCGAACACGTCGAGTCCAGAATCCGAGCGGGGGTTCTGGAACAGGGCACTGTTCGCCTGCTGCGTGAAGCTAAAGTTGGGGAAAGAATGGATCGGGAAGGCATCATCCACCAGGGCTTATCGCTGGCCTTTAGCGGTCGGCGGGAGCGGATCGATCTCCATCAGCTCAGCGGCGGCAGCACAGTTATGATCTATGGCCAAACGGAAGTGACCCGCGATTTGATCGAGGCTCGTCTGAAGGCCGGGGGCGTGCTGGCGTACGAAACGCCGGCCATCGCCGTTGAGGATTTTCTGGACGGCCAGCCCCGCATCATCTATGAGCAAAACGGCCAACATAAAGAGCTTAGCTGCGATTTTGTGGCCGGTTGTGATGGCTATCACGGCGTATCCCGCCAAAGTGTGCCGGCAGACAAGCTCCAGCTTTTTGAAAAAATCTATCCGTTTGGCTGGTTGGGCATCCTGTCTGATACTCCGCCGGTGAATGAAGAACTGATCTATGCTAACCATACCCGTGGCTTTGCCCTGTGTAGTATGCGCTCCCATACCCGGAGTCGCTATTACGTGCAGTGCAGTCTCGACGATAAGGTTGAAAACTGGACGGACGACGCTTTCTGGGACGAACTGCAGCGACGCTTGCCGGAAGAAACCGCCGCAAAACTCATTACGGGTCCGCGCCTGGAGATGAGTATTGCGCCCCTACGCAGCTTTGTGGCTGAGCCAATGCGCTTTGGCAACCTGTTTCTGGCCGGTGACGCCGCCCACATTATGCCGCCTACCGGCGCCAAGGGTTTGAATCTGGCTGCTTCCGACGTTTATTATCTCTCGCGGGCGCTCGTTGCCTATTATAACGAAAAACGGACAGATTTATTGGACCGCTATTCAGCCGCTTGCTTGCGACGCACCTGGCGGGCGATTCGTTTCTCCTGGTGGCTGACCAGCATGATGCACAAATTTGATACTGAGCCTATTAATCATCGCTTACAGTTGGCTGAACTGGATTACCTGGCCAGCTCCGAGGCAGCCCGCAAGAGTTTTGCCGAGAATTATGTGGGGCTTCCGTTTGAAACGTTTGAGTAAAATTAAGGAGGAAAGCATGTCAAAATTAAATCCGCCCTTTCGCGCCGACCAGGTCGGCAGTTTGCTCCGGTCTAAAGCCTTACTTGAGGCCCGGCAGCGTCACCACAACGGCGAAATCACGAAAGAAGCGTTGCGCCACATCGAAGACCGGCACATTAGCGAGATAGTTAAAAAACAGGAAGCGCTTGGTCTACGCGGCATCACCGATGGCGAATTTCGCCGCGCCTTTTTTCACCTCGACTTTCTGGAACAACTGGCCGGGGTAACCGTCACCGGCAGCATCGCCGCCAGTTCCGATGCCCAGGATAAGGTGGGCTTCACCCCGCCCAAACTCAGCGTGACCGGCAAACTGCGCCACATCAAGAATATCCAGGTGGATGACTTTAACTTCCTCAAGTCTCAAGTCAGCCAGACGCCCAAAGTCTGTGTCCCCTCCCCGACGATGGTTCACTTTCGAGGCGGCCGCCAGGCGATTGATATCGAGGCCTATCCTGATTTGGATGAGTTTTTTGAAGATCTGGCCCAATGCTATCGAGACGAGATCAACGCGCTGTATCAAGCCGGTTGTCGCTACATTCAGTTGGATGACACCAACCTGGCTTATTTGTGCGACCCCAAGATGCGGGCCGGAGCGGTCGAACGGGGGGATGATCCCAATGAGTTACCCCGCACCTACGCCGCCTTGATCAATGCGGTGATCGACGGGCGGCCCGACGACCTGACCGTGGCCGTTCACCTCTGTCGAGGTAATTTCCGCAGCCAGTGGTTTGCGGAAGGGGGATATGAGCCGGTAGCCGAGGTCCTCTTCAACGAATTAAACGTTGACGCCTATTTCTTGGAGTATGACGACGAGCGCTCCGGCGACTTCGCCCCCTTGCGTTTTGTGCCTAACCACAAAACGGTGGTGCTCGGCCTGGTCACCACCAAAGTCGCCAGCCTGGAGTCGCGCCAGGAATTGATCCAGCGGGTCAAGGAGGCCGCGCGGTATGTCCCGCTTGAGCATCTCTGCCTCAGCCCGCAGTGCGGCTTCTCCAGCACGGTTCACGGCAACGAAATTACCGCAGCTGACCAGTGGGCCAAGCTGGAACTGGTCGTTAATACCGCCCGTGAAATCTGGGGGAATGCAGCTTGACTTCGCCATGATTACCTCCGCCAAAAACCCGCGCATCGTCGAAGCCCGCAAACTCACCGAGCGCAAATACCGGCAGCGGCAAAACCGTTTTCTGGTCGAAGGGCTGCAACTGTTGAGCCTGGCTGTGGAGATGATGGCCACCCCGCAGGGCCGGGACAGGGTCAAACCGCTCGAACTCTTCTATAGTAAAACTCTCTTCACCGGTGCGACGGCCCCCCGCCTGCTGGCTCAACTGACCCAGGCCGGAGCCGAGGCCATCCCCGTCGCTCCCAACGTGCTGGACACGCTCTCCGAGCGCGATGTCTCGCAAGGATTGGCCGCAACATTTGCGCTCAGCAGCCTGGAAGGAGCACTTGAAGAACTCATTCCTCACCTCCCTTTCTCGGCCTCTGCCTCAGCCTTGCTGCTCGTCCTCGACCAACTCCAGGACCCCGGCAACCTGGGCACGCTCATCCGCACCGCCGATGCGGTCGGGGTACGGGCGGTCATTTTGCTGGAACCGTGTGTGGACCCGTTCGACCCCAAAACGGTGCGCGGTACGATGGGCTCGCTGTTTACCGTGCCTTTTGCTCGCACCAAAAATGCGGCGGAGACGCTGGCGCGTTTGGCCGAACAGGGGTATCGCCTGGTGGGGGCGGATGGGCGGCAGGGCGACCTGCCCTGGCAGAGCGACGTGCTGAAGGGACCGGTCGCGCTGGTGTTGGGCAACGAGGCTCGCGGCCTTAGCCCGGAACTGCGGTCGCAACTGCGCGATTACGTGCGTCTGCCTCTACGCGGCCACGCCGAAAGCCTGAATGTGTCCGTGGCCGGGGGCACGTTGATGTACGAGTGGCTGCGGGTGAACAATGGCTAAATTAGACTTCCGGCCAGCACGAATTGAGGATTTCGAGGCAGTTCTGGCTATCAACGAAGCGGGCTATCCCGGCGTGGTGCGCTTGACTTCTGTCGAGTTGGCCGCTGTTCTGGCTCAAGCTCCCTTTTTCTACGTGGCCGAAATGAATACTCAGGTTGTCGGTTATCTGATGGCTTACACCGATAAAAATGTCTACGCTGGCGACGAGTTTTTATGGTTTCAGCGTCACTTTAGCGATTTCCTTTATATTGACCAGATCGCCGTTGCCGCAACAGCCCGCCGGGCGCGAGTCGGCTCAAAGTTCTATCATTTTGTCGAGCAGTTCGCCCGGCAGCGGGGCCTGACCAGCCTGGTCTGTGAGGTCAATTTGGAGCCGCCCAACCCGATCTCGCTTAATTTTCATGCTCAAAACGGTTTTATCAAAGTTGGGGTGATGGATACGCCAGATGAGCGAAAGGTATCGCTGCGACGGAAGAAGTTGATTACAACCCCGTTTCAATAATTGCGCGGATTTCTTGAACAAAATCGCCGGGAGTTTGAATCACCAAGCCGCTTTGTATAGCTACTTCGGGAGTAAAATCTTTTGGGTTTAAGGTCAACAAACGATCCGGGGCAGCGCGCACAGCAGCAGCCAAAATAGGAGCATCTTTGGCTTCGATGATACCTTCCCAGCGAGCTGACTCCTCAGGAGAGGGATTAGGCACAATTTCCAGATTAATCGCTGCCAACAGTTCGGCAAAGACAGACAAGGCGGCCGGTAATTTTTTACGGAGATTGCGTTCGCACTCATCCAGAACTTGCCGAGAAACAAGCAACTTAAACAGACCGATTTCAGCCATCGTTAGCACCGCCCGGCTGGCCCCGCTGCGCGAACCAGCCCCGGCAATTAGAACACTGGAGTCGGCAAAGACTCTACGCATTCTGTTTCCGCTCACGCCGGATAGCTTCGCGCTCTTCGGCCAAGCCTAGTAACAAGTCAGCCAAGCTGACATCTTCTTGTTCCATTAAGGTGGCAATTCTGTCGGCTAATTGGGGCACTTTGGGTTGTCTGGGGGTCAGCAAGACTGTATCGCCTATTTGGAGAAGGGTCAATATATCTCCTTCGGTTACAGCGAGCTTATCTCGTACAGCCTGAGGTACGGTAATTTGTCCGCGTTCACGCAGACGGATGGGATAAGTTTTTATCTCAAAGTTTGGGTCAGATAAAGTTACACTCATTTTGTCTTTCCAATTATCAAATTTTCTAATTTTATGATAATCTTACCAACTATTTACCAAATCGTCAAACAGCACAAGATTAAAGAAAATGAAGACTAAATTGCGAATCGGTCTAACACTCAAATAGTGAATTATAGGAGGTCACCCATGACTCAAGCCCAACGCTTAGCTACTCTGACCGAATCAGTTATCCGCGATATGACCCGCCTGGCGATTAAGCACGGCGCAGTCAACCTGTCGCAGGGTTTCCCGGATTTTGACCCGCCACCGGCGCTCTTGAATGCGGCCGTCAGCTCGATCCAGGGCGGTCACAACCAGTATGCCATTACCTGGGGCTCGCCCGGACTGCGCCGCCAGATTGCCGAAACTTACGGTCGCTGGTACGGCCTGGACCTCAACCCCGACACCGACGTGACCGTCACCTGCGGCGTGACCGAGGCGATCATTGCCGCCCTACTTGGGATCGTCAATCCGGGGGAAAAAGTTATCATCATTGACCCATCCCACGAAAATTATGTAGCCGGGGTGCGCTTCGCCGGAGCCGAGCCGGTTTTTGTTAGCATGAAACCGCCGCTTTTCAATCTCGATGAGACTGAATTGCGGGCAGCCTTTACCCAAAAACCGAAGGCCATCATCTTCAACACCCCCCACAACCCCAGCGGGCGCGTTTTCAGCCGGGAGACGCTGCAACTCATCGCCGACCTGTGTATCCAGCACGACACGATTGCCATCACCGACGAGATTTACGAAAAAATTCTCTACGATGGCCGGCAGCATATCCCTATCGTCACGCTGCCGGGTATGGCCGAGCGGACCATTACCACCACCGGCCTGACCAAAAGCTATGCTGTTACCGGCTGGCGGGTGGCCTGGGCGATTGCCGCCCCGGCGCTGTCAAAAGCAGTGCGCACCGTCCACGATTTTTTGACCATCTGCGCGCCGACGCCCTTACAAGAGGCCGCCATTACCGCCCTAACTTTGCCCGACGCTTACTACGCCGAAATGGCCCAGGCCTATCACGCCCGCCGCGATGCCATGATGGCTATCCTGGAAGAGACCGGATTTAGAGCAGTCACGCCGGAGGGGGCTTACTACGTGCTGGCCGACTACTCGGCCATCCAGCCGGAGATGGACGAAGTCACGTTTGCCAACTGGCTGACCACCGCCAAGAAGGTCGCCGTTGTGCCGGGCAGCAGCTTCTACCGGGGCGATCCTAGCTTAAGCCAGGGGCTGGTCCGCTTCGCCTTTGCCAAGCGGCTCGACACGCTCGAAGAAGCTCGCCGGCGGCTGCTTGTTTGAGCCGGGAAAAGTCTCAAACCAATTTCAAACTTCTGTCTGCTAAGATGCTTATCAATTACATTACTTTCCCTAGCACCAAGGAGAATCACCGTGTCGCCCTCAAAAACCAAGTCGTTTGTCCTGCTGCTGTTGCTTTTTACCCAGGTTTGGACCCTTTCCGGCTGTGGCGGAAAAAATGATTTTCCCCCCCGCCCAACGGACACCCCGGCTGCGGCCGCGCCAACCGCAGCTCCAGCCCCAACCCAAGCCCCGGCTACACCCGTCCCCACCGTCGCCGCTAAGCCGACGGAGGCCAATTCGACAGGAGCTGTCGCCAAGGGTACAGGCGAAGATGAATTCGATGCCCGCAGCCTGCCCAAATTTGCCGATGCCGAGGTCATCTACGAAGACAAAGCCTTGCTGATCTATGTTACCCCCGCCGACGTAGTCACAGTGGTTGATTTCACCCGACAGGAGTTAACGGCCCTGGGCTGGCAGGAGTTCATCCAGGCCAATACCAGCCAGGAGGATGATCCAACCCTGGAAACCATGACCTTCTTAAAGGATGGGCAAGAGTTATCCGTCTTCATCACGGTGGCGCCGGCCCAAGGTAACAAAACCAGCGTCCAATATTCCTTCCCAACCTTGACCACTCAAATCGAAGCGGCTCCAACAACTGAGCTTATTCCCACCGAAGAATCGATCATAGTCGAAATAGAGCCAACCGAAGCGCCCAGCATGGAGATGCCCGATCTTCCCATCCCCACCGATGCTCAGAATGTCAATTATGATGCCGACCTGGGCGAGATTACCTTCACTATCTCTACTGAGATTAAGAAAGTGGTTGAGTTTTATCGCCAGGAACTAAAGAAAAAAGACTGGGTAGAAGACGAAATTGTGAGCCTGGCAGAAGACACTTTTGGTTCACTTGAGTTTACCAAAGGTGAGGCTTCTCTATCCTTTACGCTGTTCCGCCTGGGCGAGGACACCGAGGTGACTATCAGCATAGATGGTTTATTCGCAGCGGCGGAACCATCAACCGACGACACAGGCGTTACCACTACCGAGGGTTCAACCCCGGAGGAGAGCAATGAACCTTTGGTAGCCGAAGACAAAGATGGCCTGCCCGTGCCTGACAACTACGAAAATTTCTTAGACGAAAACAGCCCGTATCGCCGCTCACTCTATGCTACCTCACCCTCCCCGGTCAAAGCGTTGTTTGAGTTTTACCAGCGTGAGTTGTCGGCCCGGGGGTGGCAGGCGCTGCCCAGCACTGTTGGCGCAACTGACACGGAAGCCACCCAACTGTACGAGAACCCGGACGGCCAGTTGGATTTGCGGCTGACCAAAAACGACTCCGGCGGCACCGACATCAACCTGACCGTCAAAATGGTGGCCGCAGCCAAAAAAGATGGGATTCTACCTCCCTCGGGCCAGGCCAGGATTTATTTCGGCAACTTCACGGATGGTCAGATAATCTTCAATATTAACCAAAAAGAAATCAAGGTAGAGGTGCAAGACCCAGGCCAAAACTCAATGAAGGGTGTACCCTTTGTCGATCTGCCGCCAGGTGAGCATGCCTTTACCTTGACTCTTCCCGGTCAAGCCCCCATCGAGGATAAGCTTAAAGTGGGGTCGGATGAAACCTGGGCCTTGGCCGGCGGGCCAGGCGGCGCTTTACCCCTGCAAATGTATTAGCCTGCTTTTACAGCCCAGCTAAAGAACCCCGATTTCGCTGAGAAATCGGGGTTCTTTCATTTCGTAACGCTTTTCGTAACGATCCAGAGACAAGTGTCGGCTAGATTATAGATGGGAGTATAACTTATGGTAACGATGAATCTATTCAAAAATCATCAGCAGTTCGACTCGTTTACCGCGGGTCATATAATTTTCCAGGAGGGTCAGCCCGGCGATTTGATGTACGTAGTCAAAGAAGGTGAGGTGGATATTTTTATTCACGGTCAACTCGTCGAGACTGTTGGGCCGGGAGGCGTGGTAGGAGAAATGGCCTTGATTGACAACAACGCCCGCAGCGCGACGGCCATCGCCAAAACCGACTGCCAACTCGTGGCCCTGGACGAAGACCGGTTCAATATTTTTGTGCACCAGATCCCGTTTTTTTCGATCCAGGTGATGCGGGTGATGGCCGAGCGGCTGCGCCACATGAACACACACATCAATTGAGCAGCTCTGACCCGTTTGCAAGATGCCAGCCATTGGCGGCCGTCCCAGTTCAAAGGAGAAGTCACGATGCAAAAGTTTGAAATCGTCCCTCAACAGCTATTCCGGGCCGAAGCTGAGCGGATTATCCCGGCGTTTGGGCCACAGTTGATCGCTCTTCACCACCTGGGCAGTATCAACCGGGTCGGCAGGGCGGTTAAACCGATCATTGAGATTTGGGTCGAGGTAGCCAACATCGAAAAGATAGCCAACTTCGATCTGCTGGCCAAGCCGAGACACGACCAGGTAATTGACGAGTTTACTCGAAAACTGATCCAACTGGGTTACACGCCCCAGGGTGAACAGGGTCTCACCGGACGGCGTTTCTTCACCAAGGACTCCGACCCGGCAGCCACGTATCACTTGCACACCTATCAGTTTGGCCATTTTCAACCGGGCTACCCTCAAAACGCCACCACTTGGGGCACCCTGATGCAGTGGCTGACCGAGCCGATGAGCGCAGAACTTCCTCTAGCCCAAGCTAGATTGGCCCAAGTTGAAGCGCCGCACCTGTTGAATGTCTAATAACCTGAGTTCGGAATTAGCTCGAAAATCACCCTTCGATACGGGCTAACGCCCGCTTCGCGTCAGGGTGATTTTCGGCTCAAATATCGCACCCTGAGTAGCATTGAGCAAAGCGAAAGGCGTATCGAAGGGGGCGATTTAGAAAACTCCGAATTCAGGCTAAGGCTTGCAACCCTCCAATCCCTCAACCTACCTAATCACTGCGCCTGGGCCAGGCGTGGATTTTGATAAGCCAACTCCTCTTGCACCAACCGTACCAGCAGGTCGTCCAGATTTTCCACCGAATAATCATCCACATGGTGAGTGGTCACATCGCCGGGCGCGCCGCCATTGGTGGGTCCGGCGTAGGTCATAAAGATGAAGCGTCCCTGGGTATATTGGGCCAGTTGGCGGAAGATATACTCGCCCTGATCGTCCAGGCCGCTGCTGGCGATGGGAAAGATTTTGATGCCGCGCCGGGCCGCGTTGTCCATCTCAACGGCGTAATCATAATCCTGAGGATAATCCAGGTGGGGCGGCGCGTCGGCAATCAGGAAGATGAGTTGGACCGTATCCCCGCCGCGCCACTCGACCTGGTGGAGCGCGTCGTGCAGCCCCTCGTTGAGCGATTCAGGATAATCCCCACCGCCGTCGGCATAGACCATACTTAGATTTTTCGAGAAATCCCGCACATCCGGTGTAAATTCGTAAGCATTGCTGACAAAGGCATCGCCCCGATCACGATAGGCCACCAGTCCATAGCGCACATTAGGCCGGCCGGGCAAAGCGTCAATCTGGGCCGACACGTCAAAGATGGTGCTCTGAATTTTGGCGATTTCGTCGGCCATGCTGCCGGTAGCATCGATCAGGAACAAAACGTCCAGGTTGAGGGTGTCACCCTGCGCCCGCGTGTCCAGCGTTACCGTCCAGCGCTCGTTGAAGGAGGTGGACACCTGGGCACTGTACCGGTTCAGGGTCAATTCTTCCTTCAGGTTGTCCTTCTCCACTTCAACCAGAAAACGATCCCCCTGATCCAGCGGCACATTCAAAGCCAGCGGGTGAAACAAGACCTGGCCGTTGGCAGAGGTGCGGGCCTCATAGATTTCCTGCTGGCCTGTGGTCAAGAAGCGCACCGTCGCCCCCAGCACCGGGTGGCCCTGACCGTCTTTCACCGCAATGAGGTAGCGTTCGCTCACATCACGGTCATGCACGGGCAGGCCCTGGTACTTACGGCGATAGAGTAAATAATCATCCCACTGAGCGTTGTCGTCCACCTCACCAGCCCGTAAAGGATTAGACTGCTGCTCCACGCTCAACATCGGCTCGGCGACTTCGCCGGCTGCCGCCGAGTCTGGAGCCGCTTTCATCATCACCACGGTAGGCATCGGAGCGACTTCCCCGCTTTCAGTCGCCGGCATGGGCGTTGCCGCCAGAGCAATAGTCTCAGACTGGGGTATTTCCGCCGGAGCCGCGGCTTCATCAATCGGAGCCAGGTCTGTTTCCCTGCCCACGGCCACCTCAACCCCAGGCTCTGGCTCAGTCTCTTTCTGCGGAGCCGCGTTACCAAAGCTACAGCCGGAAACCAGCACTACCAGAACCACCAAAACCAGCCATCGTTGCCCTATCCTTAAAATTGACATCTTTGCCCTCCATTAGATAATATAAATGAAATTGGTTGTTGCTGGTAAGACGAGCGGGGGAGAAAATTAGTTCCCGTTCGAGTGAATAGGGTAGGACCTGCCACCCAGGGAGAGACAAAGATGCCCAAAGAAGATGGAAAACTTATCTTAATTGTTGACGATGAGGCCCGCATGCGGCGCTTTATCAAGATGAATCTGGACCTGGAAGGCTACCGGGTGATTGAAGCCAGCAACGGGCTGGAGGCGCTCGACCGGGCCCGCGAGGATTTGCCCGACCTGGTTCTGCTGGATGTGATGATGCCCGAGCTGGACGGCTTTGAAACCCTGCGCATTATCCGCGAAACTTCAACCGTGCCGGTCATTATGCTGACGGTGCGCGATGATGAGGATGACAAGGTGAAGGGCTTGGAACTGGGCGCCGACGATTACGTGACCAAACCTTTCAGCCCGCGCGAGCTAAACAGCCGGATCAAAGCGGTGCTGCGCCGCACCGAAATGGACAGCCCGGACAGCAGTTCCTTAATTGCCGTGGACGATTACCTGCAAATTGATTTTGGCAAGCGGCAGGTCTTTGCCGGCGGCAAAGAGGTCAAGCTGCGCCCCACCGAATACCGCTTGCTGTATCACCTGGTGCAGAACGCGGGTCAAGTGATGACTCATGAAATGATTCTCAACAAAGTCTGGGGTTACGAGTACCGCGATGAAAGCCAGTACGTCCGGCTTTACATCACCTACTTGCGCCAAAAAATTGAACCGGACCCGGCCAATCCGCGCTATATTTTGACCGAGCGCGGCGTCGGCTACCGCTTTGCTGATTTTGAAAATCGGCGACCATGAGAGCCTGCTTTATTGTCAACCCGGCGGCCGGTTCGGGGGGATTTCAAAAGCTGGTGCTTGAGGCGGCCGACCATCTGGGCCAATTTGACTGCACGGTGGAGCGGGTTGAAACCTCGGCCAAAGGCGATGCCATCCGTTTGGCCAGGCAAGCGGCAGCCGAGGGGTTTGAGGTGGCCGTGGCTGTGGGCGGCGATGGCACGATTAATGAAGTTTGCAACGGGTTGGTGGGTACAGAGACGGCCCTGGGCGTATTGCCCGCTGGTACAGCCAACGTTTACGCCGCCGATGTGGGCATCCCGATTTGGTGGCCGCTTAACCCCGGCGCAGTCAACAGCGCGGCGGAGATCATCGTCACCGGCCAACGCCGCCGGATTGACCTGGGCCGGCTGCGCCTGTCGGACGGCACGGAACGCTATTTTTTGATGTGGGCTGGTATCGGCCTGGATGCGGCCATCAGCCAGGCCATCAAGCCAGGCGACACGCGCCGTCTGGGCTATGCCGCCTGGATTCTGTCGGGGCTGATGGTCACGTTTGATTTTATGGGCACGCGGGCCACCCTCCTGACCGATGAGGGGCTGGTCAAAGGCCGGGTGCTGCTGGCCGTGGTCAGCAACGGTCAACTCTATGGCCGCATCTGGCGCATGGCCCCCGAAGCCAAAATGGATGATGGTCTGCTGGATGTGGGGATTATGATGGGCCATGGCTGGCCTTCGACCGTTAAACACCTGGCCGGGCTAACCTTCGGCC
>CAZRYD010000184.1:0-8590 GCA_964604225.1 uncultured Caldilineaceae bacterium
AGCGCCTTCAGGACCAACGCGGCCAGGTCGTCGGGCCGTACCTGGCTCAACGCCCCGGCAAACGTCCCGACTGGGGTACGGATTGCATCAATGATGACTGCTTGAGACATTATATTGCTCCTAATTACTAAATCGCTTGTGCATTATCAGTATGCGCTCAAATTTGGTCGTTTGAGTCTTTCGCCGCGAACGGCGGTCATCAGGGATAAGGTCATCATAAATGGTCTCGACGACAAATTGATTTTGTGTGACTTCAATTGCCAAATCAGCCAGAATTTCTGCCGTACGACGTGTTTGACCATCACGCTCTACATCTCCCAAGACTAAAATGCAATAACCTCCTGGCTTCAGAACTCGATTCATTTCCTTTAAACACTCAGACATTTGCGGCAAATAAACCTTGTTATTAGCCGTCAAGGAAGCATCCAATTCTTTCCAATCCTCACATCCCAAAAACCATAATCGGAGCCGATTATCGCGGGCATAATCTAAGGCTCCAAAGTAAGGCGGGCTTGAAATAATTACATCTATATTTTTGTTCTCGATAGGTAAGTTTATCGAATTTGTTTGAAATACCTGATACTGACGTTTCTCCCAATCAACTGGTAACATATGACGACGATAAGCGCGCTTGATTTTTGCCAACAGTCTGGAACCTAAATCACGATATGCATACATCTTTGGAAATTTATCAGGCGGATATTTAGCTTTACGTAGATAAGGGACAAGGTGGCTAGCTGGATAAGATAAAAAACCCGGACGCACGTGATGTAAAATTCCCAATAGACAGGCAGTCAGGAAATAATCCTCTTGTTGGCGAAGAACTTGAAAAGCTGCCAAGACTTCACGTAAAGTATCGGGATGAAAAAACTCACGAACCCAATCAGGAACTTTAGTTAGATCTATAGACAACGCATCCCGTTCCACGGTTTCAATTAACATCTTGGCCTTTTTAATAGCTACCTCTTCACTGCCAGGCGTTTCGAGCTTTCCTCGAGTCAACACGTAGGCATAAGGGCTAAGGTCATTAGCCCAGGCATGTCGGCCGGCTAAGACCGCTTCCAAGGGGACGACACCAGAACCAGAGAAAGGGTCTAAAATCGTATCTCCTGATTTTGAATACAGGTTAATCAGCACTCTGACCATGCCAGATTTCAACTTACCTACGTAAGGTGATAATTGCTGTAGACTGCTTTCTCGGCCATTGAAAGAACCATGCCACAAGCGTGCATCAAGACCACTAAACAATTCCGCCTCATCAAATAAATATAGTTGTCGGGCTTCTTTCAATTCTTCAGACAAAATATTTGCTCCTATAACTGCCAAGCACGAGATACACTTTCGTCAACCACTCTACCTTGATGTTTAACTTGAACCATTCTTTGAAAACGCCTATTGGGGAGTTCAATAAACTTCACATGAACTTCCCAAACATGTCTATCTTGTGTCTCAACAGGCACACCAAATAACTCTAGAATTAGTCGAGGCAATTTGAGGGTATCCAACGAATGAACTGGTGGCGCGGGATTATCAATTGAGGGATTATGTTGGGGGAACAAAAAAATGTCAGGTGCTGCTTTTAGTCCAATCCTATCTTCATTTCCTGGGTATTTGGGGCATGGTCGTGTTCGTGTACCGCATAGAATGTCTTTAAAGAATAAAACATCTACTTGTTTATGCCGTCTAACTAACTCGTTAGTCAAACGGTTGATAATCGAATGTGCACCATGAGCGGGTTGGTTGACAATGGCACCGTCAAGATGACACCATACGCCAAATTCTCTTGCCCAAATGGGACGTTCAGAAATGTTTATACTGTTGCC
Source organism: uncultured Caldilineaceae bacterium (assembly GCA_964604225.1). GTDB lineage: Bacteria > Chloroflexota > Anaerolineae > 4572-78 > J111 > DSQQ01. The sequence continues at coordinate 1,824 of CAZRYD010000184.1, forward strand.
TTCTCCTCCTTTGACCTCAAGAGCCGCAAAGTAATCTGGATCGCGTTCAAGGACAACTGTGAAATCGTACCGATGACTGCCTCTATTCTGTTTGTAATCCACGATCAAAGCGCGTTGCCGTAGGTTTTCTAGAACATCTGCAACTAAACTCTCACGTCCGGTAGTTGAAGAAGCAATAAAATTACCACGAATACTCTCAACCGCTGACCGAAAAACTAAACCACCTTTATAATCGATTGGTTCAATATCATGTTGACGCAATACATCTGGATGCAACACCTCCATATTGGCCAACAACTCAATGGTGGGCTTCACTTGTTTGGTGACTCTGGATTCATGTTTGCAGGGAAGTGTCAATTTTATTACTCCTCTATTCCTAGATTCACCCCTTCAAAACCCACTGCCCTGGTTCATAATCATTCAAACATAGCACTGAGCGTAAAGTATACCGTAGAAAACGCCGCGATAAAAAATCAACTGGCAATTAACGGCACGGCGATCAAAGCCAGCAAGACGCCGACCCCCTGCCACAGCACAAAACGCTCCTTCAACACTGCCAGGGCCAAGATGACCGTCGTGGCCGGGTATAACGAAGCCAGGGTAGCGGCCACATCCAACCGCCCCGCCTGTTCGGCCAGCACAAAAAAGGCATTGCCGCCGGCATCCATCACCCCGGTGAGTAAAATGAGCGGCAGAATGGCCTTGGGCGGCGGCGCCAGTTTTTGACCGATCAGCGGCATGGCTAGCATTACCGTGATTGAGGCTAAGCGTGCTACCGCCAGAGGCCAGAAGACTGCGCTCTCCTGCACCTGAGCGATACAGATAAGAAAACCACCAAAGCCAACCCCGGCCAGAAGCGCCAGGCCCAGTCCGGCCGGACGACCTTGCATATGATTATGCGGACGAGAGATAAACCAGATGCTAATCAGAGCCAGGACGAAGCCGAGCTGCTGTGTCAGGTGAGGCCAGCCCTGGGTAATGACCCCGGCAATCACCGGCAAGCCCGCTGCCATCACCGCCGTGACCGGCGCAGCAATCCCCATTTGTCCAATGGCCATGGCCTGGTACAGGCCCAGCAAGCCCAGCATCCCAAAGATACCGGCCAGCGCTCCCCAGGCCACATCACCCTTTGCGGGTAAGCTTTCTCCCCACATCAAGGCTAACAAGATCAACAGGATCAGTCCAACGGCTTGTGACAGCAGCGTGACCATCAGCACCGGCACGCGCCGGGTGGCCAGGCCGCCGCTAAAATCGCCCACGCCCCACGTAGCCGCCGAAGCCAGGCCAAAAACAACAACAAAAATTTCCGATCCGTGACTCATATTTATTTACCCTGCCACACCGGCGGGCGTTTTTCGATAAAAGCGGCCATACCCTCTTTCTGATCTGCGGTGGCAAAAAGCATAGCAAAAAATTGTCGCTCCGCCAGCAGACCCTCCCCCAACGGCGTCTCAAAGGCGCGGTTAACCGCCTCTTTGGCCAGGCGCACAGCCACCGGCGCTCGCTCGGCGATTTCGGCAGCCAGGCGGATGGCTTCACTTAGGTACCGTTCCACCGGCACTACCCGATTGACCAGCCCATAGTGCAGGGCTTCTTCAGCAGTAAGGTGACGATTATTGAGTACCATCTCCATCGCCACAGCTTTACCAACAGCCCGGGTCAAACGCTGAGTACCACCCGCCCCTGGAATGACGCCAATAGTGATTTCCGGCTGGCCAAACTTGGCCGACTCGGAAGCGACGATCATATCGCAAACCATAGCCAATTCGCAGCCGCCACCCAGGCACCAGCCGCTAACCGCTGCAATCAACGGTTTGTGCAGCGTTTGGAGCTGATCCCAATAATCGAGAAAGGGCGTGTTGAGCATCTCCACTACCGAGGCATTAACCATTTGTTTGATGTCGGCCCCGGCGGCAAAGGCGCGCTCATCGCCGCTGAGGACCATACAGCCGATCCCATCGTCGGCGTCGAAGGCCCGCAAAGCCGCTGCCACTTCGGCCATGGTGGGGCTGTTGAGCGCATTCATCGCTTTGGGCCGGTTGATTTGTACCAGGCCCACCCAGCCTTCCCGGCGGACGAGGATGTTTTCATAGGTTGACATAGGTTGATCTGACATGTTTATCTCCTTTGACGACTGCCAAGCCCAAACCACAAACCACCGCCTCTGCCTGCATGCTGCGGCGGTCAGCCGTCAGCGGTCAATGGACAGTCAAAATAATATTGATCAAGGCATTGATCGCGCGGCGCTGGCGGAGGGGGTCGGGGGTAAAAGTAGTTGGCTTTGGGCTGCCGTTGGCTATGATCCGTAAGTGGGCATTGAGTTCAATTTGGACGGCATTCACCCGGCATTGTTCGCAGACAAAACGGGTCACCGTATGTTGGCGCACGCCGCCACGATAATCGCGTGGGTTTAGAGCCAGTCGATCCAAAAAATAAGGTTCATCCAACCCAAATTCCTGCTCGGCAAAGGCGTGAATAATACCGCTTTCATAGTCGGGGCAACTGCGGCCCTCGATGGTGCCAAGAGCGATGGCAAACTCCCGGTCAAAGCGCGCCCCGTGTAAATCAAGCACCAGTTGGATGGAATGTTTCCGTAATAGCCAAGCCAGCGTCCGCTTATAATCGCAGTCGTCATCATAGTTGGGGTCGGGTCGGATGCGGCGCACGGTGTAGAGAGCGTGCGCGCCGGTATACTCGGCCAGCACGTGGGCCAGGGCGGCCGTGTAGCCATCCTGGTGCTTCCAGTGATTGTCGCGCCAGTGACACGCCCCATGTGGGGCGGAGATTAGCACAGGTCGCCTACCGGGCCGGTAGCGAAACGAGGTTTGGCCGGGTGGCGGGTCATCGCCATAACGCACCTGCGTGGCTTCAAAGTGACCCATTTGCCTGGCCCAATCTACCTCCGTGCCGCTCCATGCTGCTGCCATCATGCGGGCTATCGTACCATAAGTTGGGCCAAACGAAAAGTTGAGATAAGAGCCTCTTACGTTTTACACTTCTTTTACAAGTCAACAACAGATTGATAATCCCCTGCTTGTATAGTAAAGATGAAAATAATTATCCAATGGAGCAACTCTCTACCTATGAAGAGTCTCCCCGAACAATGAAAGGAGTTCATCAAAATGAAACAGCTTAATTCAGGACTAAAAAAACTATGGGGGCTTATCGGTGGCCTGGCCATCGGGGTTATGCTCACAGCGGGGACTTTGGCTCTCCCGGCTTCCCCCGCCTATGCTGCTGCACCCACCCCGCAAGCCGAAAGGGGCCTCTATCTGGAGTATCTGCTCCAGCGCCAGCAGCTTTGGCTAACCGGCCAACAGAACCACTTAGACCAGGCCCGCGAGTTTGTAGCCATTACCCAACCCTTTATCGACGAGCTGAAGGCTAAGGGCAAGGATACCTCAGCTCTGGAGACTGCTCTGGCCAATCTCAATAGCCAAATTCAAGCGGCCCAAGTGTCGCACGATACGGCCAAACAAATTCTTGAAACCAAGGCCGGGTTTGATGCCAACGGCAAAGTAACAGACCCGGAGCAGGCGCGAGAAACCCTCCAAAGTGCGCGCCAGTCAATGCTAGAAGCGCACCAAACCCTGAAACAGGCCATTCAAGATTTTCGCCAGGTCGCTCGCGAATTTCGTCAAGCCAATAAGCCGGATAAACAGGGGTAAAGAGCATGAGCCTTAAGCAGGTCAAACGGCTACAACTAAAGCAATACTCGTGGCAGGTTGGGCTGGCAGGTCTCATTTTGGTCAGCCTGGCTTGTGGGGGTGGACGTGGACTCCAACAGAAAAACAACACCGGTGTTTCGCCTCAACCGGCAAGCCCGATAGCCATAACTCCGCCGCCAGCCTCAGCGGCTGATCAGCAAATCGAAGCCTGGGAAAAATCGCTCGATCAATTAGAAAAAGCCATCGACGAGGCGGGTACACCGGAGGCGGTCGAATAAAGACTATCTTCTCACCAGGGACCTGACAGGCACTTGAACTTGTCAGGTCTTTGGTTTCAATCCTCAGCACTCTCAGACCCAAAAAAGCGTCCCTGGCGGAATTATGGTATAATGCTAGCGGTGTTCCTTACTCATCACCCCAGAACGACACCCCGCAGAGGACAACCCATGAAGTGGATAGTCACAACCATCTCGCTGCTCCTCCTCGGCTGCCTGCTTGCTGCCTGCGCCGATGTCCCCACCTTATCACTGACGATGAATCCGACCGCCACCCCTCCCACACCGGCGGCTATACTCAACATTTACAGTTTGGAGCAGACGCTTAGTCCGGTCACCCTGGCTAATTTTGAAACCCAGTTTCAGGTCAAAGTCAACTATACCACCTACGCCGAAAACGAAACCGGCCTGGCCGATATCCGGGCTGGCCTGGTGAATTACGATCTGGTCATCCTCAACGACTTGACGGTGGGCACGCTGCGACCCGAAGGGTTGTTTGCTCCACTTACTCCAGAGAATATTCCCAATTTCAAAAATATTGACCCGGCCTTTGTCAATCCGCTGTTTGATCCGGGCAACCGCTACTGTGCTCCCTATCAATGGGGTACGCTGGGCTTGGGCTATAACCTTGAAACGACCGGGCGAGAAGTCAAAGGTTGGGCCGACTTCTTTGAGGCCGACCCACCGCGGCGGCTGGGGCTGCCCGACGACAGCCGCCTATCGCTGGGCGCCGTGCTGCTCTACCTGGGCTACAGCCCCAACACCAGCAACAATCTTGAAATTGCTGAAGCCGCCGCGCTGCTGCGCCATCACTCCGGCCAAATTATCACCTATGCCCCCACTCACGGCCCCAGCTTACTCACAGACGGCCAGGTTGATCTGGTCTTTAGCCGCAGTGGAGCCATATTGCAGCAAAGGGCGGCTGATCCGGCCATCCATTATGCCATCCCCAGTGAAGGCTCTTTGATGTGGGTGGATAGCCTATGTCTGCTGGCTAACGCGGCTCACCCAACCCTGGCGGAGACCTTTATCAACTACCTGCTAGAGCCTCCGGTCGGGGCGGCCTTAACCCGAATGACCCGTTACAGTTCGGCCAATCAGGTCGCCTGGTCGCTGCTCAATGATACCGACCGCGCTAATCCGCTGCTGTATCCCAACGACGCTCTGCGCCAGCGCCTCTTTATCCTGGTCAATCTTGACCCGGCCACCAGCCAACTCTATGATCAAACTTGGTCCGGCTTGTTGGCCGATCCGGGTTTTCAATCAAACTAATTTCACAGGTCTACGCCATGCCGCTGCGAATTTCTACCCAACCCGCCACCTCCATCCGCACCCTCTTAAGCCTGGGGTTTGGCTTAATTCTGATTTTAAATCTCCTCAGCGCCGTTATTGGCTACCTGAGCCTGCGCAATTTGCAAAGTGGCCTGCAAATTACCCTGGACGAAGCCAGCCGGGTGCGCGAACTAAGCTTACACGTTGAAAACGACTTTCTGCTGGCCCGCGCCAGTGAAGCCAGTTTTTTGACCAGTTGGCGTTCCATCGGCTTTGATGCGGCCGTAGCCAACTATGTTACGGCTAATCAAAGCAGCCTGGCCCGGGCGCGCAGCAAACTAAATGAAATTGATACCATCGTTCGCCAGGCTAGCGACCCGCAATTATCTCAACTGACCCAAAAAACCGCCGAGTTGCGGCCTTTGCTGCAAAATTACGAAAATACCTTTTCGGTCACCGTCCTCAAAATCGAAGAACGCAGCCGGGCCAATGGGTTGGAAAAGGTGCTGCAAAGCCAGCTTGATCAACTCCAATCAAGCGCCGCCCTGGCTCCTGATACCCGTCTGGCCGAATTTACCCGACGTATCCGCACCTTTGAGCGCGATTACCTCAATACCGGCAGCCAGCAATACGTCGACAATGTTCGGCTGGCCATTAACAAATTCAATGCTCTGGCCGAGAGCTATGCGGCCACCAACGCCGAGGCCGCCGGCATGGCCCAGGAATTTATGGACCGCGCCCAGGCTTATTTGACCACGTTCAAAAATTTGGTCGCGCTCGACCGGACGGTGGAAACCAACACCACCATTTTCCGAGATTTGACCATGGATATTAACCAGGTTTCGGACCATATCGGCGAAGAGAGCCAGGACGGCGTAGCCCGCGCTCGCGAACGACTGGAAACAATTAACCGCCAAAGCACCACGGCTTTAGTGGTAACAGCCGTCTTAGCCTTAAGCCTGGCCATCCTGGCCGCCTTGTTCCTGATCCGGCGTATCCTGCACCCCCTGGACCAGCTCAGCCAGGCCGCCCAACAAATCGGGCAAGGGAACCTAGATCAAGTAGTGACCATCAACAGCCGCGATGAATTTGCCACCCTGGCCGGCGTTTTTAACCAGATGACGGCAGAGCTACGCGATTTGATCGGCTCATTGGAGGAGCGCGTGGCCGAACGCACCGAGCGCCTGGAGGTGATTGCCACCCTGGGCGAGCGGCTCAACGCCATTCTCGATCTGACCGGGTTGTTGACCGAAGTGGTCAACCAAATCAAAGAACGCTTTGGTTATTATTGCGCTTATATCTATTTATTGGACCAGCCGGATCAAGCCCAGACGAACAAAACCCTGCTTCTTTCCGCAGCGGCGAGTCCGGCTAATACCGCAATACCTAGACCGGCGCAGTATATCCCCCTGACCTCGGCCTCGCTGGTCGCTCAGGCGGCTCGCACGGGTGAAATTGTGCAGATCGACAGCCTAGCTGAAACCGGCCCGTGGCCGCCCGATCCGTGGCTGCCGGAGGGATACGCCGAACTTGATGTGCCCATTACCCTCGG
>CAZRYD010000184.1:8690-13157 GCA_964604225.1 uncultured Caldilineaceae bacterium
CCGATCCGTGGCTGCCGGAGGGATACGCCGAACTTGATGTGCCCATTACCCTCGGCCCAGAGGAGCGAGTCATCGGGGTGCTGGGCGTTCAGCAGGCTATACCGGCTGGCCTGGATGAGAGCGACGCCAATTTACTGCGCTCCCTGGCCAACCGGATCGCCGTAGCCATCGAGAATGCCCGGCTGTTCACCGCCGCCCAAGAGGAGTTAGCCGTACGCAAACGCGCCGAAGCGGATTTGGCTCTGGCCCGCGATCAGGCCATCGAAGCCAGCCGGGCCAAAAGCCAATTTTTAGCCAATATGAGCCACGAGCTGCGTACTCCCTTGAACGCGATTATTGGCTATAGCGAAATGCTGCAAGAAGAAGCCGAGGACCTCGACCAGCCCGACCTGATCCCCGACCTGGCAAAAATTCAAACGGCGGGCAGGCAACTGCTTGGCTTAATTAACGACATCCTCGATCTCTCCAAGATTGAAGCCGGGAAGATGACCCTCTACCCGGAGAGTTTCGATATCGCCACGATGGTCCAGGAAGTGGTCACAACTATTCAGCCGCTGGTTGACCGGAAGGCCAACCGGTTGCTCGTGCATTGCCCCGACGATCTCGGCCTCATGGATGCCGACCTGACCAAGGTGCGGCAGTCGCTCTTTAATCTGCTGAGCAACGCGACCAAGTTTACTGAAAACGGCGTCATCACTCTCACAGTCGAAAGGATAAAAGACGAGGAAAACGAAGCGTTTATCCTTTTTAGAATATCTGATACAGGGATTGGCATGACCCCTGAGCAAGTGACCCAACTGTTCCAGCCTTTTACTCAGGCCGACGCCTCGACCACGCGCAAATATGGCGGCACCGGGCTGGGGCTGGCCATCACCCAACGCTTCTGCCAGATGATGGGCGGCAACATTACGGTGACCAGCCAGCCGGGCCAGGGTTCTACCTTTACCATTCGGCTGCCTGCCGAATACCAGGCGGCAGCCGCCGAACTGGTGACAACCACGCCAGCAGGTAGTGGTTCGCCGCCAGATCAGAACGACCAGGCCATGATCCTGGTCATTGACGACGACGCAGCGGTACACGACCTGATGCAACGTTTTTTTACCAAGCAGGGCTTTCGAGTGGTGAGCGCGGCCAGCGGCGAAGAGGGGCTACGCCTGGCCAAAGAAATCCGGCCTGACGTCATTATCCTTGATGTGATGATGCCGGGTCTGGACGGCTGGGCGGTGCTAACTGCCCTGAAGGCCGACGCCGCACTGGCCGATATTCCGGTGATTATGGTTACCATCGTCAACGAGAAAAACCTGGGCTATGCCCTGGGGGCCTCGGATTATATGACCAAGCCCATCGAGCGGGAGCGGCTGCTGGCGATGGTAGAGAAATACCGGCCGGCCGTGCCGGCGGGTCAAGCCCAAGCCGCTACGCCGCTCATTCTAACCATCGATGATGATCCGGCGATGCGGGAGATGCTGCGCCGCACCCTGGCAAAAGAGGGCTGGGCCGTGCGGGAAGCCGGCAACGGCCAGGTTGGGCTGGAACAAGTACTCCAGCACCGCCCCGACGTGATTTTGCTTGACCTGATGATGCCTCACATGGATGGTTTTGATTTTGTGGCCGCTCTTCGCCAACAAGAGGTGGGGCGCTCTATTCCGGTGCTGGTCGTCACCGCCAAAGAACTGACGCCGGCCGACCGGCAGCGCTTGAACAGTCACGTGGAAAATATTCTGCAAAAAGGGGCCTTCAGCCGCGAGGAGTTGTTGGCCGAAGTGCGCAAGTTGGTGACGGCTTATCTCGGCCAGACGTAAAACGAATCTCTTTACGGTAAACTCTCAACCGTGACCTTGGTCACCGGAATCCGAATGTTTTGGGGCACGGTAGCGCTGGCCAGCAGCTTGACCGCCGCATTGATGACAATCTCGCCGGTCAGGGCCGGTGAGGTATCGACCGTACCGCGATAGTAATTACCCGCCTTAATCAAATCTTTTGCTTTAGCCTCGGCGTCGATGCCGACGATGAGGGTGGTGGCAGGGTCTTTGTTGGCTGCTTGCAGGGCCGTCAACGCCCCATAAGCCCCGGCATCATTGATGCTGGCCACCACATCGATATCGGGGTGCTGCTCCAGCGCGGCCACCATCGATTTGAGACCATTCTCCGTCGTGCCGCCCAAAAATCGACCCACCACTTCTGCTTGCGGCGCTTTGGCCAGCAGACATTTCTCGATGTTGTCAGCCCGAATAACAATCTGCGGCAAATCAGGATAATCCAGAATGGCCACGCTAGCCCGGCCACCCTTTTCTTTGGCAATCAAATCGCCGGTTATTTCACCAGCGGCACAGCCGAGATCGGCGTTGGAGTCAGCCTCACCACCCACCGAAATCCCCTTAACTGCCAGAGTTGGGCCGGCCACCTGAACGAAGAAAACCCCGGCCTGGGCCGCCTCGTCAACCGCAACCTGGACGATCTTAGGATCGAGCGCGCATAAGACAATTACCCTGGCCCCCTTAGCCACGAAGTTTTTGATCGCGCCGACCTGTTTTTCTGCCTGAACCGCAGAGTCAAAGATGGTCGCTTTTAAGCCCAGGGCCTCAGCCCTGGCTTTGGCCGAGTTGGCCACGGTGGCATGGTATTCGGTATTCATGGTGCAGGTAATGATGCCGATAAAGCCATTTTGACCTAACACGGCTTGAGCCGTCTCGATCTCGACCTGGGTTGGCGCCAGATCTGCCGCCGTGCCCAATTTATCGGGGATGAGGGTGGGATGGGGCGTTGAGCCGGCGGCGGGTGCTTCTACCGGGGCGGGGGTAGAGGCCGCCTGGCTACAAGCCGCCAGCAAGATCGTGACCAGCAAGGTGACAATTAAATGTTTCATGTGCAATCTATGGAGCTTGAGTTGGATTAAGCGTTGCTTCTAACATTTGGTGGCCTTCATACTATCGAGACGCTTAAGTTTATGAAGCAATTACAAAGCCATTATGCCACCCCCCAAGGGGTTTGTCCAACCCCAAGCTAAACAAAACAAGGTAAAGTGGCGACGACTACGCTAGCAACGTCTGTGGTGGAGCCGGTAGCTGTGGTCACCAGGGGAGGTTGGGGTGAAAGTCAGCCAGTCTTCATTCTCTTTTCATCAGTATCGGCAGGTAGGTCTGCTGTGGTTCATTGGCAGGAGCCACGATCAAGGTTTCGGAGCTTGCCTTCGCTGGCGTTCTACCACCATTGCTGACCGTGACGGTGATGGCTTTGATACCGGGAGTGTCCCAGGTGAAGAGAACCGTATCGCTCAAATCGTTGGTATGGGTCACTGGAGCTTGCTCGGTAGCCTGCCAGGTGTAGGTAAGTGGCAGGGTGGTTGTCATGGGGCTAACGTTAGCGGTGAAGGTGTGATCATCGTGGATCAGGCCGGTCGGCGGGCTGCTGATGACCGCGCTGTTCGGTAGGGTCAGCAGTGCGGGGAAGGCGATCTCATACATTTTGCCGTCATTTTCGTTGGGGTCTATCGAATTGTCAACACCGCGATCCACAATGTAAAGACGCATCTCGCCCGAGTTGTCACTGGCCGGAGCATAAGCCAAATCGGAGAGTGTCTTTGACTTTAAAAATGAAACGTCAATCGTCCGGATGAGTGCGCCGGTGCTGGTAGTTTCAACAACCCTCATTGCCTTGCCGCTCAAAATGTATAAGTGACCGTTATCAGGGTTAAAGGTTATGCCTTCAGGGTCCACAAGCCCCAGCTTGGCCACATCAAAATTGGTCACCAGGTCATCGCCGGTAGGCGGCAGGCTGTCAAAACGGCTATTAGCCCCCGGTGTAATGAGGTAAACTTCTACATTTACCCCATCGACCACGTATAAGTGACCCTGCCAGCTATCGAAAGCAAGACCTTCAGCGTCAAAACTGCCGAAAGCAGCGGTGCTAAAGGAGCTGACAGTATCATCTGAGGTGCCGTAAAGTCCATCACCCCCCAGGTTCACCTCATAGACATTATCAGTTTTATCGTCGGTAAAGAAGTAATGCCCATTAGCCGGGTTCTCGGCCACTCCAGTCGGCTCATCCGAAAAGTTGCTGAAAGTGGAGTTAATCGTGGTATACATCTTGACCACACTACCTGATAGGGATATTTCAAAGAGGTTGACCCGGCGCCAATAGGGCGCCGGCACTTCCTCCACTTCAGAATCGCTGATTAAGAGCCTATTAGAGGAGGCCAGGTAACCAATACCCATGGGGTCAGGACTGGGCCGAGACCATTTAGAGGTGAGGGTAGTCCGCACCAAGGTGGCTTGCACCGGGGCGGCCAGGAGCGCGAATGAAACAGGTTCTGTGACCGAAAATTCAATTATTCTGCCAGGCAGTGGCGCTTGAATTGGCTCGACGCTCAAGCCGCTGTCGGCCAGGTACAGATGGGTGATTGAGGGATCGTCGACCTCTTCATAAGTGATAGGAGTTTGGGCCAATACGGCTGAACTCTTGACCAGG
>CAZRYD010000185.1:0-13069 GCA_964604225.1 uncultured Caldilineaceae bacterium
TTGCCCGACTCCCGAGCTTCAACCGTCACCCAGGTTGCCCCCCATTCCAGGTCTTGCAAAGCCTGATCGGCCAGTTCAATGGCAGTGGGCTGCTGGGCCGGGTCTTTTTTGCCCACCTCAGTAATCGGGATCAAGTTGTGGTCGAGGGCGCAGCGGATGATGTTTTGGCGGCGCTGCGGGGGTAAAGGAATGGTGCCATCCGATATTTCGATGGCGCTGAAGCCCAGGGAATGGGCGCGCTGCATAAAAGCGCGGCATGTACCGCGGACCAGGGCCACTTCGAGCAGGGTGCCGCCCGGGTAAGTCAGGATACCGCGGGCAGACAGGTGCAGCAATTTGCGCCGCAGTACATCAGCCGGCACAAAAGCCGAAGTGCCAAAGGTGCATTTCCAGTGGTCAATGAAATCGCCGCAGATTTCCAGCAGATCGAGGGTGGCTGCTACGCCGTGGCCTTTGTCGATCACCATGGTCAGGCCGCGCTGGCGCGGCGGCTGCGCCCGTCCGGTCAGCAACTCCTCGACCACATGGGCCCAGGCTCGTTCAGGCATATTCGACCTCGGCGGCCAGTTTGCGCAGGGCGGCCTCGACCGTGACCAGGTCTGACCCCCAGGGGACCACCGCCATAAGTCCGTCCTGCTCTATATGAAATTCCAGCAGGCAACATTTCAGTAGGGTGGGTTCGACGCGGGAACCGGCCAACTTGCGCGGACACATCTCCACTCGCGGCGGTTCATCACCGTAGAAGTGACGATGGAATTGCAGGCTGCGCTCACAACCAATCATAGTCCAATTCTGTCGTTCCGGCCGTTCGTCCAAAAAGCTCACCGGTGCGGACAGGTCATCCAGGCCGCCGGAACGGCAGGGCACCAGGTAGGCTTCGGGCTGAACGCTGCGAGCTAGATCGGCCACTTCGATGCGCTCTAACTCCAGCCGGATGGGCGGCAGGTCGGCGTAGCTGAGGACGTGACGAGCCAGGCCGTACAACTTGGGCGGCTCCGGCGGAGCGACTTCGACCACACGCACCACTAGCGGGTCGGGATGATGGATGAAGTTGACGTGGTCATACATACCCTCGACCACCACCGTACCCTCCGGTCCAATGCCCAATTTATAGGCGACCTCGGCCAGAGCGGAACGGTTAGCCGGGTCTACACTGGGCCGCTCGACGTAGACACAGGTGTCTGGCAAAGCCAGCACTTCGACGGAGGTAATACAGGAAAAAAGCGGTTCAGCTTCGGCACGGGTGATGCCAACCACTGCTGTTTCTTTATTTTTTCCTTTCAGAACGATGAAGTCGGTGCGGCGGTAGGCTTCGCGTTCTATCAAGAGCGCTTCGATGGCTGCGGCCGTCATAGGGCCAGAGTAAGGTTGAACACTCACCTGGCGGTAGGGCAGCGGAACCAGATTACGCCGGTTGCGCCAGGTTTTAGTTTTGTCGCTCATTGTTATTCCTTTCCTCGTTAAACTTTGAAAGTTCTAACGTTTAACGCCAGTTCTCCTCGACCATAAAATCGGGTAAGCCCTCAAAGAAAATCAAAAACGTGCAATCACGCTCCGGGGTAGAGGTATGGGACATCGTTTCCCCTGCCGGAAAATGGGCATACGTCCCAGCGCTGTAAATCTGGCCATTGATAACCAGTTCATTCTCCAAAATGAAGATGGTGTGAGCGAAGGTGTGCCGGTGGACCGGTGCATTGAGTCCGGCCGGATAGTTAATCAAGAGATGGGCATGACCTGTTTCCGGGTCACGTTTGAGTATCTTGCGCCGGATAGGTTTAGAATACCAGGGCTGCTGGACCTCTTCCCAATCAATTTGGTAGGTTTCGACAATGTGAGGCGTACCCAATGACATTATGGTAAGACCCCCAGCCCTCCCTCCATGAGGGGGAGGAAGTTCTTATAGATCTTTCAAGGAGCGGCGGCCGGCGCGTAGGCGAGATAGTTGGATAAAGTGTTCCGGGTTGAGGAAGAGTTCGTTCATCTGGCCCATCTCGTCAATGGTGATACCGCCGGGCCGGCGCATCAGGTGATCGAGGTACTGGAAGGCATCCTTGGCCCCAAAGCCGACGTGGTGGAAGCCAAGCATGCGCCGGCTTTCGGCGTCTACTACCGCCTTTTGGAAGCCCGACAGTTCCGGGATTTGGAAGGCGTAGAGCATGGTGCCTTCGGCGCAGGGTAAGGGAATATCGCCAAAGCCCACTCCCTTGGGCGGCATCTGAATGATGATGACATCTTTGTAGCGGGCACGGGCTTCTTCCTCCGACAGGCCGACCCAACTCACCTCGTAGGTGGTGTGTAGAAAATCAGGGTAGTCGGTCCAATCGAACTCGTACGGCTCACCCATGATGTTGCGGGCGGCGGTCATGCCTCCCTTGCGGGCTTTGAACATCTCCATCGGCGGGCCGATGAGATCGCCAATGGCATACACATTGGGTACGCTGGTGCGCATGCGCTTGTCCACGCAAATCTCGCCCCGTTCACCCACGGCGACGCCGAGGACTTCGCGGTAGTGGTCAGATTTGGGCCGCTCGCCAGTGCCGATGAAAACGAAATCGCAAGGCAGGGTCTGCTCCTGGCCATTGGCATCGCGGATGATGACCGCTTGCGCGCTGCCGTTGCCCTTAATCGCTACTGGTTCAACGCCTTCCAGAATTTCGATGCCGCGCTTACGCATCCCATCAACCACATAGAGGCGCAAATCCTCGTCAACGTGGTGCAGGCTGGCCGTGCGCATCAGCGGCCGACGGGCGACGATGGTGGTGGGACAACCGGCCGCCTGGAAGAAAGAGCCGTACTCCAGCGCCACTTTTGACCCGCCGATGATCACACAGCGGCTGGGTTCGTAATCAAGGTCTTCAATCAAACTGGCGTAATCATAGACCCCGTGCAGGTCAATGCCGGGGATATCGGGGAAGAGTGTAGCCGCGCCGGTACCGAGGACGAGATTGTCGGCCTGAAAGCGCTCGCCAATCACTTCGACGGTGTGCTCGTCAATCACCTTGGCCTCGGCGTTGAGGATGTACTCCATATCGAGCTGTTCTTTGGATTGCCAGTTCATAAAAGCATGGGCCGTGCCCCGGCCAGCCTTGAACAACTGAATTAGCTCCAGAATGGAGGCCTTTTTATCAGTAAAATCGGGGAACCAGAGTTTGCCGGAGAACCAGCGCATCAGGTCGAGTTCGCGGGCGGCCTCAGAGAAGAGGTGATGCGGCACGCAGGCTTGGTGGGGACAACTGCCACCCAAAAAGGGCCAGCGGTCAATGACCAGTTGCCGGCCACCCATCGCCCGCAGATAGGCCGAGCCAAAGCGCCCCCCGGCCCCGCCGCCGATGAAGATGGCATCATACTTGCGGGTATCTTCGCGCCGGATATTGATGATCGGCTCTTTTTTGTGTTCAAATTCAGCCACCAATTGCACCCACTGGGGATTGGTGATCGTAGTTTTGGTGATGTCCATAGATAAGTTGTCTCCTTTCTGTTCAGCCAAACGCTCAATTCAGGTAATTTGCTTAGGTCACAGAGACACACAAAGATAGTGCAGAGATACACAGAGATTTGTTACAAATTTTTACTATTGACTCTCCGTGTTTCTCTGGGTCTTCCCGGCGAGACTCTGTGTAATCTGTACAATAACAACTCAGATATTAATCTCCTCAAACTTCAATGAGGTGCTAATCTTCACGCAGCCGCCGATAGTCTTGGCCACCGGACAATAGTCGGCATGGAAGCCGTGCACGCGCTCGGCGGTTTCACGTTGGTCGGGCACGACCTTAAGATGATAGGTCACATGAATCCGCCGGAGGACCAATACCTTGCCTTCTTTCTCGATCTCTCCTTTAGCCTCGGAAATTAACCGGCCTTCACTGGCAGAAATTCCGCGCGCCTCCAGCGCACCCCCAAAGGTGCCGGTGAGTCAGCCTGCGGCGGCCCCACGTAATCCAGGGTGGTAGCATGCGGTTCGGATACGGCTGGGCCAACGCCGTAGTGCGCGGCAATCTCCGAATGAACCCCAAAGTGGACCGGTTCTGCTTCTTGGGGCAGATAAGCTCGCCGCAGCGGCCCTTTGACTCGCTCAATGCGGACATGTGAGGTGTAAACAACTTCGGCGCTCATAGGTAATCCTTTCTACTTGGGAGTGTCAAAGCTATGCTTTGACCTGCGAAAGCCTAGCTTGCGCACTCCAGGTATATACAAAGCTTAGCTCACTTGGTCAATGAGACTTTTGAGCAAACTCCAGGTCCGGGCCTTTGAAGTTAGAGCGTCATCTCCGACGGGGAAGATAATCGCAGCAAAGTCAGTGACACCGATAGAGGCCAGGTGGCGAAGCTGCTGTTCCACCTCGGTTTCATTGCCGACAATGGCCACACCTTCCGGCCCGGCTACTCCCTCGATATCGAGCAGCCGCCGGTAGTTGGGCATCTGGCCGTAATTATAAAACTGCTGGCCCGCCTTTAAACGGGCTTCTATCGCCTCGTCGGTTACACAAACGGGCAGCGCCGCACAGACCCGCAGCGGGCCGCGTCCGGCCCCAGCCGCCGCTTCTTGAAGCCGCGGGACAATGTGGGTTTCCAGGGTTTTCGGTCCGGCCATCCAGGTAATGGTGCCATCAGCCATCTTACCGGCCAGCTTGAGCATTGCCGGAGCCAGAGCGGCAATCATTACCGGAAAGGGGGTAGCCCCGGGCACGCGCAGGTTAGCCTTTACCCGAAAGACTTCGCCGCTGAAATCCACCTGCCCCTGCTGGACAAGCGCTTGCAGCACCGACAGAAACTCGCGCATGTGGCGGGCCGGGCGGTCATAGGACAGACCCAGTACGTTTTCGACCGCTGGCCGGTGGGACGCACCGAGACCCAGGATCAGCCGCCCGCCGCAGGCGACCTGGGCGGTCAGAGCGTGCCCGGCCAGCGCCTGGGGATGGAAAGCATAGATTGGAATCACTGAGGTACCCATCTGAATCCGCTGGGTTCTCTGACCGGCCAGCGCAATGACCGTCAGGGAGTCGAACGCAGCCTGCAAGAAATGTAATGACCAGCATTGATCAAAGCCATCTTGCTCAGCTTGCACAATCTGTTGTATCTGTCCGTCCAGAGTCTGGGTATTATCGAGTATAATCCCAAGGCGCATCCTGTCTTCATCTCCTATAAAACATAACCTCACCTCAGGAGTCCAAAGTGCACTTTGGACTCCTGCTTAGTGGTGTGCCGCAGGCTAGTAGCCCCCTTATCTCTGTAAACCGTTAGCCAGTCGCATACAGCTCCAGGTGGCTGTTTTTTGCTAGCGACAGATCAAATCGCCGCTCGAGATCGGCGGGACGAAATTCGCGGTGGTGGGTGTGGAGGGGGTCGAAGCGCCGGATGATGGCCAGATGTTCCGGCGTGGGTAACGGGACAAGCCCCACTTCAGGCGAGATGACCGGTTCAAATTCTGTGTCGTCCAGAATATCCTGAATGGTGGTATCAGGATACAAGGCCCGCAAACGCATCAGCCGGGTGGCCGGGTCAAAATCAAACACGCCTAATTCGGTCACCACCCAGTCGGGGCCGCCGCCGCGTAAGCCGAGTTGCTCGCGCGTCCGGCCATCCGGGGCGCGATGACCAATGGAGGAGACAAAATCTACCTGCTTGACCAGGCGGTATTGGCGTTTGCCAGCCTTGTTTACTCCCGCCCGATGACCGGCGGTCCAAATGGTGATATGCTGGACATCGCCGGAGAGGTTGCCGCCACCACCACCGCCGGGCATCTTTACCCGGGGCCGATCAGTTGGGCCAATGGCGGTCACGTTCATGTTGCCATAGCCATCAATCTGCACCCCGGAGAGGAACATACGGGCCATGTCGCCCCGGGCGGCTATATCAAACAAGTCGCCGATACTGAGCGAAATAACCCGCCCCTGCTCTAGCGACCAATCGTTGGAGGTAGGGGGCAAGAAAGGTGGCTCTGGGTTCACGCCATAAGTTGCCCCTTCGACATGAATCATCCGTGGAGCGTGGCTGCGCTTAGCCAGCAACATGGCCAGCGTCGGCACCGGCGAACCGAAGCCGTGAAAGACTAGGCCACCATCGGAGATGGTCCGGGCGACCTGATAAATCATGACTTCGGGCAGGGTGGCGTAGGTTATAGTTTCGGCGTTCATAGGTTCTTCCGTACTATCGGTGTGACGTATTGCCTGGGGCGTGGTGCGTGAAGGGAAGACTCCTTACGGAATACGCACTACGCACCACATTCTACGCTATTGCTCCTTCCGCTGCGGTAAACAGGCGTTTCCAGGCGTCGTCGCCTTCTTGCCAGCTTTCCAGCATTTGGCGTTTGGCTGCTCCTCCGACTCTTTCCAGGTAATCGGTGTGATTGGCCGGTTCGAAAATGTAACGGGCTAGGTATTCCTGAAAGGCCTCCGGCCCGGCCTGGGCCAGGCGGTAATACTCGGCTAAGTGAGCGCGATCATAGGCATAGAAAGGGTAGCAGGAGGTGGGATGGGCGCCGTAGGGCACTTCGACCACGGCCTCCACCCAGAAGTAGGGCACGTTCGGATCCATCGCCTGGAGTTCCTCAGTCGGCAGCAGCCGTTCCACCGTAGCAATAACATGTTTAGAGGCGCGAATGAAAAACATGTCAGCCACCAGCGGGGGCAAAATCTTGAGATTGCCCTGAGCGTCGCCGTATTGGGCATGGACGATGGCGACATCGGGGGATAGCGCCGGCACCAATACCAGCGGCAGGCCCGTGAAGGGGCAGGTCATCGTTTGGTACTCTGGATGAAGCTTGAGAAAATCGGTGCCGTGCATGCTGCGCACCGGCATAAACGGCACGCCAAATTCGGCCGCCCGCAACTGCTGGATGACGGTATGGCAGCAGGAATCAAAAACTTTGGTTTGGCCGGTTTCGCAAACCCGGCGAAAATTGGGCGCCATGCCAAAATCGTGCTCAAAACCCACATACGACTCCTGGACTACGGCGACGGCACCCGCGCCGCACAGCAGGTCCACATCCACCCCATGGGCCGTGCCAACCACATGCAAATTGCGCCGTCTCTGGCGGATCAGTTCACGCAAAAAGGCGATAGGTTCACGCCAGGAAAGACCACCACCCACAGCAATGGTCATGCCGTCCTGGACAATGCCAGCCGCTTCAGCCAGAGAGAGTCGTTTGTCGTCTGCGGTAAAAATAGCCATGGCCGTTCCTTGTTTGAAGGATAATCTATTTTATCGTCCAGCCCCCGTCCACGACCATCATCTGGCCGGTCATAAAATCGGACTCATCGGAAGCCAGGTAAACGGCGGCGGCAGCAATATCCTCCGGTTGGCCGGGACGACCCCAGGGGGTAGCATCAATGACCTGCTGCCGCAATTCGGGAATGGCCAGCCGCCAGCGGGTCATATTGGTTTCGGTCAAACCGGGACAAATGGCATTCGAGCGGATGCGATTCTTGGCATAATCAATAGCCAAAGCACGAGTCAGAGCCACTACTCCACCTTTGGTAGCCGTATAGGCGGCCCGGCCCGGAAACGGTACCAATCCGGCTACCGAAGCAATGTTGATGATATTTCCGTAGCCTTGAGTCAACATATATTCTACCGCAGCGCGGGTTACCCAAAAAACACCGCTCAAATTGACCCCTAAAATGCGTTCCCATTCCTCATCAGAAGTCAGGTGAATCAAGGTAGCCTGGGGTGAGCCGGAAATACCGGCATTGTTGACCACCACATCCAGCCGTCCCCATTTTTCGATGGGCGCTTGAACCATCCGTTCAGCATCTGATCGTGCGGCCACATCCCCCAGGATAGTGATGATCGCCTGGCTGCCGGCCTCTGAAATCAGTTGGACCGTTTCGGCCAGGCCAGGTTCGGCGATGTCGCTCAGGGCCAGCCATGCGCCTTCGGCGGCAAAGTGGCAGGCTATGCTCCGGCCGATACCGGAACCCGCACCCGTAATCAGCACAACTTTGTTGGTTAGTCGCACCTTTAACTCCTTTGCGGTTGGCTTAATCCAGCCCGACAGACCCCATCAATGATGGCTGCCGGATGGGTTTGCAAGGCCGTCAGGGCCATTTCACCATTACAGTAGTCAGCTTCATAGATGCAGACCAACAAGGAGATAGCCGGTTGCTCCACCAGTAATTTATCCAACTCAGCCTCATAATGAGCCAGGTCAAAACCGGGTTGCTGTTGGGCCGCCCAACTTATTTCCCCGATAACTACTAACGGCTGCTCAGCCACACTCAAGTGGAAGGAGGTTAAGTGGGCCAAGCGGTTAAGTACAGTCGCCAGATCAAAACGCTGCTCACTCAAATAAAGCGCAGTTGCTTCCAGAGCGTGCAAGCGGCCGGCGTTAAACATATATTGTACTGAGGGGTTGGCTAATAATTCACTGAGCCGATTTTCAACCTGGTCAAGGGCCAGGACTACCGTTGCCGAAGCCCTTGACAGGGTGGCTAGCAAGGGCAACAAGGCCAGATTAAACTGCTTCGGCTCGCGTATAAACAGGCATATGTGCCGCTTGGTTGGCGGCAAATTAAGGCCGTTTATGGCCATCGTGTCCACTTATAGCCCCCTGACTATTGGACATAAGCCTTTTACCCCTCCTTGGCTCTCCCCATAATAGAGGGAGGGTTGAGTGGGGGTCTTATACACAAGTCAACCCACCATCAATGGTCAAACACATGCCTGTAGCATAGGAACTGTCATCGGAAGCCAGGAAAAGGACAGAGCGGGCGATTTCATCGGGCTGGCCAAAGCGACCCATGGGGTAACGACTCAAACGTTGCGCCAAGCGTTCTGGGGTGTCATTGGCAATCAGGCGTTGTCCCAACGGCGTCATAGTGGTGCCAGGAGCGATACAGTTGACCCGAATATGTTGAGCAGCAAAATCAACCGCCATCGCCCGGGTTAAGTTGACAATAGCCCCCTTGGCCGCGCAGTAGGCAGCCATATTTGGTATGCCAATTAGCCCGGCTACCGAGGAGACATTGATAACTACGCCGCCTCGTCCCCCTTCAACCATTGCCGGGATAGCATACTTGGAACAGAGAAAGGCGCCACATACATGGACGGCAAAAATCCGCTCCCATACGGCCAGGTCGGTATTAACCACCGAACCAAAACCCTCGTTTCCGGCGTTGTTGAAGAGGATGTCCACCCGGCCAAAGTTAGTCAGAGTGGCCTGGGTCATGGCTGCTGCGCTTTCCTCAGAGGTAACATCAGTTTGGGTCCAGGCGGCACGACCTCCCTCGACCTGAATCGCTTCGGATACTTTTTGGGCTGCTTCTGCGTTGATGTCGGCAATCATTACTGCTGCGCCCTCGCGGGCAAACAGGTGGGCGGTGACTTCACCAATACCAGAACCGGCGCCGGTGATCATGGCTACTTTTTCTGCTAGCCGCATAGACTCTCCTTGTTTGTACAATAAAGAAGATAGAATGGAGAATTGGAGGGCTGGAAGGATGATCTCTTTCCAGCCCTCCAAACTTCCAACACATTCAGACTTGTTCGCCGTGCAGCTTTTGGGCTAACTCCACAAAATACTGAATTGACTCCGGATTACTCATCGCATCCAAGCTGATGGCCTTGGGCAAGGGAACCCCTAATAGAATTTTGCGTACCGGAAGTTCCATCTTTTTGCCGCTCAGAGTTCTGGGTATTTGCTTGACCTCGAAAATTTCATCTGGTACGTGGCGCGGCGACAGCTCCTGGCGGATACACTCTTTAATTTTCTGTTTAAGCGTTTCGTCCAGAGTATAACCGGGTTTAAGCATCACAAAAAGTGGCATAAATGAGGCCTGCTGCAGCATTTTGGCCTCAATCCCCAAGCCAGCCGCTAATTCTGGCAACCCCTCCAAATCTACCACCAGGCTGTCAACAACCTCCAGTACGCCTTCAACAGCCTGGTAAATTTCGGCGGTGCCCATCCGTACACCGTAGCGATTGATGGTCGCGTCGGAACGACCATAGATCACACAGCCGCCGCGTTGGTTAATTTTTATCCAATCACCGTGCCGCCAGATACCGGAGAACATATCGAAATAGCTGCCCAGGTAACGGCGATTGTCGGGGTCATTCCAGAAAAAAAGCGGCATGGAAGGCATGGGTTGGGTTATCACCAGTTCGCCCACTCTATCCAATATGCTTTGGCCCTGGGAGTCAACAGCTTCAACCTGACAGCCCAGGCAGCGGCATTGAATTTCCCCGGCATGCACCGGCAAGTTAGGACAACTGCCAACAAAGGCAGTACAGACATCGGTTCCCCCACTGATGGAGGCCAAGAGAACATCCTGGTTAACCTCTTCGTAAATCCAAGCAAAGCCTTCTGGCGATAACGGTGAGCCGGTAGAGCCAACTACTTTCAGTTGGCTCAAATTGTGGTCACGACCCGGCTGTACACCCGCTTTGATACAGCCGGCAATATAAGCCGCACTGGTCCCAAAATGGGTGATGCCGGCCTGGTCGGCCAGTTGCCAGAGTACATTTAAATCAGGATAGCCAGGACTGCCGTCGTAAAGGACAATGGTTGCCCCCAGCAGCAGGCCGCTCAACAGAAAATTCCACATCATCCAGCCGGTGCTCGTGTACCAGAAAAAGGTATCGGCTGGGGCTAAATCAAGATGCAATGAGGCAGTTTTGAAATGTTCTACCAGGATTCCGCCCTGACCCTGGACAATCGGTTTGGGCAGGCCCGTTGTGCCGGAGGAATAAAGCACCCAGAGGGGATGGTCAAACGGCACTTGCTCAAAATCCAGCGGGGCTGTGGAGGGCGGGGTCTCGAATATCTGCTGCCATAACACGGTCTGATTGAAATCGGCCAGCGTTGTCTGGGCCGCTCCGGTAGTTAGAAGGATGGTTTTTTCTAACGTCGGGAGCGAATCTTGCAGTTCGATGACGACCTGGCTTTTGTCGAAAGGGTTACCCTGCCAGGTGTAGCCATCCACGGCGATGAGAACTTTTGGCTCAATCTGCTTAAAGCGATTGAGGACACTGGTGCTGCCAAAATCCGGTGAACAGCTTGACCAAATAGCCCCTAGACTCGTACAGGCCAGAAAGGCTATGATCGTCTCCGGGATATTGGGCATGTAAGCGACCACCCGGTCGCCCCGCTTCACACCCAATTCTTGTAAAAAGCGGGCCATGATCGTTGTTTTCTGGTAAAGTTCTGCCCAGCTTATCGTCCGCAAAGGTGGGGTTTCAGATTTGTACAGGATAGCCGGCCGGTTATTCGTGCTATTCCGAAAGACGTGTTCGGCGTAGTTGAGCCTGGCCCCGCTAAACCAACTGGCCCCTGGCATCCTGCCTTCGGCCAAAACTTGGGTGTAGCTTGTAGATGATTGGATGCGGAAATAGCGCCAGATACTCTCCCAAAAAGTATCCAGTTCAATCACCGACCAGCGCCACAAGTCCTCATATGACGAAAAATCCAGGCCATATTGGCTGCTGAGCCAATGGGTGTAATGGGTCAGGTTGGTTTTTGCTTTGATTTCGGCGGAGGGTTCCCATAAAAGGGTCCCTTCAGTCAGTTCGGCCATATTTACCCTAACGATGCTGGTGAGTTTGTGACTCTGGGGTAAAGCTGAAGGTGCAGCATGTGCACGCCCCCTGGCCGTGCGCCCCTTCCCAGGGATGCGCCTCGACCTGGGGCAGTTTTTGCGCTCGCTCACTGCCGCATTTGGAACAGACCCAAATCTCCGGCTCGCGGGTGCCAACCAGGACGAATCCCTGGAAAACATGGTTACACTCTGGACAACGCAAAGTAAAAATTGGCATGGTATCCCCCTTAAAATGGAGAACTGGAGGATTGGAAGACTGGATGACACTTATCCAGCCCTCCATCCTGTCCTCCATCCTCATATCCTTAGATTGTGCTGGTTACGCCAAACGACTACTTCTTGGCGGCCAACTCTTTACGGACAATCTCAGTGCCAGCGACGAGGGCATGCAACTTGTCTATGGCAATATAGCGTTGGAGCAGAATCAGACCACAGTCTGTAGTTGCTCCCAAGCGATCAGCCGGGATGTACTCTAACAAGCGGCGGATACGACCAGCAACTTGCTCGGCGGTTTCGGTAATAGTGCTTTTTACATCAATTACGCCGGCCCAAAAACTAACATTTTCGGGCAAGGGATGTTCTTTCATCACGTCGAGACCACTCAAATCATCGGAGCGCCGCCCGCAGCTTTCCAGGTTCAACACGTCAATATTGGCTTCATATGACTTGGGTACGACGGCGCGAGTGGCAGTGGGGGCGTCGCCCTTGCGTTGGGTCAGGTCGAAGATTTCGCCAGCCTGGGCTGTGTCGTCAGGGTAGTAAGCCGGCGTGCCGCCCCAGTTGCCCCAGCAAACGTGGACAATAATTTTGGCGTTCTTCACCCCTTCCACCGCCCGGTTGAAAGCATCAATGGCCCAATCTTCAAAGAAATAGGGCCAGGTGAACTCATCAAGCTGAATGAAATCAACGCCCATCGAGTCAACTTCCAGGATATCTTCATTGATAGCCTTGGCAATGTCCATAGCCCGGTCGCGGCTAGATTTGTAGTGGAGATCATTCGTAGCCTGGGCCAATACCTGGATACCGGTGTATTGAATTTTAATGGGTTTGTTGGTAGCTCTCTTGAGCGCCCTGGCCTGCTCAACCATGATGGCCCCGTGGCGTTTAACTTGTTGCGTAGCCGTACCGGCGTGGAGACGGCTGTAAATGGGAAACCCTAAAAAACCACCCTTGAGATCGTATCCGAGCCGCTTGTAATAATAATAAAGGGCCTGGTCGGCGTAGTTGTCGCCATGGATACGACCATCGGTGATGATGTCTAGCCCGGCCAACTCCTGGTCGTGAGCTAAAGCCAAGATCGCATCTTCCAGCGCTTCTCTGACCATGGCATCGGGCGGCTCCTGATTGCCTTGCCAATACCGGGCGAAGCTGGCATCCCACCAGCGGGGATTGGGATAATTGCCAACCATGCTGGTCGGAATTAATATTTCTTGACCACGAATCTTCATTGTTGTTTGCCTCCTTTGGCTTAATAAAAAGAATTATGGTTCTTTCAGAGTTTCCGTAGAAGCCCCTAGATATAGTGGGGCCAGGATTTAA
>CAZRYD010000186.1:0-13056 GCA_964604225.1 uncultured Caldilineaceae bacterium
TGGTCATCCCGGATTCAGCCAGCTCCTGCATAACATCCAGCACTTCTTTAATCATTTCCGGGTCCAGGGCCGAGGTCGGCTCGTCAAAGAGCATAATCTTGGGCTGCATGGCCAGGGCGCGGGCAATGGCGACCCGCTGCTGCTGCCCGCCGGAAAGCTGGCCGGGAAATTTGTGGGCCTGCTCCGGGATTTTAACCCGCGCCAACTGCTGCATGGCGATTTCTTCGGCTTTTTCTCGCGACCATTTGCGCACGTTAATTGGGGCCAGGGTGACGTTTTGCAGCACGGTCAAATGGGGGAAAAGGTTAAACTGCTGAAAAACCATGCCCACTTCGCGGCGGATCTCCTGGATATTGCGGATGTCGTTATTTAACTCGGTCCCATCCACAATAATTTGACCCTTTTGGTGCTCTTCCAGCCGGTTGATGGTCCGAATCCAGGTAGATTTGCCGGAACCGGATGGCCCAATAATGACCACTACCTCCCCCTCTTTGACCGTAGTGGTTACGCCGCGGAGGGCGTGATACTCGCCGTACCATTTATGGACATCGTTGCAGATGATGACATTATTATCGGATGAAGCCATTGATTTTTACTCCTAATATTCGGTGAGGTCAAACCATAACCCAATTTACGATTTGCGACATAGTGCCCTTTGGGCATTTTGGATTTACGATTGGGGCAGCTAATCGTAAATCCAAAATCAATATTTGCCCACCCCTAATTTGCGTTCCAGGCGCCGGCTGGCCGACGACATCGAGAAGGCGCAAATCCAATAAACTAGAGCTACAAAGGCGAATGTTTCGCGCTGTAGGCCAAACCATTCCGGTTGGGCCACAACCGCTTTGGCGATGCCAAGCAGGTCAAACAGACCGACAATTGCTACGAGCGAGGTATCCTTGAAAAGGCTAATGAACTGGCCAACCAACGCCGGAATCACTGCTCGCAAAGCTTGCGGCAGAATGATCAAACGCATGGATTGGGCCGTACTTAGGCCGATGGCCGCGGCAGCCTCGTACTGCCCGTTAGGAATGGCCTGTAGCCCACCGCGGACATTTTCGGCCAGGTAAGCGGCGCTAAAAAGAATGACGCCAACAATCACCCGCAGCAGGTTGTCTACCTCTACTCCTTTGGGCAGGAAAATAGGCAGCATGACCTGGGCCATAAAGAGTACGGTAATTAAGGGCACGCCCCGAATCACCTCGATGTAAACGATGGAGAAAGTTTTGATCAAATTACCCTGGAAGAAATGGCCTACTGCCCAGCAGAGACCCACAATGAGCATGGCCTGCAAAGCCGCAAAAATGCTTGGAGAGAGTTCAATGGTCCAGACGGGGGGATCTCTAAAGATAATCGGAAACACCCACTTAACCGGCTCAGCGGGATAGTTGCCCAAAATCCAATAAATCAGTATGCCCACTGCTCCCCACAGCCACAATAAGGGTACACCTCGTACCTGGCTGCGGCGCCCCAGAGCCAGCAGCAGGCCAATGGGAAAAGAGACCACAATGCCGATAACGGAAATGACTATCGTTAGCAAAAAGCCGCCCCAACGCCGCGTTTCAATCTGTTCAAAGGGGCTGTCAGAAGCACCGGAAAAACCGCGTAAAAGCACATAAATGATGACCAGCGAAGACAGCCAGGCCCAGACAAGGGGCCGGCGCAGAGCTTTGAGGGGCGAGCCAAAGTTCCAGGCAAAAATACTGAGCACGGCCAGCAGCAGCCACAGCCCCAGCGATGCCCAAACCCGCCAGATAGCCTCAGTGGGGTACTGGCCGACCGCAAAGACTTTCAGGTTAGCTCCCACGATGCCCCAGACAGCCCCTGGGATCATGGTTTCAAGCGTGGACACAATATCGGGATTCGTTTCAAACGATGCGCCAAAAATTGTCCAGGCTAGGATGCCCCGCACGGCAAAAACGATGAGGAGGAGCAGGGCCAGACTGGTCAACGCACCAAAAAAGCCGGTATATAGTTTATCTTTTAGCCACTGCACCGGTTCAGGCCAGTGGCGCCGGGCCGTACTGTAGATGACCAGAACCGCTCCGATAAACCACAACCCCACCAGCAGCGTCGTCAATAAAGAGCCATTGGTTAGAAAAATGATTAGATTGCCCAACGCGCTTGGTTGGCCCTTGGGCGCCAGGTAATAAGATAATTGGATCGGTTCAGCTTGGTAGGCGCTGCGGATAATGAGGATGTTAACCACAACCAGAATGATAGCAAAAAGTGTTTTCCAGATGCTGCTAAAAACGTTGTTTCTGAGCCAGCCGGATACATCCAACTCAAATTGAGGCCCTTCCAGGGTGGAAGTTGTTTTTTTAGTTTGGGTAATAGTTGCCATAAGCTAACGCTCCACCAGGGCTACTTTCTTGTTATACCAGTTCAAAAAGGCCGAAATAATCAGGCTGAGACTCAGGTATGAAATCATAAAGATAATTATAACTTGTACTGGAAAACCGGATTGATTCAGCACCGTGTTGCCGACAGCGACCAAATCGGGGTAACCAATCGCTACGGCCAGGCTTGAATTTTTGGTCAAGTTGAGGTATTGGCTGGTCATTGGCGGAATAATAACCCGCAGCGCCTGGGGTAAAACAATTAGCCGCAGCCGCTGGCCTTCAGACAAACCCAGGGCGCGAGCGGCCTCCGACTGGCCTTTGGAGACGGCCAGAATACCCGCTCGCACAATCTCCGAAGCAAAGGCGCCGGTATAAATGACCAGTCCGACCAGGAGGGCAAAAAATTCCGGGGTCAGCTTGGTTCCGCCTTGAATGTTAAATCCGGAAAGGGCGGGGATACTGACGATTAAAGGAGCTACCTCGGTCGGCACAACCTCATTTTTGTCGGGGTCTTTTAAGATGGCTCGTTGGGCGGCTAACTCGGCCTGGGTGCCGGCTAATAGATCACAATCGCCTTTGGCATAATTGTCAGCCACTTTGGCCATTGTTTTTTCGCTGTTATCTTTAATCGGAATGTTTCGCTGGCGGAGTTGGCTGGCAGCATTGGCCGCGGCTGGGGTATCGGTTTTGGCGCAGACAGTGATAGCGGCGTCATCCAGGGTCTCTATCTTGGCCTTCAACGCCTCAATCTGGCCGGCGGCGAAGCCGCCGGTCGGCTCCGCCTGTTCTGCTGTTGTCTGGGTTTCCGCCTCTGCTGTGTTTTGCCCGGTTTCTCCTTCGGCCGCCGCCTGATCGGCCTCTTCTGCCGCCTGAGCCGGAGCTACCACTTCTTCCTCTGCTGCCTGGTCTGGCTCGATGGCATCGAGTTGGGTCTCCAAATCTGCCCTGAAAGCGGCCACCGCCTCCGTTGAGGTCAGCCCTTTAATCGTAGCCTCGTCAACTCCTGCTTCCTGCAAAGCATCTTCGTCAATTTTGACCAGGTAGATTTTTTCAAAGTCATCAAAGCTTTCGATTTTTCTGGAACTGGCTGTCAAAATGGCCTGATCGCTGCTGAAATTGCTCGTGACCAGCCAGCCAATGCCTACGACAAGTAGAAAGGCAACAATGGCACTGCCTATTTTATTGATGGGCTGGCCGGTTTTTTCCTCTTGCCGGGTTTGGATCAGCCAAAGGACCATGACTAGAATGATCGCCAGCACGATAAAAGCCAGCCAAATAGGGAAGCTGGAAGTAGGAACCAGGCTTGGTAAGGCAACACCTCGCTGGCTTAGATAAACGGGCCAGCCAAAAGGTTGGATGCTATTCTTCACCGGCGGTAATTTTAACACCACCCCAAAATAGATAAAGAAAAGCTGCACCAGCAGCGGAATATTGCGGACCGTTTCGACATAAATAGTAGCGATTCTACTGAGAAGCCAATTATTGGAGAGCCGGGCGATGCCGGTAACCAGCGCCAAAATGGTGGTGAGGATGATGCCGATAAAAGAAACCCGGATCGTATTGACCAGGGCGACCCACAAGGCACGCCCGAACGTATCGGTTGACTTATAAGCAATTCCCTCAGCAATATCGAAAGCGGCCGTGGTATTAATGAAGTCAAAACCAAGTTGCAAGCCCTGAATTTTAGAATTTTCGATAAAGTTGGCAATGAGCCAGCCCAAGCCCATTAAGACCAGGGCCATAAAAATTATCTGGCCAAGGATGCCCAGGATTCTAACATCACGCCAGAAGGGAATTGCCGCCTCTTTAGCGGGCGGCTTAAGATTGGGTGAAGTTGCGGCCATCTCTCACCTCATAATGGGTAGGACAAAATTGTTGTTAATTTGTCCCATACTCCGGTTCGTAACACTGGACAAGCTGCCAGTTTGTCCTACTTTATTATGATACAGCCCGGCAATTATTCTGCCGGGCTGTACATTTTATACCAGATTACCCTTTAGCGGAAGGGCGGGGCGTAAAGGAGGCCGCCATCATTGTACTGGGCATTATAGCCTCGAGGTACATTCAGGGCATCCGGGCCCAGGTGACGGTCATAGATTTCGCCATAGTTGCCGACCTGCTTGATAACGTTAACCATGAAATCATTATCCAGCCCTAAACCTTGGCCCAATTCGCCTTCGGCCCCCAAGAGATTGCGGATGACCGGGTCTTCGGAGGTGGCGGCTATTTCCTCGACGTTGGCCTGGGTGATGCCGTACTCTTCGGCGGCAAAGAGGCCATAGGTGACCCACTTAACGATATCGAACCATTGGTCATCGCCGTGGCGGACTGCCGGACCTAGCGGCTCTTTCGACATGGTCTCGTCCAAAATCATGTGTTCGTCGGGATTTTGTAACTGTGTTTGCGTAGCCACCAAACCGGACTTGTCGGTAGTGAAAGCATCGCAGCGACCTTCATCGTAAGCGCCATAGCTTTCCGTGTGGCCCGCAAAAACCACCGGTTCATAGTTTACCCCCAGGGCGCGCATAACGTCGGCCAAGTTTTTCTCGGTGGTTGTACCCTGCTGGACACAGACCGTCGCGCCTTCCAGGTCCTCCAGTGACTCGATGCCGCTGTCTTGGCGGACCATCATACCCTGGCCATCGTAGAAAGTGGTCGGGGCAAAGTTGAAACCCAGGGAAGTATCGCGGCTGATGGTCCAGGTAGTGTTGCGGGCAAGCACATCGCCTTCGCCGCTTTGCAGCAAGGGGAAGCGCTGGGTTGCGTCGGCCGGGAGAATCTCCATTTTCTCGCCATCGCCAAACACAGCGGCGGCTAAAGCCTTGCAGAAGTCCACGTCAAAGCCGACGAATTCGCCGCTGTCGGGATCAAGATAGCCAAAACCAACCAGGTCTTTATTGCCAACACACCTTACAACGCCGCGCTCTTTTACCGTGGCCAGAGTCTGGCCGGCAGCGGTGAGAACAGTGGTGGCAGTGGCCGCCTGGGTAGCGGGCTGCGGTGCGATTACTTCAGGAATCTGGGGAGCAGCCTGGGCCGGCTGAACTTCGCTGGTGATCTTCAGGGCGGCAACCAGGGCAAAGGTAAACAGCACAATTACGGTCAGGGCGGTAAATTTACGGATCATTGTTGTCGCTTCTCCTCTCAAAGCTAATAGATTTAGAATATGGCCATATTTGGACGGTTTGGCGTCAGGCACGCCAAAATCTACCAGATTGTTTGATCTTATGGAACCAACTGTTTAGTGGCGCTTCCCCCTTTCCGTGGAATGTTGAACCGGCAGAAATTTCTCACCGAAATTCGGTGGTTAGCAACAGCAGTATCATAACTTGTAGATTTACCTCAGCATCGAGGGAGTTTGGATTTTGGGTAAAAAGGGAATGGTAAACTTGAGTCAAGGTCCAGTCAGCTAAAATAATGGGCTGGATATAAACAAGGTTGAACTCTAAATCTGGGACGTTTTTTGTTGTAAACCGGGTCGGAATGGGTTCTGACTAAAGGTGGTCGAGTCTGTTTGGCAGAGGATCAGCATCGTGAGCCTTTTTCAACTGACCTGGCACGATTATAATAGCAAATAGGCAAGAGGTCAACTTAAAGTTAGACTGCAATCATAAAAACCTAGGTTGAACCGCATTTAATGAGTTTTGACAACCGAAATCAATAATCGTAGCGGCGACTCTTGCGGTCGCTCTCGGCGAGGGTAAGCCCCGCTGCTACAGTGTCCCCTTGAGTGAGAGTGCAATAGGGTTGTCCTCAAATTGTCCGGTGTGATATAATAGCCACTGCAAGCAGTTGATGCTTAATCGCTTAAAGCACCAACTTTATTTTTAGACGACGCCTGGACATACCGGATTAAAGGAGCAACCCTTGGCATCTAATCGTGGCACCCTCTCAACCAAAATACCCACCCCGGAATTAACCCAAACCCTCAATCAAGCCGCCCTATTGCTGGGGGCTTACCAGATTCCGGTGATGACCCCCGAAATTTTGCTCTTGGCCATCATCAAAACGCCCGATGCCGAAGCGCAGCGACTCCTGCGCGACTTTAACCAGGAACGCGGCTTTGATTGGAGCGATTTTGAGCGAGATGTAGAAAGAGCCGTGAGCGATCAACGCTGGGCGCGTGGCCTGGCCGCCGATCTCAAAGATGCCCGCTTTGATTTTGTGACCAGCAAGGGCGAACGTATCCCCTTGAGCGAAAAGTTGCTGGTGGTTTTGGATGAAGGGCTAACCCTGGCCAACCAGCAGGGACAGGCTCAATGTGGCAGCGCCCAGGCTTTGGCCATTATGGCCGCGCTTGGCACCCGGAGCGACCTGGCCCTGCGCAAGCGTGGCATCACCCAAAAAGCGGTCCTCGATGCTATTACCCAGGTTGCCCCGGTTATGGACTCCGGTTCTCTGGCCAGAAATCGGCCGGCGGCTACGGTGTATCTGCGCCAGGATTTGCTGCTAAAGTTGGTCAGCCGGCTCTCGATGGCCGGAAAACGGCACGTCATTTTGGTGGGGCCGACCGGGGTGGGCAAACGCTCCCTTGTTTTAGCTCTGCGGCAGTTAATTGCTGAAGGCAAAGGACCGACCGGCTTGAAAGGCGTGGTGCCTATTAGCGAACAAGCGCTGCTAACCAGCCCGGTCGAGGCAGTGCAACAGGCCGTGCGCCAGGCCCAGGGCGGTGTTCTCTTTGTGCCCGACCTAGCTCGGTTTTTTGGCGGCATCCGGGCCGATTTTCGAGAAGATGCCTGCAATGAATTACAAAAAGCCTTCTTCAGCGATAATGTCACAGTGATTGGCACCGCCACCTCAGAGCGTTTTAGTGAGCGACTCAGTAAAGCCACCATCGTTCTGGAGCACAGTCAGGTCTTGAACGTGCCTCCCGCCACCATCGCTGAAACCACCGAAATTCTCAAAGTCCAGCGCCCGGCTGTGGAGGCCGATTACAATTTAACCATTGCCGAAGCCAGCCTGGCCGAAGCCGCGCGGCTGGCCGGGCGCTATTATACCGCCCGCCCGCTCCCCAGTGCAGCGGTACATTTATTGCATCAAGCCTGCGCCATGATGCGCATGAACCCCAAAATGAGCCAGGCCGCCCCGGTCAAAAGTGATAACCAGCTCGACCCGGACGACGTGATGATTGCGACCAGTATGTTGACCGGCATCCCCGTAACCAACTTGGGCGCGGATGAGCGGGACCGTTACGTCAATATGTTTGACCATTTGCGCCAGCGTATCATCGGGCAAAGCGAGGCCATCCTAGCCCTGAGCCGGGCGGTCAAAATGGCCCGGGTCGGTCTCAAAGACCCCAAACGGCCCATTGGCAACTTTCTTTTTTTGGGGCCGACCGGCGTGGGCAAAACCGAATTGGCCAAAGCCCTGGCCGAATTTATGTTCGGCACCGAGGATGCCCTGTTGACCTTTGATATGAGCGAATTTATGGACGAGTCCTCGGTTAACCGGCTGATTGGCTCGCCGCCGGGCTATGTGGACAGCCAGGCCGGCGGCCAGCTCACCGAAGCCATCAAAAAGCGGCCCTACAGTGTCATCCTGTTTGACGAAGTGGAAAAAGCTAGCACCAAAGTTTTTGATGTCTTTCTGCAAGTGATGGACGAAGGGCGTTTGACCAGCGGCCAGGGTGAGACGGTCAGTTTTAGTGAGTGTGTCATCATTATGACCAGCAATACCGGCGGCCGCTATCTGGCCGACCCGGAACTGAGCGAAGGGGCCGCGCGAGAATTGGCCGAAGCCGCCGTCAAAGAGCATTTTAGACCGGAGTTTCTGAACCGGCTGGATGAAATTATCTACTTTCACTCGCTCAGCCAGGAAGACCTGCGCCAGATTCTGGATTTGCTCTTGCACAAAGAGGAAAAGCTGATGGCCAGCCGTAATTTACACCTGGAAATGACCGAGGCGGCCAAAACCTGGCTGCTCAAGCAGAACGACCACCCGGAGTGGGGCGCGCGGCCCCTGCGGCGCTTGATTCAAAAATATATTCGCGAGCCGATGGCCGATTTTCTTTTGAAAGAAGAACCCCCGGCCGGAACGACCGTAAAATTACAAATAAAAGGTAAAAAGCTAGAATTTAAAACAAGTTGAAATCATAGCTTAAATACTTGGGCGATCTCGTTTCCAAACTGAGGTGAGGCCTGGAACGAGATCGCGATGCTAGATCACAAGGACGTGAATGATGGACCCCACCAATTTGAACACCGAAACCATCACCTACATTCGGAGCGAGTCCGAGTTTAACCGGGCTAAAGTCAAAGGATTTTTGGAGATGATGTTGGGCCTGATTACGGGTCATAATATGCATCTGCTTTCTTTTGACGAGGTCGCCAAAAAATTAAATCTAACCCAATCCATTTATCTGGGCATTCAGGATATTCCGATCAAAAATATTGTCGGCAGCACCGGGCGCTATGAAGATTTTACCCGCCATTTTTTGCCTCGTGGCGGCAATGAGCGGGATAAAGAACGCTGGCGAAATATCTTTACTCTGGCCGAAACCGGCAAAGGCTTTCCGCCGATTGACGTTTACAAAATTGACCAGGTTTATTTTGTCAAAGATGGCAACCACCGGGTTTCGGTGGCCCGGGCCCTGGGTTGGGAAACCATTCAGGCCCATGTGACCGAGCTGCCCACCTCTATCTCCCTCACCCCCGATGTGGAACCCGACGAGTTACTGATTAAAGAAGAGTGCGTCTATTTTTTAGAGAAAACCCAGCTTGACCAAACCCGCCCGGACTCCAAGCAGCACATTGATTTTACCGAGCCATCCGGCTACTGGCGGCTGTTAAAACATATCGAGCTGCATCGTTTCTACCTGGAAAAAGAGCGCGGTCAAGCGCTGGCCGATGACCCGGAACTTGCTTTTCGGCTGGCGGCCGCCGACTGGTACGATCACGTTTATTTGCCCATGATCGAAGCAGTGCAGCAAATGGGCGTCATCAAACATTTCCCCGGCCGCTCCGAAAGTGACCTCTACATGTGGCTCATCCGTCATCAGGCTACCTTGCGAGAGCAGTACAATCTTGAAAAAATTGACTTGCCGGAGGCGGTAGAGGAATTTTTACAGTCTGTTGAGACGGCGGTATGACCCTCCCTTTGGTGGAATTATGTGGTCTCACCAAGCGCTTTCCCAGGGTGGTGGCCAATGATAACATCTCCTTGACTATCCACAGCGGCGAAATTCAGACCATTCTGGGGGAGAACGGCGCCGGTAAATCCACCTTGCTCAATATTCTCTCCGGGATGATCCAGCCGGATAGCGGGCAGATTTATATTGACGGCCGGGCGGTAACCCTTGCTTCGCCCCATGAGGCCCTTGACCGGGGGATTGGGACCGTTTATCAACACTTCACCTTGGTGCCGACCCTGTCGGTGCTGGAAAACATCATGCTGGGCCTGGCTGGCGGCTTTATTTTAGACTTGCGCCAGGCGGAGCAGCGGCTGGACAAGTTGCTGAATGATTTCGGTCTGCCGGTCTCGCCGCAGGTGGAAGTGGGTCAGCTCTCGCTGGGCCAGCAGCAGCGGGTCGAGATTATCAAAGCGCTCTGGCGCGGCTCGCGGCTGCTTTTGCTGGACGAGCCAACCTCGGTGTTGACGCCTGCCGAAGTCCAAGAATTGTTTGAGATTTTGCGCCGGCTCAAGGCGGGCGGGGTGGGGGTCGTTTTTATTACCCACAAGCTGGATGAAGCCCTGACGATTAGCGACCGGATGACCATTCTGCGCCAGGGGCGGTGTGTGGGCGTATTGGAGCCGGCTGAACTGGCTCGACAAGATCGGACTGTGCTCACCCGGCGCATTGTCGAGCTGATGTTTGGCGAATCAACGCTGTTGGCGACCACCTTTGACAGTCCTGGCGCACCCCAGCCGAGTTTCGGCCAACCTGCCTGTCTGCTCAATGAGATCACGGCCCGCGGAGACCGGGGGACCGTGGCTGTTCAAAGTGTCAGCCTACAACTTTATGCCGGCGAGATTTTGGGTATCGCCGGGGTGGATGGCAACGGCCAAACGGAGCTGGCCGAAGTTATAGCCGGGCAGCGGCGCGCCGTCAAAGG
Organism: uncultured Caldilineaceae bacterium; assembly: GCA_964604225.1. Lineage (GTDB taxonomy): Bacteria > Chloroflexota > Anaerolineae > 4572-78 > J111 > DSQQ01. The sequence goes on from CAZRYD010000186.1 coordinate 10,394, forward strand.
TGAGATTCTGGTCGAGGGGGTCAATCTGGCCAACCGGGGTGTTGCAGCCGCCAGAAGGGCCGGCATCGGCTATGTCAGCGATGATCGGCTGGGCGAGGCCAGCGTGCCCACTTTGAGCGTGGCCGAGAATGCGGTGCTGAAGGTGGTCAACCAGCCGCCTTTTTCCAGTTGGACGGTCTTGCACCGGGCGGCCATGGCGGTGCATGCGGGTCGCTTGATTGAACAATTCAATATTAAAGCCCCAAACCCGTGGGCGCGACTGGGCACGCTCTCCGGCGGCAACATCCAAAAACTGCTGCTGGCGCGAGAGTTGGCCGAGCGGCCCAAAGTGTTGATTTGCAACAAGCCGACCCAGGGTCTCGACGTACTGACCGCCCAGTTCTTGTTACGGACTCTGCGCGAGCAAGCCGAACAGGGCATGGCTGTCATGTTCATCTCAGCCGAATTGGAGGAATTGTTGGCTTGCAGCGACCGGATTGGGGTGATGTATAATGGCCGGCTGCTGGCTATCATGTCCCGTGAGCAGGCGGATCGGGAGGCGATTGGCCGTTTAATGCTCGGCCTGAGCTTATGAGTCGATCCGTCTCGCTGCGGTTTTTGTGGCCGCTGCTCAGTTCCCTGGCGGCGATTGGGGCAGCCTTTCTGGTGGGGGCCGTGTTTTTGTGGCTGGTGGGCAAGGACCCGCTCGCCGCCTATGGGGTGCTGTTCAGCCGGGGCGTCGGCAGCTCCTTTGGCCTCACCGAGACGCTGATAAAAATGGCCCCGCTGCTGCTGGTCAGCGCCGGGCTGCTGGTCGCGCTCAAGGCCAGCGTCTGGAATATTGGGGTAGATGGACAGTTTTTGATTGGGGCCAGCCTGGTGGGGCTGGTCGCGCCTCGCCTGGCCGGGGTGATGCCGCCTGTTTTCATGCTGATGCTGTGCGCGGCGGTGGGGTTTGGCGGAGGCTTGATCTGGGGCCTTGTGCCGGCGGCGCTCAAGGCCCGTTATGGCCTCAACGAGATTATCACCACCATCATGATGAATTACGTGGCCGTTTACCTGACCAGTTGGCTGGTCAAAGGCCCTTTTCGAGACCCGACCGTCGTGGCCCCGCAGATGCCGCTTATCCCCGAAGCCTTCCGGCTGCCTTTGCTGCCATTTACCCGGATCCATATTGGCCTGGTGATCGGTCTGATCGCCGTGCTGCTGGTTTATTTGATGTTTCGGCATGGCACGCTTGGGTTTGCTTTGACGGTGCTGGGCCGCAGCCGCAAGGCCGCGCAACACGCCGGCATGCCGGTCAACCGGCTGGTGGTCACGGCGCTGCTGGTGAGCGCCGGGCTGGCCGGGCTGGCCGGGGCCAACGATGTTCTAGGGGTTAAGGGGCTGTTTCAGGGCGAGTGGAATCCGATGTACGGGCTGACCGCTTTTGCCCTGGTTTTCCTGGCCCGCCTCGATGGCTTGGGGGTCATTCCCCTGGCTTATTTTTTTGCCTTGCTCGATTTTGGCGGTGAGATGATGGCCCGGACGGCCCAGATCCCCGCTTTTTATGTGCCGCTGCTGGAAGGGTTGATGCTTATTTTCCTGGCCATTGCCGCTGCCGTAGAGCGAAAATGGTCCACAGATGAACGCAGATAAAGATAAACAATTAAAATTTAGTATCTCTCACCACACCCTTCGATACGGCCTTCGTTTCTCTCCGGCCTACTCAGGATGCGGTGAGCAGCACCCTGAGTAGCTGCGAAACGAAGTGAAGCAGCGTATCGAAGGGTGCTCTCTGGTGGATAATTGTCAATAGATACAGTGCAGTTACAGGATTTTGTTACAGCTCTCTTAAGCGCCGGGCTGATTGCCGCAGTGCCCTTGCTTCTGGCCGCCCTGGGCGAAACCCTGGCCGAGCGGGCCGGACTGCTCAACCTGGGGGTGGAAGGGATGATGCTCAGCGGCGCTTTTGGCGGCTTTTACGTGGCCCTCAACAGCCAAAATGCCTGGGCCGGACTGGTCGCCGGAGCGGTGATTGGCTTGATTTTGGGGGGCTGCTTTGGTTTGCTCACCATTACCCTGCGGGTGGATCAGGTGATTGTGGGCCTGGGATTGACCATTTTTGCGGGTGGGCTGACCGGTTTTCTGTTCCGTGACCTGTACGGCCAGCAGTTTCCTACTCTGGCGGTCAGCCTCAAGAAGGTAGCCCTGCCCATTTTAAGCGACATCCCCATCCTTGGCCCGACTTTGTTTCAGCAGCAGGTGGTGGTTTACCTGGCCTGGGGCCTGGTGATCGTTTTTGCCTTCTTGTTGACCCGCACCCGCTTTGGCCTCGAAATTCGAGCGGTGGGCGAGAATCCCCTGGCGGCCGATGCTGCCGGCGTCAATGTGGCCGGGATTCGCTATCTGGCCATCCTCATCGGTGGGCTGATGGCCGGCCTGGGGGGAGCCTTTCTGTCGGTGGCCGATCTCAACTTTTTTGTGCCGGGGATGACCGTAGGCCAGGGTTTTATCGCTATCGCCATCGCCATGCTGGGCAAGTGGCGGCCCTACCGGGTTTTGGTTGGGGCGGTACTGTTTGGGCTGTTGCGCTCTCTGGCCAATGGCTTGCAGATTATCGGGCTGGCGGTCCAGCCGGAGTTCATTTTGATGCTGCCCTACCTGGGCATCATCGTGGCGCTGGTGCTGCTGGCCGGTCGAAC
>CAZRYD010000187.1:0-5567 GCA_964604225.1 uncultured Caldilineaceae bacterium
CCATTTCATACCTTCTCCTCATTAAATTTATTCACAGCGATTATACCACCAGCGGTATGGAATAGATACTCCGGCCCGCCCCAAGGGTGTGTTCAGATTTTGGGGCGAATTGTAATATTGGGTGGCTCTTTTGAACTACTGAAATTGATCTTTCATCAGCGATATCAGTCTATTCAGCGGATTCAGCACTTCAAAGAACTAAAGCCACCCCAAAAGGATCCTCCAAACTCCTATCTAAAGTTAGATTGTTTCCCCTCTACGATTGTGATAAAATCGAGGCACGAGCCAAAACCTTAAAAACTGATAAATGAACGGCTGGTAGTTGTATCTTTGGCCAGAGTGTTTACAATTTTGGGTGTTACTGTGGGCAATGAGCGATTTTTGAACCGAGGTGCTGCATGGCTGATTTAGTAGGACAAACGATTGGACAATATCAAATCATCGAACGCCTGGGACGGGGGGGCATGGCCGATGTCTACAAAGCCTATCATACCGGCCTGGCCGTTTATCGCGCCCTAAAAGTCATTCGTCCGGAGTTTGTGGCTGAAGAAGGTTTCCGGGAGCGCTTTCAGCGTGAGGCCCAGGCGGTCGCCACCCTGCGCCATTCCAACATTGTCCAGATGCACGATTTTGGGGTGCAAGATAACCTCTACTACATGGTCATGGAGTTTATCGCCGGCCAGGACCTCAAATCGTACCTGGCCCGCCACGGCCAGATGCGACCTTTTAATGAGGTGGTCGGCATCATCGAGCAGGTTGGCTCGGCCCTGGGGTATGCCCATCAACGGGGGGTGATCCACCGGGATATTAAACCGGCCAACATTATGCTGACCACTGAGGGCCAGGCCATCCTGATGGACTTCGGCATCGCCAAAATGCTGACCATGGAGGAGCGTATGACCCAGACCGGCGTCGGCATCGGCACGCCGGCCTACATGTCGCCCGAACAGGCCAGGGCCTTGCCTGATATCGGGCCGTCGTCGGATATTTATTCGCTGGGCATTGTGCTGTACGAAATGCTGACCGGCAAGGTGCCCTTCAGCGCCGACACGCCCCTGGCGGTTATGCTCAAAGTTGTTTCAGACGCGCTGCCGCCGCCGCGTGAGTTCAGCCCCGATATTCCCGATGTGCTCCAGGGGGTGGTGTTCAAGGCGACCGCCAAAGACCCCGCCCAACGTTACCAAACCGCTGAAGCCTTTGTGGACGGCCTGAAGCGCAGCCTGGGCCTGCTTCCCGGCACGCCCGCGCCGCCCGACCCACAGCCCACCCTGACCCCACCAGCCACCTCGACCCAGGGCGCTGTCCGCTCAAAAAAGAAAAAAGCTAAACCGCAGCGTACTCCCTGGTTGATGATTGGCGCTCTGATGGCGATTTTGCTATGCATGATCGTTGGCGTGGCCGGGGTAGGGCTTTACTTTTGGCTGCGTCCCGCGCCCTCCCTGGCCACGTGGCAATTTGTGATTGACACGTCGCAGGGCATGAATGAGACGATTAATGATAAGCCCAAAATAGATATCGCTCGCGCGGCTCTGGCCAAAGAGCTGGAAATTCTGCCGGACAATGTCAACGCCGGGTTACGGGTTTTTGGCGGCGGCAAATCTGGTTCTGAGTCGTGCCAGGATACCACCTTGCTGGTTCAACCGGCCGCTAAACAAGGCGGGCGATTGGCCACTACTCTGGCCGAAGTGACTCCGTCGGGTGAGGCCCCGCTGACCGAGGCCATCGTCAAGGCCATTGGGGATTTTGACCTGACCCGTGACACCAAAAACACGCTCATCGTTATTACGGCGGGACTCGATACATGTGAGGCCAATGCCGTTGAACAATTGCAAACGCTGACGCGTCGCCTGGGGATCGAATTTGATCTACAACTGATTGGCCTGGGTGTAACCAGTGAGGGCGACCGAGTTCAACTCCAACAGATGGCCGAGGCTGCCGGCGGCCAATACCACGATGCCCAGAGTGAGGAGGATATTCAGCGGGTGGTAGCTGAGGCTGTGGCCGAACTGCCCAATGCGCCGGTCCCGGCGCAGCCAGGCGGTGAGGTGACCGCCGAGGGTCAGATTCCATTCGGTCAATACGTTTCGGGTGAAATCACTTCGCCTGAGGATACGGCTACTTATACCTTCGAGGCCGCCGCCGGGCAGACCATTTACTTTGATGTGCAGGAGACCAGCGCCGGGACATACTTCATCCTGGCCGCGCCGGATGGTCGCACCGAGGTTTTCAACATCTACAATACGGATCAGGGGCCGGTGATGTTGGAACAAGCCGGAACCTATACCCTGATGGTTGACCCGGATGGTGAAAATGTGCCGACTTATGAATTCATCGTCTGGTCACTCGACCCGCCGGTGATCGAGGGCGGGCCAATAGAATTTGGCAAATTTGTGGACGGCCAAATCAAGACGCCCGGCCAGGTAGTCAGCTACACTTTTGAGGGCGCGGCGGAGCAGACCATCTATTTTGACGTACAGGAGACCAGCGAAGGCACGTACTTCATTCTGACTGCCCCGGATGGCCGGACTGAAGTTTTCAACATCTACAATACGGATCAGGGGCCGGTGGTGCTTGAACAGGCTGGCACTTACACGCTCATGGTTGATCCCGACAGCGCCAACAAGCCAACTTATGATTTTGTGATCTGGGATATCAACCCAGCGGTGATTGAAGGTGGAACGTTGGCCTTGAACGAATTTGTTAGTGGAGAGATCGAAATCCCCGGCCAAACTGCGGTTTATACGTTTGACGCTGAGGCAGAGCAGACCCTCTACTTTGATGTGCAAAACACGAGTGAAGGCACGTACTTCATCCTGACTGCGCCGGATGGTCGGACCGAGGTTTTCAATATCTACAACAGCGACCAGGGGCCGCTGACGCTGGAACAGGACGGCACGTACACCTTAGTGGTTGATCCCGACAGCGCCAACAAGCCTACTTATGAATTTATTCTTTGGGATGTTGACCCGCCGGTGATCGAAGAGAGCGAGCTTGCCTTGAACGAGTTTGTCAGCGGTGAGATCGAGACGCCCGGCCAAACGGCCGGTTACACCTTTGAGGGAGAGGCTGAGCAAACTATCTACTTCGACGTGCAGGAAACCAGCGAAGGCACGTATTTCATCCTGACTGCGCCGGATGGACACACCGAGGTTTTCAATATCTACAACAGTGACCAGGGGCCACTGACGCTGGAACAGGACGGCACTTACACCCTACTGGTTGATCCTGACAGCGCCAATAAGCCTACCTATGAGTTCGTTGTCTGGGATATTGACCCGCCGGTGATTGAGTGGGGTTCCATAGAGTTCGGCGAGTTTGTCGGTGGGCAGCTTGAAATCCCCGGCCAGACAGAAACGTACACCTTTGAAGGAACAGCCGGACAGAGCATCTTGTTTGATTTACAAGACTCAACCGAGGGTACCTACTTCATCCTCTATGCCCCCGATGGCCGAACTGAGGTTTTCAATGTTTACAACAGTGATGCGGGGCCGGTCGAATTAACCGAAAGCGGAACCTACACCCTGCTGGTTGATCCCGACAGCGCCAACAAGCCGGCCTATGAATTTGTCATCCAATTGCAGAATTGAGGGGTTTGACCATCCCCAGGCGCTAACTTTTTGACCGTTTGTTAAATAGTTGTTAAAATTCACACCAGACTTCCCTCACAACCATACCCCAACCTGTAGAGCTTGTGCCCAAACCGACGTTGATCCCGGCCCTGTGGGGCTAAATCAAAAGGATAGCTCTAACCATCATGGACCAACTGAATCAGCGGACTGCCAACGGTCAACGGGTCGAAGAGGTTTTAAAGCCGATTCTCTACGCCGATATCTTCGACTATCCCCTGACCTTTGACGAGATTTACAAATTTCTTGAGTTCAAAACGACCCGCGAAGAGGTCAAATCCCTGCTGGAGCGGGCCATTGAGAATGAAGAGATTATTTTGGTTGATGAATTTTATAGCCTCGTCGATAAACCTCACTTGGTGATCAAACGGCGCGAGCGTTGGTTGGCTTCGCAAGCTCTATGGCCCAAAGCTATCCACTATGGCCGCTGGGTGGCCAGTCTGCCCTTTATCCGTATGGTCTCAGTCACCGGCTCCCTGGCCGTTGACAACCCTCGCGACGGGGTAGACGATATTGACTATCTCATCGTCACCAGGCCAGGGCGATTGTGGCTTTGCCGCGCTCTGATTATTTTGATGGTTCGCTATGGTCATCTGCGCGGGGTTAACCTGTGTCCTAACTACCTTCTGACCGAGAATGTGCTCTATTTTGAAGAGAGCAATCTTTTTACTGCCAGAGAAATGCTGCAAATGGTCCCGCTCTATGGCCGTGAATTTTATATAAAAATGAGAGAGGTCAACGCCTGGGTGACAGATTATTTGCCGCAAGGCTACGGGCTGAACCTGGAAAAGACTGACGACAATTTGTCGCCGGTGCAGAACTTTATTAAAAAGATAGGTGAGTTTATGTTCGACGCTTGGTTAGGTGACCTCTTTGAGCAGTTTCTCCAAAAGATTCAGATCACCAAACATACCCGCCGAGCGGCTGAGTGGGGTGTATTGGATAAAGTAGTTTTTACCGCCGATACCTGCAAAGGCCATTACGACGGCCACAACAACCGGACGATGACCGCCTACCAGCAGCGGCTGCAAGCCCATGTAGTAAAAGGTAATTTACCGCCGACAAACGGCAAATTGAAGGGAGTAGGGAGTAGAGAGTAGGGAGTACCCCTACGCCTACTCCTTACTTCGGAGCTAACCATGACAGACGTTCTTTTTGGCCAATCTTATTATCTGAGATTTGATCCCAAGCTGTGGGAGGGCATGCAGCCCTATCCACCGCTGGGCAGCCTTTATGCTGCCTCATACATTCGCCAGCAAGGGTATGACGTGGCCCTGTTTGACGCCATGCTGGCCGAGTCGGAGGCCGAGTGGGAAGCCGCCCTGGACCAATATCAGCCCAAATATGCGGTTTTGTATGAGGACAGTTTCAACTACCTCAGCAAAATGTGTTTGTTGCGCATGCGCCAGGCTGCTTTCACCATGGCCGAAGCCGCCAAAGCCAGAGGCTGCACCGTCATCATTTCCGGCTCCGATGCCACCGACCACGCCGAAAAATATTTCCAACACGGGGTAGATTATCTCTTAATAGGTGAGGGTGAATTGACTCTGGGCGAGCTGCTCCACCAGTTATCGGGCCGAGCGGAACGCTCCCTGGAATCAATTCTTGGGTTAGCCTGGCAGCAAGAGGGAGGAATTCAGCGCACGGCGGAGCGGCCCTTTGTTAAAGATTTGGATAAATTCCCCTTTCCGGCCTGGGATTTGGTAGACATCTCCCGTTACCAAAACATCTGGTCCAAACACCACGGCTATTACTCGATGAACATGGTCACCACGCGCGGCTGCCCCTATCGCTGCAACTGGTGCGCCAAGCCGATTTATGGTCGTCGCTACAACAGCCGCAGCCCCGAAAATGTGGTAGCCGAGCTAAAATGGCTCAAAGATAATTTTAAGCCGGATCACATCTGGTTTGCCGACGATATTTTTGGCCTGAAACCCGGCT
>CAZRYD010000187.1:5577-13055 GCA_964604225.1 uncultured Caldilineaceae bacterium
GCTGGATCGAGAAAGTCAGCCAACTGGCGGTTGAACAGGATGCAGTGGTGCCCTTCAAATGTTTGCAGCGGGTTGATTTGATTACGGAAGAAATTGCCGAGGCGCTGCGCCGGGCCGGCTGCAAAACGGTCTGGGTTGGGGCCGAGTCTGGTTCGCAAAAGATTCTGGATGCGATGGACAAAGATACCCAGGTGAAAGACATCTACACCGCCACCGAGCGCTTGCACCGTGCCGGCATCGAGATGTGCTTCTTTCTGCAATTTGGCTACCCCGGCGAGGGCTGGGACGAAATTCAACAAACCTTGCAGATGGTGCGCGAGTGCCAGCCCGACAATATCGGTATTTCGGTCTCTTATCCGTTGCCCGGCACCAAATTCTACGAGAACGTCAAAATCCAACTGGGTGAGAAAACCAACTGGCTTCACTCCGATGATCTGGACATGCTCTATCGCGGTCCCTTTGTGGCCGATTTTTACCGGGTGCTGCACCACCGCGTCCACCACGAGTATCGAGCCCGGAAAGCCTGGCGCAATCTGACGCAGGCCCTGAAAAATCCCACCACCCTGCGTCCGGCTCACCTGCGCCTGGCAGCAACAATCCCGCTGAATCTGGCCCGGCTGGTCAAATCGTCGGCCCAATTGAAGAAGTTGGCTCAAATACCGCAGGATGACCCTATCCAACTGGAGCTACAATCCGCTTAAATAATCGCTCACGGATGAACACAGATTAACGGAGCATAATTATGGACATCCTCCTCTCTCACGGCTACTTTATTGCCGAGGATGAGCACGAACAGAAAATCATGAAGCCATACCCCACCCTGGGGCTGCTGTACATTTCCTCCCATCTCAAGGCCAAAGGCTTCAGCGTTGACCTGTATGACAGCACCTTTGCCACCCTGGCCGATTTTGAAACACACCTGCGCCAGACTCGGCCCGGTCTGGTGGGGCTGTACTGCAACCTGATGACCAAGCAGAACGTGCTCAGGATGATCGGGCTGTGCAAGAACATAGGGGCGCGGGTGATTGTTGGGGGGCCGGAGCCGCCCAATTATGCCCAGGAATACCTGGATTTTGGGGCTGATGTGGTGGTCATCGGCGAAGGCGAAGTGACCCTGGAAGAACTCATTCCTCACCTGGCCCGGCACGGCTCGCACCGCCTTGATTCGATTTTTGGCCTCATCTTCCGCAACGAAGAAGGGCAGGTGGTCAAAACCCCACCTCGCCCGCAAATTGCCGATTTGTCCGCCCGACCCTGGCCCGACCGCGAGGCGATTGACCTGGATCGCTACCTGGAAACCTGGAAAACCCATCACGGCGTCAGCTCGGTCTCGCTCATCACCGCGCGGGGCTGCCCTTACACCTGTACCTGGTGCAGCCACTCGGTTTTCGGCGAAACGCACCGCCGCCGCACCCCGCAGGATGTGGCCGAAGAGGTCGTCTGGATTGCCGAACGATACAACCCAGATCAGCTCTGGTACGCCGACGATGTGCTGACCATTCATCCGCGCTGGTTTTTGCAATATGCCGACGAGTTAAAAAAGCGCAACCTCAAAATTCCCTTTGAGTGCATCAGCCGGGCCGACCGGCTCAACGAGAAGGTGATTGACGCCCTGGCCGACATGACTTGTGAGCGGTTGTGGATTGGGGCCGAGAGTGGTTCGCAGCGCATTCTGGACCGGATGCAGCGCAAGGCCAATATTGAAGATGTGCAGGCCAAAACCAAGCTATTACAGGCTAAGGGCATCAGTGTGGGCATGTTCATTATGCTCGGCTACGAGGGCGAAGAAGTGTCCGACATCGAAGCGACGGTTGACCATCTCAAAAAATCCAACCCCGATATTTTCCTGACCACCGTGGCCTACCCGATCAAAGGGACCAGATATTATCAGGCGGTGGAGAGCCAGGTGGTTGTTCACCTGGATTGGACTACCCGAACCGACCGCGATTTCAAGGTCAACGGGCGCTACTCCCGCCGCTTTTACGATTATGCCACCCGCTGGATGGTCAACGAGGTCAATCTGCACAAGCTGCGGGTTTCCGGCTCTAAAGATTTTGGCCGCATGGCCAAGATGTTTGTCAACGCTCAGCGAGGCCGCTGGGGTATGCGTCTCACCCAGCACGAGCGCGAAGGCGGCAGTGGTCAAGCCGGCAGCGGTCGCGGTTGGCCAGTCAAAGAGCGGGCGGTCGAGGGGTGGTAAAGAGAGCGAGCGGTTAGCCACGGAAGGAAAAGATATGGAAAACATAAAGGCTAAATTTTTTGAACCCTATTGGATTATAGTAATAGATACCATTCCGATGAATTAGCCTGAGTGCAAGAGGAGCGGCAAAGCATGCAAATCATAACTCATACCTTTACTGCGGTCATACACAAAGAAGATAATCTTTATGTTGCTCAATGTCCTGAGGTTGGTACAATTAGCCAGGGTGAGACTATTGAAGAAGCGATTGCGAATTTGAAAGAAGCGACCGAGCTTTACTTGGAGGAATTTCCTGTTCCTGAGATTGGTCGATCCATCCTGACCACATTTGAAGCCGCTGTTTATGCCTGAGTTACGCAAGGTATCGGGGCGTCAGGCTATTCGTGCTTTAGAGCAGCTTGGTTTTGAGCAGGTACGGCAACGGGGCAGCCATGTTATACTTAGAAAACAGACTTCGATGGGTGAGGTGGGTTGCGTTATTCCCCTTCATAAAGAGTTGGCCATAGGTACATTGCGTGGAATTCTCAAACAAGCGGATGTGACTCCAACTGAATTTATGGCGAACCTTTAATCAAATGTCATTGCCAACTATTCTTGCTGATTCTACCGCCTTCGATGCCTTTGCTGAAGCTTACGATAACAAATTTACCCACTCTCTCCTCGGTCAACTGCTCCGGCCCCGGGTGTGGAACGTTTTGGGGCGTTATTTCACCGCCGGCCAGCACGTTTTGGAATTGACCTGTGGCACCGGTGAAGACGCTTTCTGGCTGACCCAACGCGGTGTCCACGTGACCGCCACCGATGGCTCCGCCGAGATGGTTCGGGTGGCTAAAGCCAAAGCGGAAGGAGCAGGGGAGCAGGGGAGCAGGGGAGCAGGTAGGGTTGAAGTCAAACAAGTTTCGCTGCAAGAGGTGGCTGGTGGATATTTCGGCGGTCGGCAGTCTACCGTCGGCGGTCGTTTCGACGGCGTCTTCTCTAACTTCGGTGGGCTGAATACGATTGGCGAGTGGCGCTCGCTGGCCGTAGCCCTGGCCGAGATTGTCAGGCCGGGTGGGATGGTGATTCTCGTCCCGATGGGACCGTTCTGCCCCTGGGAGATCCTTTGGTATCTGGCCCACGGCCAGCCGCAGCAAGCCTTCCGGCGTTTTGCCCGGAGCGGCGCGTCGGCTAAAATCGGCGGCTCGGTCATTCCCATCTGGTATCCTTCGGCGGGCCGGCTGCGAAGGGATTTTGCACCCTGGTTTTCCCACGTGGAAACGCAAAGTTTGGAATTGTGGCTGCCGCCGAGCTACCTGGATCATTGGGTCAATAAGTGGCCCGGCTTGTTTACCCGGCTCAATCGCTTTGAACAGGCTACGGCTCGCCTCACCGGCGGCTGGGGCGATCATTACATTACTATATTTGAAAGAATTAATAATTGACCATTGACCATTGATTATTGACAATTGTCAACGGTCAATGGTCAATTGTCAACGTGAAATGAGGTTTAACCATGCTCATTCTCTACAACCCCATCAGTACCGTCCCCGGCAAAACCGTGCTGCCGATGTCGCTATTGGCGCTCGGCGCGGCGCTGGAAGATAAATATCCCTATGAAATTGTAGACGGCAATTTGCTGACCGACCCGGCGCCCCAACTCATCGAGACGCTCAAAGCCAAAAAAGCGACGGTCCTGGGGATGACCATTATGCCCGGCCCGCAGCTCAACCACGCGGTGGGGCTGACCAAACAGGTCAAAGCCGCTCTGCCCGACTTGCCGATCATTTGGGGCGGCTATTTCCCCACGCAGCACAGCGACATCGTGCTGCAATCGGGCTATGTGGATTACACCGTGCGCAGCCAGGGCGAGTTGACCCTGTTGGAACTGCTGGATGTGCTGCACCACGGAGGCAGTCTAGCGGCGGTGCATGGCCTGTCCTATCGTGACGGCGATAGGATTATTGACAACGCGCCCCGTGCCCTGACTCCCCTGGAAAATTTCCCCATCTTCCCCTACCAGCGTATCCCCGTCGAGAAATACATCCAGAACAACTACGTCGGCACCCGCACGCTCGACCAAAATTCCAGCTTTGGCTGCCCCTTTGCCTGCAACTTTTGCGCCATCGTCAGTATGACCAACCGGGGCTGGCTGCCGGAGTCGGCGGAACGGATGGCCGGCACGTTGAAGATGCTGCACCGCCAGTACGGCGTCAACGCCGCCCAGTTTCACGATATGGACTTCTTTATTTCCGAGCGGCGAGTGGCCGAGTTTTGCGAGCGCATCAAAGATGATGGCCTGAGCTGGTGGGCCTTGGGCCGCATTGACGAGTTGTCCCGCTATAAAGAGTCGACCTGGAAGCTGATGAAACAGAGCGGCCTGAAAATGATCTTTTGTGGCGCGGAGACCGGCTCTGATGAGATGCTGGCGCGCATGAACAAAGGCGGTCAGGCTTCCACCCAGCTCACTTTGGAAGTGGCGGTCAAAATGAAGCAGTACGGCATTATCCCGGAATATTCTTTTGTATTGGGCAACCCACCCGAACCGGAAAAGGACATCGAAATCACCTTTAACTTTATCCGCAAACTCAAACAGCTCAACCCGGCCACTGAATTGATTCTCTACACCTATACCCCCGTGCCGATGGACGCCGGGGGCGGCAACCTGTACGAAAACGCCGTGGCTGCCGGCTTCAGATTCCCCACCACGCTGGACGAGTGGGTCCAGCCGCCCTGGGATGAATTTGCCCTGCGCCGCCGGCCCAAGACGCCCTGGCTGGATAACGGCATCTACAACAAGGTGCGCAACTTCGAGCGGGTCATCAACGCCTACTATCCGACCACCACCGATATGAAACTGAGCGGCCTGCGTCGTTCCGTGCTGAAGACCGTCGGCGGCTGGCGCTATCACCTCAAATTTTACGAGTATCCACTGGAACTGCGGGCGCTGCAAAAAGTGTTTGCCTACCAGCGGCCGGAAACAACAGGGTTTTAGGGTTTAAGGTGCTGACCAGCATCTTTGAATAGGGAAAATAAATAAAGTGCGGATCAGGGGGAAATCTAATTCTAGAAAGAGGCTAAAAAATGGAAGACTTTGAGAAACTTGGTGTATTCTACCTGGGACGCCAGTATGATCTGAAAGAAAAGAAATCCCAGGAAGGGCTGCTGCTCTATGATTCTAAAGATTTGGTCACGCATGCAGTCTGCGTGGGTATGACCGGCAGCGGCAAAACCGGCCTGTGTATTGGTTTGATTGAAGAGGCGGCTATTGATGGGGTGCCGGTCATCCTCATTGACCCCAAAGGCGATTTGGGTAATTTGCTGCTGACCTTCCCCCAACTACAGGGCCAGGATTTTTTGCCCTGGATCAACCAGGATGACGCCCGGCAAAAGGGTCTCTCGCCCGAAGAGTATGCCACCAAGCAGGCCGAATTGTGGCAAAAGGGCCTGGCCGGCTGGGGTCAGAGCGGCGAGCGCATTCAACGCCTGCGTGACGCCGCCGATTTTGTTATCTATACACCGGGCAGCAACGCCGGCATACCCGTTTCGATCCTGAAATCTTTTGCTGCTCCGGCCCCGGCAGTTATCGAAGATAACGAATTGATGCGCGACCGGGTCAGCGCCACGGTGACCAGTCTCCTCGGGCTGATTGGTATCGAGGCCGACCCAATTCAGAGCCGCGAGCATATTCTGCTGTCCACCATCCTCGACACCGCCTGGCGGCAGGGCCAGGATTTGGATTTGGCCGCCATGATTAGCCAGATCCAGACACCACCGGTCACCAAAATTGGCGTGCTCGACCTGGAGACGTTCTATCCCGGCAAGGATCGCTTTGGCCTGGTGATGGCCCTTAATAACCTGTTGGCCTCGCCCGGCTTTAATGTTTGGCTGGAAGGCGAGGCCCTGGATGTGGGGCAAATTTTGTACACGCCGCAGGGCAAGCCGCGCATTGCTGTCTTCTCAGTCGCTCATCTGACCGACTCGGAGCGTATGTTTTTTGTCTCGCTCCTACTGAATCAAATTTTGGCCTGGACCCGCAGTCAATCGGGCACCACCAGCCTGCGCGCCCTGGTCTACATGGACGAAATCTTTGGCTATCTGCCGCCCACCAGCAATCCGCCTTCAAAGCTGCCCATGTTGACCTTGCTCAAGCAAGCCCGCGCCTTTGGGGTGGGGATTGTTTTGGCCACGCAGAACCCGGTTGATCTTGATTACAAAGCCCTGGCCAATACCGGCACGTGGTTCATCGGCCGTCTGCAAACGGAGCGAGATAAGGCCCGCCTGCTGGAAGGGTTGGAAGGCGCGGCGGCCAGCACCGGCTCCAAATTCGACCGGCAAGACATGGAGCAAACGCTGGCCGGTCTGGGCAACCGCGTTTTCCTGATGAACAACGTGCACGAAGATGCGCCGGTCATTTTTGAAACGCGCTGGGTTTTGTCGTACCTGCGCGGCCCGCTGACCCGCGACCAGATCAAAGTGTTGATGGACCCGCGCAAGGCCGCTACTTCGGTGCGTTCGGCCAGCGCTGCTCCGGCCATCGCACCAACCCCCACGGCTGCGCCAGCCCCGGTCGGCGCTGGGACAATGCAGCCACCGGCCCTACCTCCGGACGTGCCCAGGTATTTCATTCCCCGGCGTGGCGGCGGAGCGGCTGGCACTACCCTGGTTTATCAGCCTCAACTGTTGGGGGTGGCCAAGGTGCGCTTTACCGACACAAAAACGAAAGCAGACGTGTCACGGGATATCGTCTGCCTGACTTCAATTACCAATGAGGTGGTCCCGGTTAATTGGGATAAAAGCGAGCTGGTCGAACTGGTCGTGTCTGATTTGGAAAAATCCCCAGAAAGGGACGCCCGGTATGCCGACTTGCCACCGGCGGCGGGGCAGTCTAAAAGTTATGCCGCCTGGAACCGAGATTTGATCGGCTGGTTGTACCAGAATCAGGCTTTGGAGTTGCTCAAAAGCCCCAGCCTTGGCCTTGTTGCCCAGCCTGACGAGGAGGAACGAGATTTCCGGGTACGTCTCCAGCAAATGGCCCGCGAGCAGCGTGATGAGGTGGTGGAACAACTGCGCAAGAAATACGCGCCCAAAATTGCGACCATGCAAGAGCGCCTGCGCAAAGCCGAGCAAAGAGTTGAGAAGGAAAAAGCCCAGGCCAGCCAGGCCGGCCTGCAAACAGTCTTTTCGATTGGTGCGACTTTATTGGGCGCCTTTACCGGGCGTAAGATCATCAGCAGCTCCACCGTTAGCAAGGTCAGCTCGGCGGCGCGCAAGGCTGGCCAGGCCATGGAGCAGAGCAAAG
>CAZRYD010000188.1:0-12921 GCA_964604225.1 uncultured Caldilineaceae bacterium
GGTACCTATTTACCAGCCTGGGTTTCTACGACTTGCGGCTCTACATCAATTCCACCGGCTGCCCGACCTGCAAACCGGCCTACATTCAAACCCTGGTCAATTACTTCAGCGTCTTTGCCGACACGTTACCGCCCGACGACAAAATGCGGCTGCAAAAAAATCCGTTGCGCCTCCTCGACAGCAAAGAACCGACGACCCAGGCTCTGCTGGAAAATGCACCCCGCATCACCGACCATCTCTGCGCCGATTGCGCCGGCCACTTTGCCAAGCTGAAAGCCTATCTGGAGGCCATTGACCGGCCTTATGTGGTAGATTATCGCATTGTCCGGGGGCTGGACTACTATACCAAAACCGTCTTTGAAATCAAAGCCGACGGCCTGGGCAGCCAGGATACCATCTGCGGCGGCGGCCGCTATGATGGCTTGATCGAAGAGTTGGGGGGACGCCCCACACCCGGAATTGGCTTTGGCTCCGGTATCGAGCGTTACGTTATCGCCCTGCGCCACCTGGGGGTCGAGCCGCCGCCGGAGCCACTGCCCAAAGTGACCGTTTCCTATTTGGGCGATGGGGCTAAATTGGCTGCACTCAAACTGGTCGAAACCTTGCGGGCTGAGCACATCGGAGCACTCTTTACACCCGGCGACCGCAGCTTAAAAGCGCAACTAAAAACCGCCAACCGCATCAACGCCGCCTTTGCCCTGATTTTGGGTGAAGACGAAGTCCAGGCCGGTCAAACTGCCGTGCGCGATCTGAGCAGCAGCGAGCAGATCTCCCTGAACTTGGCCGATGTGCCTGGCTGGCTAAGAGATAAATTAGGGTAGGTCGGTCACACTTTAAGCATGACCTACCAAGCGGTGAAACCGATGGCTCCAAACCCTTCCAAGTTAGCCTTTCGTCAGACAGGGCTGCTTTATCACCCCAAGCTGGCCGAGTCGCGGGTGATGGCCGCCGAGATGTTGGAATTTATTGAGGGCTTGGGCGCGTCGGCCTGGGTCAGCTCAAGTTGGAGCGAAGAGGATATCAAAGAGCGGCTGGACGATTTGGATTTGCTCATCACCCTGGGCGGTGATGGCTCGCTGCTGCGGGCCGCCCGCATGACCGCCAGCCGGGCCATCCCTATTTTGGGGATCAATATGGGCCGCCTCGGTTTTTTGGCTGAGATCCAGCCGGCCGAATGGCCCGAACGTATCCGCCAGACCCTGGTGGGGGATTGTTGGATCGAAGAGCGCATGCTGCTGCGGGCCGAACATTACCATGGGGAGCAGGTGGTCAATACCTATGAAGCGCTGAACGAGGTAGTCATTGGCCGGGGTAAGTTTGCCCGAGTGGTTCGCCTGCACACCGAGATTGACGGCGTTTTTCTGACCACTTATACCGCCGATGGGGTGATTGTCGCCACAGCGACCGGCTCAACGGCCTATGCCCTGGCCGCGGGCGGTCCGATATTGCCGCCGGAGCTTGAAAATTTTTTGTTAGTGCCCCTAGCGCCTCACCTCAGCCTGGAACGAGCCATTGTGCTCTCCAAAGGGGTGACTGTTTCCGTTCAGATTTCCACCGATCACACCGCCATCCTCACCGTTGACGGTCAATTTGAAGTTGAACTGGCCGACCAGGATCGGGTGGTGATGCGGGCCAGCCCGGCGGTGGCGCGATTTGTCCGCTTGCAAGAAAAAAACTATTTTTACCGCACGTTGATGCAGCGTTTGGGCTGGCCGCAAACAAAAAAATAATGGAGTAGTAGATTTTTCATGAGTGACACATCAACACCTGATTTGGTCCAACAAGGCCTGGCGGCTGCTCGCGTTGGCGACGTAGAGGATGCCCGCCGGCTGCTGCAAGAGGCGACCCGGCAGAGACCTGATAATATTGAGGCCTGGTTGGGATTGGCCGGCGTGATGGAGTCATTGGCCGAAAAAGAAGCTTGCTTTAATAAAGTATTGGCCCTTGATCCTCACAACAGTGACGCGCAGGCAGGTTTGGCCCTGGTCCAGAAAAAAATGACCGACCCAGCGGCGAATCGAGAGCCAGTGCAGGCAGCCGAAACTGAATCTGGCCTGGCTTATTGCTATCGCCACCCCGATATTCAGACCGGCCTACGCTGCAACCGCTGCAACAAACCCATCTGCCCCAAATGCGCCCGACGCACCCCGGTTGGCTTTCGCTGTCCCGATTGTATTCGGGAGCAAGAGGAGAAATTCTACAGCGGCGGTAATCTGGATTATGTCATTGCTGCCGCCATCGCTTTGCCTTTGTCGTTGATTGCGGCGGGCTTATTTACCTTTGTTTTGGGCAGCTTTGGGTTCTTTACCATCATCATTGGCTTGTTTGCTGCTCCTGCCGTGGCTGGCTTTATCGCCGAGGCGGTGCGTTGGGGTGTGGGCAGGCGTCGTTCCCGTTATCTGGGCCACGTTGTCGCTGGCTGTGTTATTTTGGGCACGGTTCCCTTTTTGCTCTTCTTATTGTGGGCAGGCAGTGTCTATAGTTTGCTTTCTCCCGGCATCTTTGTCTTTCTGGGTACCGCCACAGTTTTGGCGCGACTGCGCTAATCAGTTCAGTGTCACGGGACGGTTTTAAAGTTAACAATAGCCGATTGACAATTGGCCTATTGACTCTTAAACCTGCATCCTTCATAATCTCCTTTGAAAGCAAAAACAGCGATTATACCTTGTCGGCTATTGATTAGCTATACTTATTGGGGTGCTGACCATTAGTTATGGCTTTGCCAGATTTATTAGAAAAGTTAACAGCTTACGTACCTACGCCGGTGGCCCAGGCGATTTATCGCCAGCCACGTGTTTTAACTGAGCCCACCGCTCGCCGCTTTCCGGCGGCGGTTTTATTTACCGACATTTCCGGTTTTACTCCCCTCAGTGAGTTGCTCAGCCAGGCCGGCCCCACTGGCGCCGAAGAGCTAACCCAACTCATCAACCGATACTTCACCAGCATGATTGAAACCGTCCAAACTTACCACGGCCAGGTGGTCAAGTTTTCTGGCGACGCGTTGACTGTGCTTTTTCCAGCTCAAGAAATTTCCATGCAGCTAGCTGTGCGCCTTGCCGCAGAATGTGCGCTGGCTATGCAGGCTCGGATGGGCGAGTTTGCGGACCTGAAAACATCCCGGGGTTCGGCCTCCCTGTCTATGAAAGCAGGGGTCAGTGCCGGAGAGGTGTTAGAATTGAATATTGGTGGTGTCGCCGGGCACTGGGAGTATGTGGTTGGCGGCGATCCGCTGATACAGGTCGCCACGGCTGAACATTATACTCAGCCTGGACAAATTCTTCTGAGCCCCTCGGCCTGGCAAGAGGTTCAACCGTTTTTCAGTGGCACAGAGGTGCCAGACTCTATGGGGTTTGTCAGGTTGGATGGATTTTTAACCCGCTTATCCGAGACGCCGCGATCTGTGCTCGATTGGAGTGAACTTGAGCCGGTCGAAGCCAGGATTGCGGAAAAAGCCTTACGCTGCTATGTTCCCGACACGGTTAAAGATCGCTTGGACGAGCAATCGGATTGGTTGGCCGAACTGCGGCGTATCACCGTTCTGTTTGTGGGGATAGGTGGTTTTGATTATGAGTCTGTTGAGATAGCCGAGCGTTTGCAGAATTTCTTGCATGCTATTCAAGAACTGGTCCGGCGTTTTGAAGGCTCGCTCAACAAAGTGGCGGTTGACGATAAGGGCACGGTGCTCTTGATTCTGTTTGGCGCGCCGCCTTTTTCACACGAAGATGATATTACCCGGGCGGTGGCTTGTGCCTTAGATTTGCAGACAGTAGCCCAGGAGCAAGGGCTGCGTCTATCGATTGGGATTACTGAGGGCAGCTTGTTTGCCGGACCGGTCGGTGCGGCCAGCCGGCGAGAATATACCGTGATTGGCGATACGGTCAACCTGGCAGCGCGGTTAATGCAGTATGGTCGAGCTGGCACCATCCTGGTGAGCCAGCGAGTTAAAGAGCGAGCCGGTTCACAGTTTGTATTTGAAAACTTGGGGCAAATTTCGCTCAAAGGTAAAGCCGAGACGCTGGCCGTTTACCTGGTCAAAGGCGAACAAGGCACTCAAGATGAATTTATTATGCGGTACTTGCTGCGTGAAGACCCCCTCATCGGTCGTACTGCCGAACTGGAGCAATTGCGGCGGGTGGCGGCCGAAGCGCGACAGGGCGAGCTGCGACTGCTGTTTATTGAGGGCGAGCTGGGATTGGGCAAAAGCCGGTTGGTATCAGAGGTCGTGCGCGAGTGGATCAGCACTGGGGGTGTTGGCTATGGCAGCAAGTGCCTCAGCTATGGCCGGCAAATCCCCTACCAGGCCTGGCGTGAAGTGATTGCGGCGGTGTGCGATCTCACTCCTTCCCTCACCCCGCCCCGACAACTGGCCCGCCTGGCCACGACGATCGCCGAATTGGAAGATCCGCCGGGCCAACCGGGCTATTGGGCTGACCGCCTGCCTTTGTTGGCGGATGTGTTAGGCCTGGAAGCCCCGGAAAATAGTTTTACCCAGAGCATCTCCGGCCAATTGCGTCGAAATAACACGTTTGCCCTGATTGAAGCCTTGCTGCGCCATAAAGCCAGGCGTCACTCTCTGCTAATTTTGCTGGAAAATATGCACTGGGCCGACGAGTTATCCCTATCGCTGGCCGCTTATTTGACTAAAGCCCTGGCCGGGACGTCGTTATTGTTGGTACTGGTTCATCGTCCCAGCGCTTCACCTGAGATGGCCCTGCTAACTGGTCTCAAGACCTTGCCCTTTGTGAGTACCATCCACTTAGAGCCGCTGTCAGCCGCTGAAAGCCTGGAACTGATCAATATTTTGTTGGGCGACAAAAAATTACCTCCTGGCATGGCCGACATCTTGCTGAGCCGGGGGCAAGGCAATCCCTTTTTTATCCAGGAAATCACCGGGGCCATCCTCAATGTGACCCAAAGCCAAACCGATGATCTCCTGGACTTGTCCGAAATGCTCAATTTACCCGATACGGTTCAGGATGTTATTCTGACTCGCATTGACCGCTTGCCGGAGGCCAAAAAGTTAACCCTAAAAATTGCCTCGGTGATTGGTCCCAGCTTTCAGCGCTCTCTGCTTTCGGCAATTCACCCGCTGCAGCAGACTCAGCTTTGGTTGTCATCTCAACTAAACGATTTGGAAGATGAAAAACTGATTCGCCTGGAAGTGCCGGCTCCCAAATGGGAGTATATTTTTCACAATATCATCACCCAAGAAGTAGTCTACGAGGGCTTGCTGTTGGCTCAACGGCGTCAGTTGCATCGAGCAGTGGGTGAGGCCCTGGAAAATCTGGTGCCCGATGAGGTTGAGCAGTTAGCCTATCATTACAGCCGCAGCGACGATTGGAATAAGGCGCTTCATTACTTGAAAATTGCCGGCGACAAAGCCCGCCGTGAATATGCCAATCATGCCGCCATTAACTATTACTCGGAAATTTTGACTTATCTCAGCCATCATCCCCCCTCAGAAAAAGGCAATGGTATTGTCTCAAGCGATTATTGGGATATTTTGATGGAACGGGCCAAATTGTATAACCTGATCGGCGAACGCGACGAAGAGTTGGAAGATTTGGGCACTCTGGGCATTATGGCCGAAGCGCTCGATGACGACTATCGTCGCGCCTTGGCGGCCAAACAGTGGGCCAGCCTGTACGAGACCAGTGGTGATTATGACTCTGGTTTGGAAATGCTGGAACGTGCCGTACAATTAGCCCAAAAAGCCCAGGACGAAAAGCTGATCGGTGAAGGTTATAGCCACTGGGGCAAACTACTCTATCTGCGCGGGGAATATGAGACGGCCCACGATTTTTTGCAGCGCGCTTTAAAGATTGCTCAAAATCATCAAGATAAAAATGCGCAGGCCGATTGTCTGAAAAATCTGGGTATTGTGGCGCATTATCAAGCTGATTATGAGGTGGCGCTCTATTTTTTCAATGAAGCTTCAGAACTTTGGCAAGCGTTGGGGGACCAGGTGGGGTTGGGGAGCGGTTTGAGTCACCTGGGCCGGGTTTACTACGATATGGGGCAACACATGGAAGCTCAAAATTGTTATGACCGGTCGTTGACTCTCCACCGCACCATTGGCGACCGAACGGGTGAGGGGTTGACTCGGCGCAGCCTGGGTAAAGTCCAGCGCAGCCTGGGTAATTTTCCGGCGGCCCTTCAACTCTTTCAAGAAGCCCTGGCCATCAACCAAGCCATCGGCGACCGGCGCGGGGAGGCGCACACGCTTTACCAGTTAGGCTTTTTGTACACCCGCTTGGGTGAATATGAGATTGCCTTAACCCTCTTAGATCAAGCGTTGACGATATTACGAGAAATAGATGATTTATGGACGCTGGGTACGGTTCTTTCCTACTATGGCTGGACGCTTTATGAGCAGGGCGAGCCGCGTCAAGCCAAGAAATATTTTGAGGAAGTTCTGAGAGTCCAGCGGGACACGCAGCAAGAGGTGCGCATGACCGAAAGTATCTCCCATTTGGGCCGGGTGGCTCTAGCCGTAAATGATTTAACTTTGGCCGAGACATGCGCTCGGCATGCGCTGAATTCTATTAGCAACAGAGGTACCCAGGGCATCGAACATCCCGCTATTGTCTACCTGACTTGTTATCACATTTTCCATGCGCATCAAAAATTTAAGCAAGCCAGGGAGATTCTAGCCCAAGGATATGAGTACATTATGGCGCAAGCCGCCCAAATAGATAACCCGACCTTGCAGCGCACCTATCTGACCAATCTTCCTGAAAATCGACAAATTCAAGAATTAATGTCGGCTGAAAATGAAAAAACCTCTGGCCGGTAAGAAGCCAGAGGTTTTTATTTAGCACGTTAGTTTAGTTGACAAAACCGATCAGTCGTCCGGCTTGGTCGGGCCGGCGCAGTTTGGCCAGCGCTTCTTTTTCAATCTGGCGAATGCGCTCGCGAGTCAAACCAAATCGCTCAGCTACATCCTGCAAGGTCAAAGGTTGACCATCACGCAAACCATAGCGCAACTCAACAATACGGCTTTCGCGAGCAGTCAGTCCGGCCAAGGCTTTGCGAATTTCGCTTTCCAGCAGAGTGGAGTCGACCTGATCTTCCAAGGCCTGAGTCAGGTCATTTTCCACAAAATCGGCCAGAGTCGCCCCATCGTCACCTACCGGTTCTTCCAGGCTGAGGGTTTCCTGCCCATCTTGCAGCAGTTCATGAATTTGCTCTGGGGCATCGCCGGTATGGGCCGCAATTTCTTCCAATTCCGGTACGCGGCCCAGTTGTTGAGTTAGCTGCCCCATAGCTTTCTTGATTTTGCCCAGGTGATCTACCTTGTGTACAGGCAGGCGGATTACACGGGTTTGTACCGCCACCGCCCGGCTCACACTCTGCCGAATCCAGTAGCTAGCATAAGTGCTTAAACGCACACCCTTGCTTACATCAAATTTATCAATGGCTCTGATCAGGCCCAGCACTCCTTCCTGGGAAAGCTCAGCCAAACTCAGTCCATGTCCGGTATATTTATTAGCGATACTAATAACCAAGCGGCCATTCGCCTGAATTAACGTTCGACGGGCGCATGCGCCTTCGTCAGCTTTGATCTGTAATTGACGGCGCAATTCCTTATCTAAAATAGTATGGTCTTTAGCCAGTCGTTTGGCTGCTTTTTTGCCTTCTAGCATCTGCTTAATCAGACGTTTCTCTTCAGCAGGTGCTACAGGAGCGGTAGCCGCAAGATCGGCAATACTCAGTCTAAACAACGCTTCTTCGGGAGCCCAAGTTGTTGCCATAACTCTTCACCTCGTCTCTAAAAATTTTTCATTCCGACTCGTTTGTTCAACTACTCCTTGTAGCCACAAAACATGCCCTCGTGGTGCTGCCAGCCAACTTTTTAATCTTTTGTAGAAGGCTTTAAGAAAATAGCAGAGCTAATTGACTCTAGGGGATCATTAGCTTTGTCAGTTTAAGGAGTAATCTACAAAAGGTAATCTTTCAACTCGTTGGTGAGCCAGGTAAGCTTCCAACATATAGACCAAAATTTGGTCTTCTTTGTCCAAAACGCTAACCGCACTGGCAATCAATACTCGCAGCGATTTGGCTGACAGAAGTTTTTGCTTATCGGGCAATGGTCCCTGGATAGCGGTGCCAGCTAAAAATGCCAGAGCTGTCGGGTCGTTAGGCAAGGTTGCGTTGGAAAGGTCTTCACCTGAGGCATCGGCCAGGTGATCAATGTACTGCCTAACCATAGGCCGGAGTTTTTGAACCAAACCCGCCACTGGCTGCAAGTCCTCTTCATCTGATAGCGGAAACGGGTCAACCCGGCCTATTAGAAAATCATCGGTGCTGGGATATACATCTTTGATAATGAACCGTTCTTGCCCGACTGTGATCAAATTTATCCGACCATCTTTCAAATTTTCTACTGCTGTGATGCGCGCTGTTGTTCCAACGTCATAAAGATCGGTGCAATATATGTTCGCCACATTTGGCGCCTGGGCATGTTTACTCTTAGCCAGCACCACGCCAAAGGGCTGACCCGTAGCCAGACACTCTTTGATCATGATCTTGTAGCGTTCTTCAAAGATATGCAGCGGCAGCATCATCCCTGGAAAAAGGACAACATTCAAAGGAAATAGAGGGATATTTGCGTTTGGTCCTAACATCGGGAAAAATCCTTATCTTTTGCCCACATTACTATCTTCTTATACGTTGATACCAACTCTAACCTTTGATTCTCTTAGACGCTACAGCCTGGGAATTCTTACCTACTGAGTCCTATTTTTAGGCTCAATATTTATGCCTTTTGTGAAGCTAAAGTTTCGCCTCGCTAAATATGGTACTGTGATTAATTGCGTCTCATTCTAACATCGATAAATTAAAGATAAGTTAATTTTCGAGTTGCGTTTTAGGCGATTGTCCCAGAGCGAACCTTATGCTATAATGGTAACATCTTTATGTTAGAATAGCGTTAAAGTAGGAAGCGAAGTTATGGCTGTGTCCTCTCAAACAGAGGCTGCTGTGCGGCGAGTCCTCGTGGTGGATGATGATGTCGAAGTAGCCAAATCCATCGAAGCATCGCTGCGCAAACATTACCAAGTTTATGTAGTTTACAGTGGCATCGAAGCCATCAAAGAAGCGCGCCGCCATCGGCCCGACATTATCGTATTAGATGTCGTGATGCCAGGCATGGATGGCCTGGAAACCTGCCGTGAGCTGCGGGTTGACCCGGCTCTAGCCGATGTGCCAATTTTGTTCCTCACTGCCCTCGGTCGCCCTGAAGATCGAGTAGCTGGACTCCGGGCTGGGGCTGATGATTATTTGACCAAGCCTTTTAATTTGGACGAGTTACAACTTCGGATTTCGGCCATTTTGCGGCGGGTCAGCCAATTGATCCCCACTTCCCCCGTTTCTATCCTGAAAATTAAAGATTTAAGCCTGGATCGAAATAGTTATCAAGTTACTACTGGCACAAAGCAGGTTAAATTGACTCCGGTCGAATTTGACCTGCTCTGTCATTTGATGATGCACCCAAACGAAGTTTTCACCAGTGACCGTTTGCTGCAAGAGGTTTGGGATTATCCCTCTGAGAGTGGTAGCCCCGATTTGGTACGTATGCATATCAGAAATCTGCGCAACAAAATTGAAGCTGATCCCAGTAAACCTGAGTTCATTATTACCATTCCCCGGCGAGGATATACCATTGCCTCAGAGTCTTAGTCGTCATGTTTTTGAGCGTATGCCTACTTTTAAAACCTGTCAACCCCTAAAATTGGGGGGATATCTGAGTCTAAAGTTAAACCAACAAAAATCCCGCCTCAAAATTAAGGCGGGATTGATTTTTTGAAAAACTCTATTCAATTTAGCTAAATCCGTACCGTTAACCAGCCAGGTCCATTATTTTTTGTTGTTCGGTAATTGGCTCTAAAGATTTGGAGTTTCTAACGGTGCGCGTGGGACGTGTGGGGGCATTAGCCAGAGTTTTTTCGAGTTGATAGATTTCTGCTTGGAGCGCATCTACTTTTTGAACAGATATAATTTGCCATTGCCCTCGGCTTACCCAGTCAGCAAGATTTATCAATTTCTCGATAATAAAATTACTTTGAGATGTTAAATTCACAGGGAAACGCATCTCCTTCCTTAAAAGATTTAGCAGTTGTCCCTCGTTTGACATATTTTGTTGATGACTGTTTTTACTCCTACACAGCAAAATTTCATAAATCAGGTTACCATGTTACTTAAAGCTTTAAAAATTAGCAAATTGCGACAATGGCAGTAGAGTTTTTTGCTCGATTCGACTGAAAGCTTGTGGTATAATTAGTTATTTAAGTTTCATCAGCATACTTTAGCTGCCAGCTCTGAGCTTAAGCGAAGCACCCTGCGGGTCAGCTCGGGGCCGAAACCGGGTAGGGACGTTCTTATAATCGGTTAACCTTAGAAGCGAGGCGGTGTGATGAACCAGCAATCAAGAAGTCGCTTCAATTATTTACCCTGGATTATCCTCTTTTTCTTGAGCTTGAACCTGACTGGCTGCAACCGCCTGGTGGCCACGCCCCCGCCAACCGTAGAAATCCCCATCGACAGTCAGGTAGGTCAGTTATCGGCCAGCCGGACCACCCTGGCCGGGGGCGAAACCACCGACATCCGGGTGGCGGTGGTCAAAGTGCTGGGCGCGGCCGACCCCTTTACCTACCAGTGGAGCACCACCGGCGGCATCATCGTGGCCGGCCAGGGCACCTGCTGTATCAGCTACCAGGCCCCCGCCGCCCCCGGTACGTTTGAGGTTCAGTTGACGGTCACCCGCGACAAGCAGTGGGTCCAACGCAGCCTCACTCTGCAAATCACCGCCCCGCCCACGGCCACGGCTGAACCCACGGCCACGCCAACAGCCGGTCCCCCGCCTGAGCCGAGCGCCACACCGATCCCTACCCTTATGCCCCTGCCCGACGCCCAAGCCTACTTTGAGCGGGCCCAGGAAAATTACTTCAAACGGGATTACCAGGCCACTATCGCCGATTACACCAAAGCCATCGAGCAAAATTACGACCCCCTCAGCGAGGCTTACTACAATCGCGGCTTCACCTATTACATCCAGCAGGATTACACCCAGGCCATTGCCGACTTCAGCAAAGCTATCGAACTCAACTATGATCCCATCGGCCTGCCGTACTACAACCGGGCCAACGCCCAATTTTACAAAGGCAACAACGATCAGGCCATCGCCGATTACAGCCGAGCCATTGAACTGGAGTACGACCCACTCAGCCTGCCCTACAACAATCGCGGGCTGGTCTATCGCAAGAAGGGTGATTTCGATAAAGCTATCGCTGATTACACGAAAGCCATTGAGCTAAAGCACGACCCGCTCATCTGGCCCTACTTTAATCGGGGCAACGCCTACGCCGACAAAGGCGACTTTGATCTAGCCATCAAAGATTATGACGAAGTCATCCGGCTCGACCCCGGCGCGGCCACGGCCTATTACCAGCGCGGGCTGGCTCACAAGCAAAAAGGAGACGCCACCGCCGCCAAAGCCGATTTCAAAAAGGTGGTCGAGCTGGCCAGCGACACGCTCCAAGATGAGGCCGAAGCCCAACTACAGGAGTTGGGCGCTCCATGAAGTCTAACCGGATAAGGCAGACCGCCGACCTGACCCCGCCCAGCTATTGGCGCGAGGCCGGCCTGGCCCTGCGACGGCCCGCCCGCCCTCGCCCCCGGCGGCCGCGCTGGCTGGCGAGCCTGTTAATGGTCTTTACAGTCGGGGCTGTTTCAACCGGGGTCATCGCTCTGGCCGGGGTCATCATCTATACCTGGCTGGCCGCGCAGTTACCCTCGGCTGATGAGTTACGCTCCCGCTCCTTTCAATTCGCCACCACCCAGATTGTGGATCGCGAGGGCAACCTGCTCTGGGAGATTATCGACCCCAGCGGCGGCCGCCGCACCGACGTGTCGCTGGGCCAGATTTCGCCCGACGCCATCAACGCCACCATCGCCACCGAAGACCGCTTCTTTTTTCTCAATGTGGGGGTTGACCCCCTGGCCATTGCCCGGGCCGTGTATGACAACTTCAGCGAAGGCCAGATTGTCTCCGGGGCCAGCACCATTACCCAACAACTGGCCCGCAACGTATTTTTAACCCCGGCGGAGCGTACCGAAAAGTCCTTCTCGCGCAAACTCAAAGAAGCGGTCCTGGCCGTCGAAATCAACCGGCGCTACACCAAACAGCAAATTCTGGAGATTTACTTTAACCAGATTTACTACGGCAACCTGGCCTATGGCATCGAAGCCGCCGCCCAAACCTACTATGGCAAGCCGGCCCGCGACCTGAGCCTGCCTGAAGCAGCGCTGCTGGCCGGGCTGCCCCAATCGCCCGCCCTGCTCGACCCTTACGTTAACCCGGAGCGAGCCAAAGCGCGCCAGGCCGATGTACTCAATTTGATGGTCAAAGCCGGCTACATCAGCCCTACCGAGGGCCGGGCCGCCTATACCGGTGAGCTGGTTTTGCGTGATTTGAACTTTAATATGAAAGCACCCCACTTCGTTGCGCTGGTGCGAGAAGAATTGGAGCGGATTGTCCCGGCGGCCTACCTGTACCAGGCCGGCTTACGGGTGCAGACCACCCTCGACCCGCGCCTGCAAGCCATCGCCGAAGCCGAGGTGCAGGCCCAGGTTAGCGCCCTGGCCGAGCGTTACGTCAGCAACGGGGCGCTGGTGGCGCTCGACGTGTCCACCGGCCAAATCCTGGCCCTGGTCGGCAGCAACAATTTTCGGGACAAATCGATTGACGGCCAGGTCAATATCGTCCTCAGCCCGCGCCAGCCCGGCTCAACCATGAAACCGCTGACCTACCTGGCCGCATTTGAGTCACTCAATTGGACGTCCAGCAGCCTGCTGCTGGACACCCCGGTAGAGTACCCCGATTTTGCCGGTCAAGTCTACCGGCCCCAAAACGTGGACCGT
>CAZRYD010000189.1:0-12913 GCA_964604225.1 uncultured Caldilineaceae bacterium
AACCCACTGCCGCCCTCAATCCAGTATCAGTTGGCCGGTACTCAATACATATCTTTCAAAGAAACACCATCTGAGGAAAACTTCAATAAAGTCTACCACGTCGTTAATAGGTTGTTAGGTGGTTCGGCTGTAGCCGAGGCAGCCGCCGGTGAGCAGGCCATCCAGGCGGCCGGCATAACCGATAAACCGGCCGCCTCAACTGCCCCACCCCCCGGTTCTGGTCGCCCGCGACGCGGCACAGCCCCGGAAGTGAGTGCGATTGCCGCCGGGATTGGGGTGATGACCAAGGTAGTTGATCGTATTACGGGGTTTACATCCCCAGAAAAGGATGCCAACAACACTGAGCTAAAATGGCTATTTGTCGCTGCTGATCATTTTCTCAATATTCGGCGTGGCGAGGCTCAGCGCACGGTTGGCGTGCCGGTTGACACTCCCCCCGAAGCCGAAACGACTCAGCCAACAAAAAATGTTACGATTCTAGCCAGTTTGGATGATTTCTCAATGCAAATGATTGAGAGCCAAATTCAGAGCATTATCAAACAAATCAACATCTACATGAGAAATCTGGCCTTTGAATTGGACAAGCAAGCGCAACTGGGTGGACAGGCAGCCTCAAATATCGCTCTCAAGAACTCAATTGATGCTCAACAGAAAGCGATTATTGAGCGTACTCAGGAATTAGCGAACTTGATGCAGCAAATTTATGGGGTCAAGGTTTACGCGCCCGATATTGTAGCTGAGAAGTTGCCATAGAGGTATACCCACCATGAATGTCATCATCCCTCTGGCCGGCTTTGGTACGCGACTGCGGCCACACACCTACACCAAGCCTAAACCGCTGATCAATGTGGCCGGCAAGCCGGTGCTGGGCCATCTGCTCGACAAACTCCAGGGGCTGAACGTCGAGGAGATCGTTTTTATCGTCGGCTACCTGGGCGACCAGATTGAAACCTATGTCAGCGCCAATTACGATTTCAAAGCCCACTATGTCGAGCAGAAAGAGTTGCTGGGGCAAGCCCATGCCATCTACCTGGCCAAAGATTTGGTGGCTGGGCCAAGTATCATTCTCTTTGTGGACACGCTCTTTGAGGCTAATCTGAGCAAACTCCAGCAAGAAAAAAGCGACGGCGTCATCTACGTTAAAGAGGTGGAAGACCCACGCCGATTTGGGGTAACCTTAGTCAACGAAAAAGGATACATCACCCGGCTTATCGAAAAGCCCGACAGCATGCAGGACAACCTGGCGGTAATTGGCCTGTATTACGTCAAAGATATTCAACGGCTGATGCAGGCTATCGAGACGTTGATGGAGCGAAACCTGCAAACCAAAGGCGAATTTTACCTGGCCGATGCTCTGCAATTGATGATTGACGACGGCGCGCAACTGCGGCCCGAAGAGGTCAGCGTCTGGCTTGACTGCGGCCAGCCGGACACGGTGCTGGAAACCAACCGTTATCTGCTCAAGCACAATATGGATAACAGCGCCGAAGTCGCCAGCGTCGGCTCCATCATCATTCCGCCGGTTCACGTCCATCCCACGGCCAAAGTCAAAAATTCAATTATTGGGCCTTACGTCACCATCGCCGCCAAATGCGAAATCGAAGGCAGCATCATCCGCGACTCAATTGTGGATGAGGAGTCTTTCATCAAAGACGCGACCCTGAGCGATTCGCTCATTGGCCGCAAAGCCGGCTTAGTCGGTCGCTACCGCCGCTTAAACCTGGGCGACTCGGCCTATGTGGACTTTCTATAACAGGTAACAAAGTAGCAGAGTTGCAAGTTGCCTTTATCTGCTATTTGCTACCTGCTACCTCAAAGGAGATCAAGGATGATCATCGGCGTACCAAAAGAAATCAAGGATAACGAATACCGGGTGTCGATGACGCCGGGGGGGATTCACCAGTTGGTGGAGCACGGACATATCGTGCTGGTGGAAGAGTCGGCTGGCGAGGGGAGTCGTTTCACCGACGAGGATTTTGCCGGAGCCGGAGCTAAGATC
The DNA here is from genome assembly GCA_964604225.1 of uncultured Caldilineaceae bacterium. Lineage (GTDB taxonomy): Bacteria > Chloroflexota > Anaerolineae > 4572-78 > J111 > DSQQ01. Next base: position 2,000 of record CAZRYD010000189.1, read on the forward strand.
GTCTCCTCAGCGGAGGAGGTGTGGAGTCGGGCCAATATGGTGGTCAAAGTCAAGGAACCGCTGCCCGGTGAGTATAAATATCTACGATCCGATTTGGTGCTCTTTACCTACCTCCACCTGGCCGCCGACGAGCCATTGACGCGGGCTATGCTGGACAGCGGCGTAACCGGCCTTGCTTACGAGACGGTCGAGTTAGCCAATGGGACGCTCCCTTTGTTAACGCCGATGAGCGAAGTCGCCGGACGGATGTCCATTCAGGTCGGCGCGCACTATTTGGAGCGGCACGCGGGCGGTCGGGGGAAACTATTGGGCGGTATTCCCGGGGTGCGTCCGGCCAATGTGATCATCATCGGCGGCGGCGTGGTCGGTACCAACGCGGCCCAGATGGCCTTGGGCCTGGGTGCGCGAGTAACCTTGATGGATATCAATCTGGATCGCCTGCGCACGCTCAGCGAAATCCTGCACGGCAATTTCGAAACCATCGCGGCTAATCCTTACAGCGTGAGGCGGGCGGTGCGCTATGCCGACTTGCTGGTCGGCGCGGTATTGGTCAAAGGGGCCAAAGCGCCGCAGTTGGTAACCCGCAAAATGGTCGCGGAAATGAAGCAAGGCAGTGTGATCATTGACGTAGCGGTAGACCAAGGCGGTTGCGTGGAGACCACTCACCCGACCAGTCACTCTGAGCCGATCTATTTTGTGGAGGGGGTGTTGCACTATTGCGTGCCCAATATGCCCGGCGCGGTGCCGCGCACCAGCACCCTTGGCCTTTCTAACGCCACGCTGCCGTATATCATCAAACTGGCCGACAAAGGCTTTCAGGCGGCTATGGCTGCCGATAAAGCCCTGGCCTTGGGGGTCAATATCTACCAGGGACAAATTACCTACCAGGCCGTCGCCGAAGCTTTCGGCCTGTCTTATAAACCGTTAACCATTCACAATTGACTAATCAGAGGGGAAGGCTGAGGCTGAGCAATATCTTAGCCTCAGCCTCGAAAATTATCCTATGCGTTCATTTATCTCAAATCGTGTCCAACAAGTTCCTCCCTCCGGCATTCGTCGCTTTTTTGACATTGCCGCCACTATGAATGATGTCATCTCGCTGGGTATTGGCGAGCCTGATTTTGTCACCCCAGAACCCATCCTCGAAGCCGGAGTGGCCTCGCTGCGAAGCGGCCATACCCACTATACCTCAAATACGGGGACAATTGAGCTACGGACGGCAATTTCCAAACATTTGCATAAACTTTACAACGTGGAATATGACCCGGCGCTGGAAATGTTGATTACCGTCGGCGTGTCCGAAGCCATGTATCTGGCTTTGACCGCTATCCTCAACCCCGGCGACGAGGTGATTGTCCCCCAGCCCTGTTTTGTGGCCTACACCGCCGAAGTCACCCTGGCCGGGGGCACGCCGGTACCAATTGCCACACGAGTGGAAAATAATTTTCAGGTTACGGCCCAGGAAATCGAAGCGGCCATTACTCGCCGTACCAAGGCCCTGCTTATCGGCTATCCCAATAATCCCACGGGAGCCGTGCTTGAGCGTGAAACCCTCGAAGCCATCGCCAAGGTGGCCCAAAAGCACGATATTCTGGTTATCTCTGATGAAATTTACGACCGGCTGGTCTATGACATTGAGCACGTCTGTTTTGCCTCGCTGCCGGGGATGTGGGAACGGACCATTTTATTGGGTGGTTTCTCCAAAGCCTACGCTATGACCGGCTGGCGGCTGGGTTATGCGGCCGCCCCACCTGAAATTTTAGGGGCAATGAACAAAATCCACCAATACACGATCATGTCTGCCCCCACAACAGCGCAAGAGGCGGCCTTGACGGCTTTGGCTCATGGCGAGGAGGCGGTGGAAGAGATGCGCCAGCGGTACGATCGCCGCCGCCGCTTGATAGTGGACGGTCTCAACAGCATCGGTCTGAAATGCTTTGAACCGCGCGGGGCTTTCTACGCCTTCCCTTCGGTGCGCGGCTCCGGCATGGACGATGCCGAATTTGCCGAACGATTGCTGGATGAGGAGCGAGTCGCGGTCATTCCGGGTCGAGCTTTTGGCATTGGCGGCGCCGGCTACGTGCGCTGCTCCTATGCTACATCGTATGAAAAAATCGAAAAAGCTCTAGAGCGGATGGCTAACTTTGTGCGTAAACACGGCTAGAGTTCAATGCTGCACATTGACCGGTTGAACGTTTGAACGTCGGACATTGAATGTTGAACGTTCAACCTTAAACTGCTTAATCAGGCGCGCCTCCCACAGCCCCTGCAAACTCACATAACCAAAACCAAAGGTGTACAGTAAAATAAACGGCGCTGCCACTAGGTTGCCGCCGGCCGCCGCAATTCCGGCGCTGAGGAGCGAGTAAAGGCTCAGCGCCAGTTCGCCCAAAATCAGTCCATCAACGGGCAGGCGGTAGGCGCTATTTTGCCATGGGTCGGCGGCAGAGGTCACATTAAATTTGGGGGTGCGGCGGAACTCATTGCCCGCACCGAGCAGGGCTTCCAGCACGGCCCTGGTGTTGCTCAGGGCAATACCGCTGCCCAGAAAAATCAGCAAGGGCATAACCCGGTAGTTGCGTCGCCAGGTTGTCGGATAGAGGGTTATTTGAGCGGCCGCGTACATCAGCGGGGGGCCAAAACTCAGCAGGCTAAGGTAAATCAGGGGAAAATGAACGTGCGTTGTGCCCCCGCTCAGCATCAAAATGGGGGTGATGATGGCCAAAATCACCATCAAGGGGTGGGCCAGATAACCACTCAGGTGGATGAGCGCCTCTAATTTTACCGGCCAGGGCAGGGGCGCACGGCAGACTTGCCAGCCCAACTTTTTCAGGCATTGGATAGACCCTTTAGCCCAACGGAACTGCTGTCGCTTAAAGGCAGCCAATTGCGGCGGCACTTCAGCCGGGGCAACCACGTCCGGCAAAAAAAGGCAGCGCCAGCCGAGCAATTGCGCCCGATAGCTCAAATCAAAATCCTCAGAAATGGTATCGCCCTGCCAACCGCCGGCGCTTTCGATGCAGGCACGCCGCCAGACCCCGGCTGTACCATTAAAGTTTATCATCAAACCGCTACGGTTACGAGTAGTTTGCTCCACCATGAAGTGCCCATCGAGAGCCAAAGCCTGCGCCGCCGTAAGCAAAGAATAATCTCGATTAAGATGGCCCCAGCGGGTTTGCACAAAACCCAACTGCGGATTGGCCGCCAAATAAGGTACGGTTTGTTTCAGAAAATCTGGCTCCGGCACAAAATCAGCGTCAAAAATAGCGATAAATTCTCCCACGGCTGTTTTCAGACCATATTTGAGCGCTCCGGCCTTAAAGCCGGTTCGGTCGCTGCGGTGCAGCAGTTCAATATTTACTCCTCGCCGCCGGTGTTCGACCACTCTGGCCAGGGCAATTTCGGTTGTTTCATCGGTTGAGTCATCCAGTACCTGAATCTGGAGCAAGTGAGCAGGGTAGTCCAAGCGGACCACTGCGTCAATCAGACGTTCCACCACCAGGGCCTCGTTAAAAATTGGGAGTTGGACGGTAATAGCAGGCAATTCGCTCTCGTCAAGCGGGGTAGGAGAAGGCGGGGCAGCCCGCCGATACTTGAGAAAAAGAGCCGTCAACACCCAGGCATTGCCGGCATACACGGCCAGCAAAAGAGCTGTGATAATATAAATAGCAATCAGTATAGACAAATTCAGCACTCCCTAAAAACACAAGTCTGCCACCCCTACACATAACACACCTGCCTAAAAACTTAAAGGGGCCGCAGACAACAAGTGTGAAGTATAGCACGATTGAGAACGGGCTACAAAACACGCCGCGCCGAAATTCACAGAACCTCAAAAAATAAAGGCTCCACCTCTTGCTATTGAACTTAGAGTGTGATTTAATGAGAGTAGAGGTCATTTTATGTTTGGCAAAAAACCCAGCCTGGTCGAGGCGCAGGCGCTGATGGTTAAAAAACAGCTTGCCGCCCGATCCATTAGCGATCCACGAATCCTACAAATCATGGGAGAGATTCCGCGACACTTGTTTGTGACTGAAGATTTGTGGGACCAGGCCTATAAAGATACTCCCCTACCCATTGGCTTCGGCCAGACGATTTCCCAACCTTATATGGTTGCTTTTATGACCCAAGCGCTGCGATTACCTGCCGACGGTCAGGTGGTGATTTTGGAAGTGGGCACGGGTTCCGGCTATCAGGCGGCCATCCTCAGTCGCCTGGCGAGCAAGGTTTATAGCATCGAGCGGATTGAAGCGCTGGCTCGAGAGGCACGGCGTTGTTTGCATGATGTGGGAATCAATAATGTGGAGATAAAAGTGGGTGATGGGGGCTATGGCTGGCCGGAGCATGCGCCCTACGACGGCATTATCGTCACTGCCGCCGCTCCCGAAGTGCCGGCGCCTTTGCTGACTCAACTCAAAGACGAGGCTGTGCTGGTTGTCCCCACCGGCCCGCGGCGCCAACAACAAGAGCTACTGCGGCTGCGGTGGCATAGCGGCAGAATTGTGGAGGAAAAGTTAGCGCCGGTGGCTTTTGTGCCACTCCTGGGCGAGCATGGCTGGGAAGAGGACTCGTGAAGCGTGATACATAGGGGTTAGTAGATTAGTTTCTTGACGCATCACGCCTCACTTAATTATAGTTTCCGTCTGGCAAAGACCAACCCCAAAGCTATGAGCGGGACAAGTCCGGCCAGGCAAGGCAGCCCAAAAGGATTACTTTTGGGGGCGGCGGGTGGTTGAGCCGGAGCCTGAGCTGCGGTAGACCCCTGGTTATTTTCTGCTGGTTGCGCCGGAGCAGCACTTTCCTCAGACCCGGCGACTACGGCTGTATCTGCACTGGCCTCCTCAGTAGGTGCTGGGTTCGCTTCAGCCGCAGTCGAGGTATCGCCGGCAGTGCCGGGCAGCGCAGGCAGTCCCAAGCTGGCCCGAAAAGCATTGTCCAGGCCATCGGTATTTACCCCCAGCGCGGTTTCCAGGGCTTCATCATCCAGGGACCCTTCCGCGAAAATGGAAAGTAATTTGGCCATTTTCTCCGCGCCATAGGTATCAATGATGAATTTGACCACAGCCCCACTCTGGCCGTAAGCCAGATTTGCTTGCATCGGATCAGCCGGAAAAGGGCTGGACAGCGTGCGCAGGGTCATCAACTGATTCTGCTTCACCGCCTCATCAAAGATTGGGGCAAAATCGTCTACAAGTTGCTGGGTGTCTTCATTGTAAACGGCGATGCCTTCATCCAGCCAACGGGGTAAGCCACGAAAAGAGTTATCGGTGGCCTGGTGAATCACCAGGTGACTCATCTCGTGGGTGGTGGCCCGCAAGCCCCAATCCAATTGGTTGGGATTAACGCCAATGACGACCACCCCATAGGTGGTAAAAGCCTGTCCGCCGGTCCACTCCTGGGCGCTGGAGGAGAGGGCGCGCAGTAGATCGCCATGATTGGCATAGATAAACACTCTTATCGGGTCTTCAAGCTTAATCCCCACATCGCTAGCCAGGGTGTCCAAGGCCACATTGGCCCGGTCAAACAAAGCTTGTCCAAAGCTGTCATCGCCTTCATACCAGTACAGCGTCAGCCGCTCGTTTTGCAAGGTATGCCATTCGTAGCGATTATCAAGGTAAAGGTAAGTCTGTTTTTCCGTTCTGAGTTCATTCCCGGCAGAGTCAACAATTTTCCACCAATATTGAAGTTGAGTACCAGGCGGCATGTAATTTTCCGGCTTACTCTGGTCAATTTTATATTCAGCACTAACGGCAGTTCCGGGAGTAAATTCGGCTTTATTGCGTGAGGTGGCTAGCTGGCCGACCACTTGATAAAGCAAATCTACTTCGACAATTTCAGCCGTGCTTTTGGCTTCCAGGGTAAAGGTGAGATGGTCGCGGAAATTAGCCTCGACCGATTGGTCAACAACTTGAATAGCCTCCTGCGCCGCAGCAGTTCCAGGCCCAACTACCAGGCCGACAATGATGAGTACCAGGCTTAAAATTTGACACGTTCGATACATTATTTGTCCTTCTTCTTGCTTGAATCTACTCCACCAGCTTACCCGGCTTGGGCAAATCTACCACGGCAGTATTGATCCACTTATCGCCTTCATCAATGAGCATCACCGGAATATCTTCTTTAATAGGATATTTCCGGCCGCAGTCCGGTTCCAGGCAGACAAACCAGGTGCCGTCCTGCACCAATTCTAAACGACCGGGATCATCGCCGGGTTTGCGGGTATCACCGCTGACACAATAGGGGCAGCGCAAAATTTCTAACAAATCTGGGGCAATCGCCATGGTTTAATTCTCCTCTATGGAAGTGTTTGCAGAAAATAGTATAACCACAATCAAGGAACAATCAAAAAGTCCAGATGTGATTGGGTGGTACAGTAAAAACAAGTAGGGGCAGGTCAATGACCTGCCCCTACGGAATTTTATGGGCTCGATAAGGTAGTGATGCTTCTAATAAGTTCGCTGGAAGATAACCTCATAGGATTGGTGATAGAGTGAGTTAGCGGTAGCGTCCTCACCGCAAGCTTCATTGACCCCATAGTCGGGGGTAATTCCACTCGCTACCTGGCTGGTTGCACCCTGAATTTGAACCTCGTAAGTTCCTTTGAACATAGCAAAGTCAATCCGGCCTGGGACATTTTCTTTGGTTTCAGTTTTGGCAATAACAAAGCCATCTTCAGTGGCAGCCCATTGAATTTTGACCGGCACGCCGTTGATCCCCTGACCACTGGCATCACGCACCTTAACAAAAATGTGATGGTTGCCATGATTTTCGCATGGGGTAAGCTGGCGAATACCAACCAGAACAAAGTCCACATCAGGCGTTGGCGTCGGCGCCGGCGTGGGGGTTTCGGTCGGCGGCAGGGGCGCTCGGGTGAAAGCCCGAGTAGGTGTATCGGTCGGCGTCGGCGTAAAAATAGGCGTGGCCGTTTCGGTGGGTGTTGGGGTATTGGTGGGTGTCGGCGTAGAAGTCGGGATGGGTGTTTCCGTTACCGTAGCCGTAGGTGTAGGTGTGTCGGTTGGTGTGGGCGTGTTGGTTGGCGTCGACGTAGCCGTTTCGACAAAAGGGAGGGCGGCTACAGCGCCCTTGGCTCCCTCGTCACGAATTTGATTGACAATACTGCGATTATCGCCGGGTCGAGCGCCATTATCATCAAAATTGGCGGCCAGCGCCTGAATGATCCACGAGGGGGCCATGATCCCACACAGCCAAATGATAATGAGCAGAACAGCCAATAATCTTAACTTGGCCCCCAGGCTGCGTTTAGCAAACCAAACTGAGAAGCTGTTGCGATATTGCCCAATTCTTCGATTTGACATCGAGCGGGGCATCATTCGGCTGGCGCTGGCGGGACGGCTCTGGCCTGGCGGCGTTTGGGGCGCTCCGGCTTCAAGCATCAAAGGTTGAGATCGCGAACCAGCAGGCGGCTGAACCGGCCTTGAGGCCGCGCCTGTAGGACGGCGCGCTTTATCACGCTTAGCCTGCGGCGGTCGCTGTTTGGAAACAGGCTTCGAGCGGGCAGCAGCAGCCGGTCGGGAGTCGCTTTTTCTAGTTTTCTTTTGAGGTGCACCCTTTCCGCGCCCGGGTGCAGGTTCAGGACGCTGGGTGGGAATGGGTTGAGTTGGCTGAGAAAAGCCGCCACCAGGCCGGATAGCCGGCATGCCCATAGTGTTTTGAGAGTGAACAGGCGGCCGTTGGGGCGGCATTCCCTGGGTAAACTGCGAGTGCGGTGATGGACTGGCAGGTCGGGGCGTTACCGGAACGGGAGGGATGGCCTGGGTATGTTGAGAATGAATCGGCGGCGTCCCCTGGCTGGAGAACGTTTGCGGCGGCAAAGCTCGCACCGGCCGCAGCATGCCTGAGCCGGTGGCTGAACCGACCCGGTGGACGGGTACAGGAGGTCCGGCTACGGGTCGAACAGGGTTGACCGGGCCGGACGGAGGCCCATACGGTCCCTGAGGTCCAGGAGCCGGCTGGAAAGGTAGGGTTGCTCCCGGTCCGGCCGGCAGCCCTCGTTGGGGTGCGGCCCCCCGCAGGCGAGCCATAGTTTGCTCCAGCCGCTCGCTCAGGATGCGGGTAAAAGTGACGGCCAGGTTGGGGTAGCGATGCAAGAAATCGTCAAAGTCGGCCTTGGTCAGCACCCAAATTTCGGTTTCAACCAGCGCGTAGGCGGTGGTGGGATGGCCTTTGCCGGAAAGCAAGGCAATCTCGCCAAAAAAGTCGCTTGGCCCTAACGTTTCCAGCAGGAGCGGTCCTTGCATGGTGTTAGCCCAATGCTCCACCTGGCCGCGCTCGATAAAATACATTTCGTCGCTGGAACGGCCCTCGTAATAAATGGCGCTGCCGGCCTGATAACGGCGAGGCTGCAAGCGAGCCGACAATTCATCGAGCTGCATGCGGGAGAGACCGCCCATTAAAGCCACTTTTTTGAGATGAGTTTCGATGGAATAAGTATCGGAAGCATTAAAGCTTTCGCGCAGGGCGCGGCTGAGGGCCACGCTGAGCTGCGGGTATTTGACCAGCAGATGATCAAAATCGGTCCGATACAATCCCCACAGATTGGTGGGGATGGTGGCATAGGCCGTAAAGGAGCGGGTCTTGCCGGTCAACAAGACTGTTTCGCCGAAGTAGTCGCTATCTACAAAGCGACCCACCAATTCTCGGGGTTTGCCTGGCGTTTCGCTCACGGCCTCAATGGAACCGGAGTCGACAATGTACATGGCTTCGCCGGGGTCGCCTTGAGTGAAGACGATTTCGCCAGCAGGAATGTGGCGCAGCAAAAGCAGTCGGGCTACATCGGCGAGCGCCTCTTTGGGCAAATCTTTAAAGAGAGGAATGCGCTTAAGAATGGTGATGGCATAGGCCTGGTCGGCGGCGTTCAAACTGGAACGCAGGTTACGGCTGAGATTAGATTTGATGGAGGGGTTAGCTTCGGTCAGGCTAGCAAAATCGGTGGGGCTGAGCTGCCACAAGATGACCTCATTAGCCGCCTGGGCGGTGTTGGAGTGCGGTTTATTGGAGAGCACCGCCATTTCGCCAAAGGCTTCACCTTCGGCCAATTCGGTGTAATCGGCATCGGTGTCGCCCAAAAGGCGAACCAGGCCATTTTCAATAAAGAAAAGCCCGGTGGGTTGGTCGCCGCTGCGATAGATAGCCTCGCCGGCAAAATAACGGCGCGGCGAGAGGTGGCGCGCCATCAGGTTGCGCTCTCGCTCGGATAAATTGTCCAACAGGGAAATGTCGCCTAGCTGCTCGGTGAGGCGTTTTTGATATTGGACAATGCCGGTGCCAAAGGCCAGCCCCAAATGAAGGCCGATTTCGGGTCGCTCGGCCAGGAGGTTGGCCAGGGCGTTGTTATCCAGGGCCCAGGCAACGACATTGCCGGTGGCGCGAGCGGTGAGGGCATAGGGCCGGCCCAGGAAGAAATCAGTTTCTCCCAACAGGCTGCCGGGGCCAAGATTGGCCACCACCGGCCCTTTGTCATCAGCCACAAGTTTGACCCACCCTTCACTAATCAAATAAAGGGCGTTGCTGGCGCCATCTTTAATAAAAATGGACTCGTTGGGCTGATAGTTTTCAAGCCGCATACGTTTGCCGAGAGCCCGCTGTTCTTCCTCCGTCAACTCGGCAAAGAGGGGCGTGTTTTTGATAAAGTTTTCGTTCAACGCAAATCCTTCCAAACTCGTTAGCGGTAGGCACACTGATTTGGGGTTTTAGACCCTTCGACTTCGCTCAGGGTAGGTTTTGGATTTTAGATTTGTCAAATAATCCTACAAAATCGTAAATCCAAAATCTGAAATCAGCGCGTTCCCTCCTACCGGGTAACGCCTTGCTGAAACACGATTTGCCAGGATGGTTGCACATCGACAGGCAAATCGGGGCAAAGATTATCACCGCTGCTGCTTACTTCCGGTACTGCGCCGGCAGCAGTGACACTGACCAATTTTATTTGATAACGTTCGTCCGGTTTCATCTGAAAATCGGCATAACCGGGATCGATGTCGGGTTTGAAGCCGGTAAAAAGGTGATCCTCGCCACCGGCCCAATCGACGGCTATTTCAACGCCCGGAACACCTAGGCCTAGTCTATCACGAACATAGATTCTTAGCAATCCACCGATGGTATTATCACACAGCACCACCGACTGAGCCACGCCAAAGGGCGAGTTAGGTCCCGGCGTGGGTGTGTGGGTCGGTGTGGGTGTGCGGGTGGGCGCAGGCGTGCGAGTCGGGGTTTGGGTTGGCACTGGCGTGTGGGTCGGCGTCCGCGTCGGGGTGCGGGTGGGCGCACGAGTCGGTATCGGCGTCAGGGGAGTCGGGGTTTGGGTTAGGCGCGGTGTGGGCGTCGAGGCAAGGGTCGGCGTGAGGGTCGGGGTGGGTGTCGGCGTGACCAGAAAAGCGACCATAGGTTTGGTAGTTTGTCCCAGGGCATCGGCCAGGGTAACTAAGGCGATTATATCGCGGACGTCTCGCTCTTCGGCAATGTACTGCTCGGTCAGGTTGACCAGCATTTGGTCAACGTTTGGCTCTTCCAGCTTGGCCAGCCGGGTCTGGACTCGCGCTTGATCGCGCTCGTGAAAGTAAGCGGCGGCAATAAGGCGCAAATAAAATTCTTTATCGGCCACTCGCAAATCCGCCGGGCGAACCGGCAGCGGACGCGGGTCTAGCACCCAGCCATACGTCAACGAGAGCACCAGGCCCACCACAAAACCAAACAAAAAGCCGCCAATCCACCAACCCCGGTCACGTCGTCTTCTGGCCGCAGCGCGCTGCGGCGTTTCGGGCGGCGGGGGCGGTGGAGAGGAGGCCAAACCTGCTTCTTCAGTTGATTCGATTATGACATTTTCGTCTTGTTTTTTTTAATCTGCATGGCCCTTGGGTAACTATTGACCGTCAGAATGGGCGTATCTTACGCATA
>CAZRYD010000190.1:0-12839 GCA_964604225.1 uncultured Caldilineaceae bacterium
ATAAATCTTGGCGACGATATAGCCTCCATCCTCGTACACAATCAACCGTTCTCCCTGCTCGCGGCATTTTTGCAGCGCCTGGGCCAGCCGGTATTCGGCCAGGGCTTGCATGGCGGTGAGATAATCGCCGGTGACAGCGGGATTGGCATAGAGGGCGGCGATGTCGTGCTCGGTTTGAGTCTCCAGAAATGAGGACTGCTTGAAATCAAACAGGTATTGGGTCGGTTCGGTGGGATGGGTGACGAGCTTGAGCGACATGTAATTGTGATGGGAGGCGTGGTCTAACATCGTAATGTAATCCCAATTCACATCACCGTAGGGAATACCGATGAAGGTATCAATCTGGTAGCCCAGTTCTTGAATGGTTTGCAGGGTCCGGGCGGTTTCGTGGGAGCGGTGATGAATAATGATGACCCGCAGCTTGGATTTGTCCTGCTCTTTCTGCGGCAAAGTGTCGTAAATATACTTTTGCACCGGCATAGCAATATTGGCAATGATTTGTCTGGCCCGGCTGTGGGTTGATGTCTCCTCGTCAGTGTAGATATAGAGGAACAAGCTGGCCGTGGTGGTCCGATTGGCTTCATCGTAGCGCGTCCCCTTGATCTGCCATTCCAGAGTGTAGGGGCGGGTGTAGTCGTCTATGGTTTTCCAGACCATCAATTTACCGGTGCGCCGGTCGGCCCCCGGTTTTAATTCATAGCGGCAGGACGCCTCGGCAATGCGGTCGGAGATTTGACCTGACCTGATAATCGAGAACAGGGCGTTAAAAGCCACCGCGCCGGACGGTTCGCCGGGGCCGATCAGTCGCTGCAGAATAGCCGACTCGACAAAAAAAGAAATCTCCAGGGCTTCCTTCTCCGGGATTTGCGGCAGCAGACGCCCCGGGCCGGAGAGGATAAAATTCTCCGGGCTGCGGATGACCACGAGCTTTTCCAGGGGAATGATCGGGTTACAGTCGCGAGCCTGGGTGGCGAGTTGTTCAACCAGAGCTGTCAGAAAATAGCTGGACAGCATGCTTTGGATTAAGCGGGTATTGCTGCCGCGCAATTTGTCGGATAGGTCACGAGTGATATTGTGCATAATGATCTGGGCTTGCAGGACGTTGTCAAATATCTGGGGAGGAATAATCATGAGTTTGGTATCATCCTGGGTGGCGACAATGGTGGCCTCACGGGGATATTGACCAACAACCGCAACCTCGCCAAACGACTCGCCGGGGCCAAAGGTGCGGATGACTCGCAACTGGGTCGAGCCTTTTTCAACGGTGCCCAGCTTGGCCGGATCTACCTCAACGGCAACTTCACCTTCCAGCACGATATACATTTCACGCCCCCAGCTATTCTCCTCAAAAACAACCTCCCGGCGCTGGTAGGTGACAATCTGGTTGGTGGTCGCCATCGCTTCCAGTTGTTCGGTCGAGAGTCCCTGCAAAATTGGCGCTTTTTTCAACACTTCGATATAGGACATAGTTTAATCCCCCTTCTCATTGTGAATAGTGAATTGCCAACAGTTAATTGTTAACGAAATATTCCTGAACTATTACGTCATTCACAATTCACAATTTATTAGCCTGCCATTGGCCCATCAACGTTAATGACTACCGGGCCGCCGCCAAAGCGGACAATGACCAAAGCCTGCTCGCCTTCTGTCGGGTTTGACTCGCGGTGGATTTCCCCTTTGGGGATGTAAATGTAGTCGCCGGGTTGGCCCACAACAACATCTTGGCCGTGCGGGCCGAATTCCAGGCGGCACGCGCCCTCTATAACATAGGCCACCGTTTCCCAATCGCCGTGGTGATGCCAATTTGACATATTACCCGGCTTTGTCCGCGCGATGCCTGCCCAAAGATGATCGGTCTGAACAGCTTCCTCGCGGATCAGGCCGGCTGTCTGAGCCGCGGCGAGTATCCGCTCTTCCGGCCGAACTAACCTGACCCCACTTATGGGTTGTTTTGGATCCATCGTCATTGCTTAGGTCTCCTTCAAAATAGTTGACAGTACTTATATTTCAAAAAAGTCATCCGCCGTCCAGGGGGGCGCGCAGACAACTAAAAATTCGAGGTCTTCAGCTTCTTTATTAAAAACCTGATGCACTTCGCCCGGCATAATCAGGCAGGATTGACCGGGTGACAGGGAAAAGTGATGGTTGTCAATTACCATCGTTGCTCTACCTTTGAGAATATAATAAGTTTCTTCGCAGACTTTGTGATAATGCCGAGGGGATAATTTGCTGGGCGGAACCACTGCGTGGGCGAAACTATGTTTCGTGGTTCCGCCGGCTTCAGGAGGGCTGCCGATGAGTTCGTAGATCAGTTCGCCCAGCGGGGCCAAAAACGGTTCGGCAATTTCTGCTTTGGTGGTCACTCTCATAGCTACCTCCCTATAAAAGAGCCAGGAGTAGACAGGGGGGAAAATGTCTACTCTCTGTTGTTTCTAATAAGACCGCCAGCGTACTACTAATTGTCTATACGCCCAGTTTATCTCAAAGGGATGTTCATTTTCCAGACCAAAAAGTGCTCATTTTTTACTCACTTTAGTCAGATGACAAAAGATAGGGGGAGAGTATCGGAGGAAAGGCGACTGGCATCCAGTTAGTTACAAGTTCGGTTATTTTTGATAATCCTATCCGTGGAACAAAAATACCAGCCACCATAAATAAATAAGCTACAGGCCAACCTGTAGCTTACTATTTGCTCAAAGATTATAGACCAACGACTCAGGCCGCTAGCTTGTCAATAACCCTATAGTCGTTTACATTCCCAGCGCATCGCGGATGCGGTCGAAGAAGCTCTTTTCCTTTTGGGGGATGACCTCCCGGTCGAGGGTTTTGCCCAACTCCAGCAGCAGATGGCGCTGCTCTTTGGTCAGATTGGTGGGGGTGCGCACTTGCAGGGTAACAATCTGGTCGCCCCGGCCCATGTTGCTGCCGTCGCGGCGCAGGCGCGGCACGCCTTTACCCCGCAGCCGGATGATGTCGCCGGTTTGCGTGCCAGCGGGAATAGTCATCATTTCTTTGCCATCCAAAGTAGGCACTTCCACTTCATCGCCCAGTGCAGCCTGGGTAATATTGATGGCCAGTTCCAGGTGGATCGTCTCTTCGTGGCGGCGGAAATAGAGGTGCGGCTTGACCCGGATGACCACATACAGGTTGCCCGGCGGGCCGCCCTGACTGCCGCTCTCACCTTCACCAGACAGGCGGATTTGAGTGCCGTTATCCACCCCGGCGGGTACTTTGACCGAGAGACGCCGCGTTTTGACGGTTCGCCCCTGCCCGCGACATTCGCGGCAAGGGCTGGTGATAATCTCGCCCCGGCCCTGGCAGCGCGGGCAGGTACCGATATTGATAAAGAAGCCGGTCTGCCGCCGAATTTCACCAGTACCATTACATTCTGGGCAGCGGATGGGCGATGTACCGGGTTCGACGCCGCTGCCATTACAGGTGTTGCAGGTTTCCTGGCGCGGCACTTCAATCTCTTTTTCCACGCCAAAGACGGCTTCTTCAAATTCCAAAGTCATCTCGTAGCGCAGGTCGGCGCCCCGCCGTGGGCCGCCCCGCTGGCGTCGGCTCCGGCTAAACCCACCGAGGCCGCCAAAAACCTCTTCAAAGATTTCAAACGGGTCGCGGAACCCGCCAAAATCTTGAAAGCCGCCAAAGCCGCCGGAATTGCTCACACCGGCGTGGCCAAAGCGGTCGTACATCGCCCGCTTCTGCTCATCGGCGAGGATCTCATAGGCTTCGTTGACCTCTTTGAAGCGATCCTCGGCGTCTGTCTCTTTGTTGACGTCGGGGTGATATTTGCGGGCCATCTGGCGATAGGCCTTTTTGATTTCTTCCGGTGAAGCGCCCTTGACTATGCCCAGCACTTCGTAGTAGTCACGTTTGTTGCTCATAGCTTTACCACGGAGTAGGTAGTAGGAAGTAGGTAGTAGGGAGTAAGACCCCTTATCTGTAACTCTTTATCTTTACTTCCTACTCCTTACTTCCTACTTCCTTAATTTGCTTCGCTAAATTCGCCTTCCACCACGTCTTCGTCGCGCTGGCCTTGACCACCATCGCCGCTGGTGGTTTGCCCACCGGGTGCAGCCCCACCGGGAGCGCCATACATCTGTTGGCCAATCTTTTGGATCGTCTGACCTAAATCATCGCTGGCGCTTTTAATGGCGTCGGCGTCATCTTTTTCCAGCGCCTTTTTTACGGCCTCAATTTTGCCCTCGATTTCACTCTTGAGGTCACTACTGATGTGCTCACCTTGCTCGCGTAGCGTTTTTTCCGCAGCAAAAACCAGGGTGTCGGCCTGATTGCGAGCTTCAATGTGGCTTCTACGCAGGGCATCTTCTTCTTGATGCCGTTCCGCATCCTTGACCATCTTTTCGATTTCGCTATCACTCAAACCACTGGAGGGCATAATTTGCATGCGCTGCTCCTTGCCGGTGGCTTTGTCTTGAGCAGTAACGTGCAAAATGCCGTTAGCGTCAATATCAAAAGTGACTTCAATCTGCGGCACGCCGCGTGGGGCCGGAGGCAGACCATCCAGGATGAATTTGCCCAGACTCTTGTTATCCTCAACCATAGGGCGCTCGCCCTGGACGACGTGAATCTCCACTTGGGTCTGGTTGTCGGAGGCGGTGGAAAAAATCTGGCTCTTTTTGGTAGGGATGGTAGTGTTGCGCTCAATCAGGGGGGTGGCCACCCGGCCCAGCGTTTCGATGCTCAGGGTCAAGGGGGTCACGTCCAGCAGCAACACATCTTTGACTTCGCCGCCCAACACACCGGCCTGAATGGCCGCCCCAATCGCTACCACCTCATCTGGATTGACACCCTTGTGCGGTTCTTTGCTAAAGAGTTTGCGCACCGCTTCTTGTACTGCCGGCATACGGGTTTGACCACCCACCAGCACGACTTCGTCAATTTTATCGGTGCTGGTTTTGGCATCCCGCAGCGCCGCCCGACACGGCTCCAGAGAGTGAATGACAAGGTCGTCGGTCAATTGCTCCAGCTTGGAGCGGGTCAGGTTCATCGTCAGGTGTTTGGGACCGGAAGCGTCAGCGGTGATGAAGGGCAGGTTGATTTCGGTTTGCTGAGTGGTTGAGAGTTCGATTTTGGCTTTTTCCGCAGCTTCTTTCAGGCGTTGTAGCGCCTGCATATCTAGGCGCAGGTCAATGCCTTCTTGTTTTTTGAACTCGTCGGCGATGTGGTCAATAACCTTCTGGTCGAAATCGTCGCCGCCCAGGAAGGTATCGCCGTTGGTGGAGCGAACTTCAAAAACGCCGTCGCCCACATCGAGAATGGAAATATCAAAGGTGCCGCCGCCCAGGTCGTACACAGCAATGTGCTCGTCGTGTTTCCTATCCAGGCCGTAGGCCAGTGAAGACGCAGTCGGCTCATTGATGATGCGCAGTACTTCCAACCCGGCGATTTTACCGGCGTCTTTGGTTGCCTGGCGTTGGCTGTCGTTGAAATAGGCCGGCACGGTGATGACCGCCTGGGTGATTTTTTCACCCAGGTAGGCTTCGGCGTCGTCCTTAAGTTTCTGCAGGATCATGGCACTGACTTCTGGCGGGGAATATTCTTTGCCGCCCATGACCACGCGTATATCACCGTTGGGCGCTTCTTTAACCTCATAAGGGACATGTTTCAGTGCTCGCTGCACTTCCGGGTCTTTATATTTGCGGCCCATAAAGCGTTTAACCGAAAAGACGGTATTTTTGGGATTGGTGACGGCCTGGCGCTTGGCCACCTGGCCGACCATCCGCTCGCCGGTTTTGGGGTTAACGGCCACAACTGAGGGTGTGGTGCGGTTGCCTTCGGCGTTGGGAATAATGGTTGGCTCGCCGCCTTCCATTACCGCCATCGCCGAGTTGGTTGTGCCCAAATCAATGCCTAAAATTTTTGCCATAATCGAGTGCTCCTGTTATTGATACTAAATGAGATGTCTTGGGAGGTTCTGGTCAGGCCCAAACCGGGTTTGGGCCTGACCAGAACGAAAAGAATAATTTATCTCGCCACCCTGACCAGGGCCGGACGGATAACCCGGTTGCCAATTTGATACCCCTTGCGTAGCTCAGCGATAATCTGACCTTCGTTGTGGTCAGAGCTATCTTCGTGACTGACCGCCTCATGCAGGTTGGGGTCAAAATCCCCGGCGGTGCTGATTGAACTGACTCCCTGGTCGTCTAATATTTTATCCAATTTGCGCTGCACCAAGCGAAAACCCTCGACCCAGCCCACAATTTGGCCATCGAGTTGTTGGGGCAGGTTTTGAAAGGCCAAATCCATGTCGTCGAGCGCGCTAATCACGCCCTGCAACACGTCGGCCTTAATCATATCACGCTGTAATTTTAGCTGCTCTTCCTGGCGTCGCTTGAAATTAGCCAACTCAGCAGCGGCGCGCTGCCAGCCAGCCAAATTTTGAGCGGCTTCCTGCTGGGCCAGTTCCAGTTTTTGCTTCAAATCGAGCGATTCATCCTCTTTAACCGTCCCGTTGCCGCTTGGGGCAGCTTCAACAACCTCGGCCTCTTTTTCGGCCACAGCCTCATCTTTTGTCATTTGTTCTTCCATAACTTGCTCATGTTTTTTTCTTTTTGTCATAAGCTCCCTCGCCCAGGTCATTCCTTCGCTTTGCCCAGAATGACACTTTTGATTATTTCCAGATTGAAGAATAGAAAATCCTGTTATTGACTCTTGTATCCGTAAAGGTCGCTTATCAAGTCGCTCATCAAATACGACATGTACCGCACCACGGAGACAGCCCGGCCATAAGCCATGCGCACCGGGCCTAAAATTCCCATCGCCCCGGCCACCGTATCGTCAATACCATAGCGGGCCAGCACAATGCCGACTTCCGACAACTCTTCCCATTTGCCCTCGCCGCCAATGATGATTTGAACACCGCCGCGCTGCAGCGCTTCATCAACCAATTGTTCGACCAATTGGCGTTCTTCCAGCGCTCGAATGACCTGCTGGACGCCCTCGCGCTGTCTAAACTCTGGCTGGCTGAGCGAGTTGAGCAGGCCATCGTGATAAATATCGCTGCTGCGTCGGGCATCAATGCGGCGTAAGGTATCTACGGCCACCTCACCTACCGTGGCAGCCAGACTGGTGAGTGTTGTGGCTGTGGCGGCTATCGCTTGAGCGTCCAATCCGGCCCATAAATCGGTCAGTTGCCGGGCGATAGGGCCGAGTTCGTCCTGGTCAACCGGGGTGTCAAGCTCTAAAATCTGCTGCTTGAGGGTGCCCCCTTGCAACACCAAAATGAGCAGCATCAGGTTGTCGCGCAGGGCAATGAGTTCCACATGCTTAAGATAACAGCGCTCGCTTTTGGGTGCTGTAACTAAAGAAGCATTGTGCGAGGTGCGCGCCAAAACTGCCGCGCTCAAACGCAGCCACTGATCAAGCTCTAGCCGAGACTGATGGAACTGGTGGCTGATCATGCGCTGCTCATCCAGGGGCAGGTCAGCCTTTTCCATCAGTTTTTCGACAAAGTAACGGTAGCCCAATTCGGTAGGGACCCGGCCGGCAGAGGTGTGGGGCTGCATCAGGTAGCCTTTTTCTTCCAGCGCCGCCATTTCATTGCGGATGGTGGCCGAACTGATCCCGATGGGATAATCTTCCGTAATTGTTTTAGAGCTGACCGGCACGGCTGATTTGATGTACTCTTGCACCACCAGCCGCAATACAATCTGTTGTCGCTCAGATAAAATGTTGTCAGCCATTGTTGTTAATTATTTTTTAGCACTCTACCCTTTTGAGTGCTAAAAATACAAGGGGAATCATACCATAAAGTGGGGGTCAAGTCAAACAAAAATTGGAGGATGGAGGGTGAAAGGTTGGATTATCGGCTTCGGGCCAATTTATAAACCTGATACAAAAGGGGATTATAAACGTAATCAAACGCCCCAATACTCTGGACCCACTGCCCGCCAAAGCCGCGTTTGAAGCGATAGACCCCCCACAAACCCTCGTTGCGCTGCTCAAACTCGGCCTCCAGGGTGGTCAGGTCGGCGTCGGGGATGCCCCATAGGTCGTAGTGGATGCAGCCCTGGCTTTTGGCCCAGCGGATGGCCTCCCATTGGATGAGGTAGGTTGCCATCAGATTGCGGTGTTCATTAGCTGAAGCGCCGTAGAAATAATAGGCTTCCTGTCCTTGGCTAAAAGCTATCAGGGCGGCCAACGGTTGGCCTTCGAATTCGGCGATAAGCAGGACGCAACGCTCCGGGGCAAAGAGGGCATAGGCGGCCTGGTAGTAATCAAGGTTATGGACGCCAAAGCCGTCGCGGGCTGCGGTGGTGAGGGCAAGCCGGTGAAAGGTAGACATATCGACAGCGCTGCCCTGGCGCACGGTTACTCCCTTCTTTTCAGCCAGGCGAATATTGTAGCGGGTTTTTTGTTTCATCGCCGCTAAAATGGTCTGCTCATCGCCCTTGAGATCAATCACCAGGGAGGTGCGGGGTTGGATGGTATCGGCCGGGCTGAAGCCGGCTGCGCTCAACAACTCAAGCGCTGTTTGAGCCTGGCCGGAGTCTAAATTACAGTTTGGACTCCAAAGGTTGGGTTCAATTTTAAGCAGGATCGCTCGCCGTTTTTTGGCTTCGGCGTGGATGAGGGAAAAAAAGGTAAGGCCTTGCTCGCGGTCAGCCCAGTCAAGCACCGGACCTTTGGGAATGTAGGCCAGGGTCAAACCCAGCGGTAGGCGGCGAAAGAGAATCTGGGCGGCTGCATCGCCGGTTTGCAGGCGCGTAGCCGACCAATCGAACCGGCTTTTTAGCTCGCCCCAGGCCCAGCTTTGGAGTAGGTGGCCGTGGTGGGCCAGGAGGTAGGCCTCCCATTTGACCTGGTTACTCGAAGATGGTAAAGGGTGAATCGAAGCTGGGAGGTGGGTCATTCGCTACTTGCCAGCCACTCCTCTCCTTCATTATTCACTATCTGCCATCTTCTGGCCATTATCTTCTAATCTCCTTGCCCGAGGCATTATACCATTGCCTCACGGACGGAGCGAATAAAGAAATGCCGCTGTTTTGTTGTGATAATTAGAACAAGCCGATTTTTCTATTGATGTAAAATATGTTATGATTGGCCCGTCCCGCAGATTCACATAAGATGATGATTTTGTCTACATCTCGAAGCATGCTATAATCGTCGCGCCACAAGACCGGCGATTTGCTTCAAGGAGGAGGAACGCTATGCTAAAGGACTTCGAGTTTATCGGCGTGTTGGGTTCTATCACGCTGACCATCCCCATTGTCACCCTCATCATCGCCTGGGCGCTCCGGCCCAAAAAGCCAAATCCTGCCAAAAAAGAAACTTACGAGTCCGGTATCGAAACCATCGGCGATACCTGGGTCCAATTTAAGGCTCAATACTATATTTACGCCATTATTTTTGTAGTTTTTGATGTTGAGGCTGTCTTCCTCTTCCCCTTTGCCGTGGCCCTCAACCAGTTGCCCCTGTATGCCCTGGTTTGGGTGGCGGTCTTTATTTTATTGTTATTTGATGGTTTGCTCTATGCCTGGCGCAAGGGCGCGATGCAGTGGTGGTAGTCTAAAAACGGCGTGCAGCGCACTGCGGTTGTGAGTGTCGGAGACAATCAATGCAAGAAATCATTGACTATATCGTTAGCTTGAATATCCCTTTGGTCAACGAAGGAGTCGCCCGTTTCATCATGCATGTGGTGCTGGCCAGTATTGTGGCAGTGGTGGCCCCGGCGATGCTGATTATCTTGACCTGGCTGGAACGGAAAATTATTGCCCGCATTCAAGACCGCATCGGGCCGAACCGGGCCGGACCTTTTGGCTTGTTTCAAGGCTTGGCCGATATGATCAAGATGTTCACCAAAGAGGACATCACCCCGACTACCGCCGACCGCATCGTTTATAATATTGCCCCCGGCCTGTCCATGATTTCGGCCATTATGACTTTTGCTGTCATCCCTTTTGCCCCCGGCTTTGTCGGGTCGAATCTTAATGCGGCAGTGCTCTATATCGTGGCGATTGGCGGTTTGGGCACACTGGCGATTTTGATGGGCGGCTGGGCTTCCAATAATAAGTACGCCCTGCTGGGTGCGTTTCGGGTAGTGGCGATGCTGTTGACCTATGAAATCCCCATGATCATGGCCTTGATTATGGTTACAATGGCGGCGGGTTCGATGTCGATGGTCGGCATCATCGAAGCGCAAAGCAGCATGTGGTACATTGTGTCGATGCCGGTCGTTTTTCTTATTTTCTTCCTGGCCGGTGTGGCCGAAACAGGCCGCTCCCCCTTCGATTTGATCGAGGCCGAATCGGAATTGATTGCCGGCTTTCACACCGAATACAGCGGCATCAAATTTGGCATGTTTATGATCGGCGAATATGTGCATATGTTTGCCCTGTCATTCTTCTGCGCGGTGCTTTTTATGGGCGGCTGGCAAATCCCTTTCATTAATGTAGCGGCTTTGCCGGGGCCAATCGGGCCCATTCTGGGTTTCATCTCATTGATTATCAAAGTGTTTTTCTTTGTCTTTATTATGATGTGGTTCCGGGGCACTCTGCCGCGCTTCCGGATCGACCACCTGCTTGACTTTGGCTGGAAGTTCCTGGTGCCTTTATCGCTGGTGCTGGTGATTGGGGTGGCCGTTGTGGTCAGATTTTTTGCGCCCGGCAGCAGCACTGCTGTTCCGGTTGAAGCCGGCCCCTTGAGTGGGCTGGGCGCTGCCGGTGAAATTATCGCTCTCTTATTAATGAACCTGTTGGTCGCTGGGGCCGCTCTGGCTGTTGTGTCGAATGCTGCCCGCCGCAGCCGCAGCAAAGGCCTGCGCGCCGTGGCCGCTGTTGAGCCGATAGCCGCCGCCAGCAGTGGAAAGTAAAATATGGAGTAGGGAGTAAGGAGTAGGAAGTAAGGGATTTTGCCCTACTCCCTACTTCTTACTCCTTACTCCCTATACCGAGGTTTACTATGCCTTTTGATCCAACAACCTTTGATCCAGCTCAAATACCCCTGGTTCAGACTGTTTTCTGGGTGATGACTCTCTGTACCATTGGCGGGGCCTTGGGGGTGGTCACCAGCCGGAATTTGTTCCACAGCGCCCTGTACCTGATTTTGTCCTTTTTTGGGGTAACCGGCTACTACGTTTTGCTCAGTGCCGGCTTTTTGGCGGTGGTGCAACTGTTTGTTTATATCGGAGCCATCTCGGTGCTGGTACTTTTTGCCATCATGTTCTCGCGCCGCTTGATGGATGCGGGCCAGAGCCAGGCCAATCGGCAGTGGTGGCTGGCCGGACCTGTCGTTTTGGTTCTGTTTGTAACCCTGCTGGGGATTGTCGGTTCGGTCAATTGGGCGGTGAGTGACAAGGAACCCAGTGCCGATACGGTGCTGCAACTGGGTCAAGCCTTTTTAGGCAGCTATCTTATTCCCTTTGAGGTAGTCGGCGTGCTGCTGTCGGTGGCGCTGATCGGGGCGGTGATTTTGGCCCGCGAGAAAACTGAGGCGGAGAGGTAAAAAATGGCTATTCCTTTATCGTGGTGGTTAACGGTTTCGGCGGCGCTTTTTTGTATCGGCGTTTATGGCGCGCTCACCCACAAAAACGCCATCGGTATTTTGATGGGTGTGGAGCTAATTCTGAACGCCGTTAATATCAACCTGGTTGCTTTCTGGCGTTACATTGCCCCCAATGATGTGGCCGGGCAAATTTTCGCCATCATCGTCATCACCGTTGCTGCGGCCGAAGCTGCCGTGGGCCTGGCTATCGTGATTGCGGTCTATCGCCGCCGCCACTCGGTGGTGGTCGAGGAATTGGATATCCTTAAAAATTAACCATTGACCATTGACAATTGCCAACAGTCAATGGTCAACAAAGGTATTGATTATGGACTTTTTCCTTAACTTTATCTGGCTCATCCCGGTTTATCCCCTGATTGCCTTTGCCACTATTATCCTGGGTCTGAATCGCAGCCAAAAAGGCAGTTCCGGCCTGGCTATTGCCGCCATCGCCCTGTCTACTATCCATTCCTGGGCTATTGTATTCAACACCATCGGCGTGTACATGGCCGACGCCCACCACGGCCTTCACATTGACGGCTGGAGCCTGCCCGTCGAATGGATCCCGGCCGGCACCAGCGTCTTCAACACCGGCTTTGCCGTAGACGGCTTCACCGCCGCCATGCTCTTTATGGTGCCCTTTGTCTGTCTGATGATCTTTATCTATGCCTCGGAGTACATGGAAGGCTACGAAGCCGAATTTGGCCGCTACTCCCGCTTCTTCGCCTACGTCTCCCTCTTTGCCGCCGGGATGCTCATGCTGGTCATCGCCGACAACCTGTTGCTGCTCTTCATCTCCTGGGAAGTGATGGGCTTGTGTTCCTACCTGCTCATCGGCTTCTGGTTTGAGAAAACCTATCCGGATGAGCACGAAGTCGCTACGCCGCGCAATCTGATCCAGGTGCTGCAATTCTGGAAGTACGCCGGGCCGGACAAAATCCCGCCCAAGCTGGCCGCCCTCAAAGCCTTTATGACTACCCGTATTGGCGATGTATTGCTTTTTGCCGGGATGATGATTCTGTGGAGCGCCGCCGGCACAGTGAATTTCCGCGAGATTTTTGCCCCGGATATGCTGGAGCACCTGACCGAAGTGACGCTGTGGGGTATCCCGGTCGCCACGTTGAGCGCCCTGCTCATCTTTGGGGGGGCGGTGGGCAAAAGCGCCCAGTTTCCGCTGCACGTCTGGCTGCCCGATGCGATGGAAGGCCCGACGCCTGTCTCTGCCCTCATCCACGCGGCGACGATGGTTTCCGCCGGGGTGTACCTGGTGGCCCGCATGCTGCCCCTCTTTGCCACGATGGAACACAGCCCGGCCTTGCAGTGGGTCG
>CAZRYD010000191.1:0-12805 GCA_964604225.1 uncultured Caldilineaceae bacterium
CTGCTCATCCGTCAATTCAGGGTAGATCGGGATGGCCA
The DNA here is from genome assembly GCA_964604225.1 of uncultured Caldilineaceae bacterium. GTDB lineage: Bacteria > Chloroflexota > Anaerolineae > 4572-78 > J111 > DSQQ01. The sequence continues at coordinate 39 of CAZRYD010000191.1, forward strand.
GGGTCTGGGCGGTGGCGGCTTCACTGCCGGGGAAAGCTCCGGCTTGATAGCCCCAATCGGCGAAACATTCCTGCTGGTGCAGGGATACCGGATAGTAAATCTCGGTCCCGATTTTACGCTCCGCCAAGAAGGCGCGCAGTTCGTCTCGTTGGCGGTCTACCCGAATGATATACTGGTTGTAAATATGCCGCTGCCCTGGGAACGGGTCAACCGCGGCCTGGCTGCGGTGGGCATATTGGCCGGACTCGCAGGACTCATAGGGCAGAGTCAGATGGGAGTCGGCCAGCCCGGCTTGGTTAAAAAGCTGATTGTAGCGAGCCGCATTGTGCTGCCGCCCGGCGGTCCAGCTATCCAGGTGTTTGAGCTTGACCCGGATGACGGCGGCTTGCAGTGCATCCAGGCGGAAGTTGCCGCCGACAAATTTGTGGTAATATTTAGGCTCAGCGCCATGCACCCGCAGAATACGCATGCGTTCGGCCAGTTGGGGATCGTTGGTGCTAACCGCACCGCCGTCGCCAAAAGCGCCCAGGTTTTTGGAAGGGAAGAAGGAAAAACAGCCAATATGGCCGATACTCCCGGCGCGCCGGCCTTTGTACTCAGAACCAATGGCCTGGGCGGCGTCTTCGATCACGTATAAGTTGTGCCGCCGGGCAATCTCCATAATCGGGTCCATGTCGGCGCACTGGCCGTAAAGATGGACGGGCATGATGGCCCTGGTTTTGGAGGTGATTTTGGCTTCAATCTGAGCCGGGTCGAGATTGTAGGTTTTGGGATCGATATCGGCAAAGACGGCTTTGGCGCCCAGCCGGGCCACCGAGCCGGCGGTGGCAAAGAAGGTATAGGGCGTGGTGATGACCTCCTCGCCGGGTTTGAGGTTGATAGCCATGAGCGCCAGCACCAAAGCATCGGTGCCCGATGAGACGCCCAGGGCAAATTTAGTCTGGCAATAGGCGGCTAATTCGCTTTCCAGCTCGCTGACCTCCGGCCCCATGATAAAATGTTGGGAGTCGCACACGCGATTGATGGCAGCTTGTATTTCCGCCTTGATGGGAGCATACTGCGGCTTTAAATCTAATAAAGGTACGGTAATCATATTTTCTCCTGTAGTTGCTTGTAATAATTGACTTTGCTTGAGGTGGATGGCTGTGGCCGATCTACATGGTTTATTTAGCCCTGATTGGGAGAAATGACAGGGTAGCAGGCTGCAAATTCGCGGTCAGCCAGCGGGGGCCTGTGGCCGTTCCCGCACAATTGCATCCGTCATCCTGACCACCCGGCTTATTTCTTTGACCTGATGAACCCGCACAATATCCGCCCCCCGGACAATACCGACTGCCACCGTGGCGGCGGTCCCCTCCAGTCGATCTTCAGGGGGGAGATTGAGGGTATAGCCGATAAAGGATTTGTTCGACGTGCCCAGCAGAAGGGGATAGCCCAGGGCTTTAAAGCTGTCCAGATGGTTGAGTAAGGTCAGGTTTTGCTCAACCGTCTTGCCAAAGCCGACGCCGGGGTCAATGATAATATGTTCATCCGGTATTCCGGCCGCTTTGGCCAGGTTAATACTGACCTGCAATTCGCTGGCTATATCGGCCAATAAATCATTGTAGACAGTACCGACATATCGTCCCCCCAGGCGTTCTTCTTGCATAGCGTTGCGGGGGTGGCTGCGATTGTGCATCACGATAACCGGCGCCTGCCGCCGGGCGCACAACCCGGCCATAGCCGGGTCCATCTGGAGCGCCCACACGTCGTTGACCAGGTGCGCCCCGGCATCGAGAGCCGCGGCGGCGACTTGGGCCTTGTAGGTGTCAATCGAGATGGGCAGGTTGACCTCGCGGCTGAGGGCCTGGATGACCGGCACGACCCGCTGCAATTCCGTCTCCGCGTCAACCGGCGCAGCTCCGGGCCGGGTGCTCTCGCCGCCCACATCCAGAATGTGCGCGCCCTCCTCGGCAAAACGCACCCCCTGCTCGACCGCTTTCTTGAGCCACCACTGGTCGGTCAGCAAGCCGTCGCCGGAAAAGCTGTCGGGGGTGACGTTGATGATACCCATAATATACGTTTGGCTGCCCCAGCGAAATAGAGTTGAGCCAATTTTTAATTCATGCATAGGTCCTCAAAGTAACGGAGTCGCCAGATCGCCGGTTGCCGCTAAATTTGACCCTGCGAACCGCACCGTGCGATTTATTGTTCCTCATTAGAAATAGGTAAAAACAATTGAAACAAGAATTGATATGAGACAACGGCGTCCATATATTCATTCTTGCTGCCATCCCAGCCGCCGATGGCATAGATTTGGGTATCAATAGCGGTCAAGCCCAAATTGCGCCACTGGTTGGAAAAAGGAGTCTCAAAAATGGTCCAGGTGTTACGGGCTGGGTCATACTTTTCACTGGTAGTCAATGGCTGGTTCCATCCCCCGCCGACCGCGTACAAATTATTGGCCGCAGCAATCAGGCCCAGACCCCCGCGCTTTTCCTTCATGGAAGCTTTTTCCAGCCACTTGCCCGTGTCCGCTTCAAACACGTAAGTTTGGTTAAACTCGTCCTGGCCGTCATAACCGCCGGCCACATAAATTTTGTCGTTGAGCACTGCCGCCCCGACGTAGCCTTTGGCTTGGGGCATAGTACTCTCTAGTACATCCCAGTTATCCTTTTTGATCGAATAGACAAGGACTGTATCTTCAAAGTCCGCGCCATTCCAGCCGCCAAAAATATATAACTTATCTTGCCAAGCAGCCAGTCCATAGGCGCAGCGAGCTTCGGGCAGAGCTTGCCCCTGGTCCCAACTATCCGTTTTGGGATCGTAAATATCCAGCGATTTCACCGCTTTGCCTTCATTGGTGCAACCGCCGGGTACATAAATTTTCCCCTCTACAGCTACCCCGGCGATGTTCGCGGCGGCGCTAGGTTTAGCCGCGCCTTCGCTCCAGCTATTGGCGGCGGGATCATAAATTTCTACCGAACGGGTGGCCTGGTTGTTGTCCCTTACCCCACCGATGGCAAAGATTTTACCATCCAGCGCGACCAACCCCAATCCGGCGCGTTTAGTGGGCATAACTTCATGGGCAACCCAGCGATTCGAGGACGCGTTGACCGGGGCAGGGGGCGCCGGCGTGGGAGGTTGGGCAAAAATGACGGGTAAATTGGGCGTTTCAATGGTTCGCTGCTGAGGAACCAACGGAATAATCACCACAGCCAGAGCCAGCAGCGCGGCCAGCCCCAGATAAATCTGCTGCCACCGGGCTAGCGGCGGTTTAGTGTTGGTCAGAAGGAATGTTCGAGCCGGGGCTGGGGCGGCTTCAGCCGCTTTGGCCCCATCTTCAGAAACCTTAACCCAGCCTTCCTGAATGGCCCGCATAGTGGCCTCGGTCCGGGATTGCACCTCCAATTTCTCGAAAATGTTGCGCAGATGGACTTTGACTGTGTTGACGCTAATCACCAACTGACGGGCAATCTGTTGATTGCTGGCTCCGGTGGCCACCATTTCCAGGATTTGCAGTTCGCGCTCACTCAATTGTAGGGCGGATTCGCTATCAGACATAGGACAAATTATGACATAGAACGTGGGGCAAGGCAAGGGTTAAAACAAAATTTGACGAATCAGAGTCGCTGCTATACAATGGTCATTTGTTATTAAACCCATAAGAATGTCGTCATGGCCCTTCGATGAAGCAGCATCTCTCGAAGGGTAAATTTTGGCCTGATTCAGCCTATGTTTGAAAGTCTGCAAGATCGTCTCCAGGGTGTCTTCAATCAATTAAATAAGCGCGGCCGTTTGTCGGAAGCCGATGTTGACGCTGCCCTGCGGGAAGTGCGCCTGGCCCTGCTCGAAGCTGATGTCAACTTCAAGGTCGTCAAGGAATTTATCGCCCGGATTCGCGAGCGAGCGGTTGGGGTAGAGTTAAGCAAAAAAATCACGCCGGGCCAGCAGGTGGTCCGTATCGTTCACGAAGAACTGCTGGAGACTTTAGGCCAACCGGCCCGACTTGACCTGGGTGGGGCGTCGCCTCACGTGATTATGATGGTTGGGCTGCAAGGTTCCGGTAAAACCACCACCACGGCCAAACTGGCGCTCTACCTGAGAAAATCCAAACATCGACCGCTGCTGGTAGCTGCTGACACCCGCCGGCCCGCCGCCATTGAACAGTTGAAGGTGTTGGGGCGAGAGCTGGATATTCCAGTCTACTCCGAAGACTCGTCGGTACCGCCGCCCACCATCTGTGTCAACGCGATCAAATTTGCCAAGGCTGGCGCTCACAATATTGTGATTCTGGATACCGCCGGGCGGCTGCAAATCGATGAGGATTTGATGGCAGAGTTGAGCCAGATCAAGGCCAAAACCAACCCGCAGGAAGTGCTGTTGGTGGCCGACGCTATGACCGGCCAGGAAGCGGTACGGGTGGCCGAAGGCTTTCATCAGCGGGTCGATTTGACCGGCTTGATTCTGACCAAGATTGACGGCGATGCGCGTGGCGGGGCGGCGATATCGATCCGCTCGGTGACGGGTGTGCCGATCAAATTCCTGGGTACCGGCGAAAAATCCAGCGACCTGGAACTATTCCACCCCGACCGGATGGCCTCCCGCATCCTCGGTATGGGGGATGTGATGTCGCTAATCGAGCGGGCCGAAGAAGTTCTGGATGAAGATGTGGCCGAGCGCGGGGCCAAGAAGTTGATGCAAGGCAACTTTAATCTGGAAGATTTTCTGGAACAGTTGCAGCAAATCAAAAAACTGGGGCCGCTCAACAAAATCCTGGAAATGATTCCGGGGATGGGCCAACTTACCAGCGCCATTCCAGAAGAAGATATGGAACGGCAGATGAAGCGGACCCAGGCGATCATCAATTCGATGACGACCAAAGAGCGGCGCAACCCGAAGATTCTGGATGGCAGCCGCAAGCGGCGAGTGGCCAAGGGCAGCGGCTCGACCGTGCAAGAAATCAATCAACTGCTCTCGCAATTTCAGCAAATGCAGAAAATGATGAAGCAGTTACGCAATCCGCGGGCGCGCCAAAATTTGATGAATATGTTTGGCGGGTTCCGTTAAGACCTGGAAACCCCATAAATAACCATCAATTTTGTTTCAACTCAGTTTGGAAACAAGCTTGAGGCACGACATGCCCCGTACTTAATCTTAAATTGGGCAAATATCTTAAAGAGATTTATAATAAGGCTGGCAACGACATCTAAAAGTTACCAGTTTTTAATATCTAAACCCTATTGTCTAATAATGCAGGAAGGAAGTACTAAGTAATATGGTTAAAATTCGTCTGCGCCGCACCGGCAGCAAGAAAAAGCCAACTTACCGGGTGGTTGTGGCAGACTCGCGCTCGCCGCGAGATGGTCGCTTTGTAGAAATTATTGGCTATTATGATCCACGCACCGAGCCGGTGACATTTAATATTCATGAAGACCGAGCTTTCCATTGGTTATCGGTAGGTGCACAGCCGACTGACGTGGTTCAAAAATTGTTCAAAAATTCTGGAACCCTGGAGCGATTTACTCTCTCCAAAGGGCAAGCGGAGCAAGCCCCGCTAGCGCCAGCGGCGTAAAAACGCTGAACTGCTGAAAAAAGAGTCTTCGGACCATGCCCCCTCCGAGGATACTTGAAACCAGACGGGACCAAGAACAATAAACGGGCAACAAGCCGCACGAGGTTGCTTGATGTAACTGTCCGAATTGTTATGACCCTGATCACTAGCCCAAATTGACCGTCAAGAAGGAGGTGCCCGAAACATGTCTTCATCAATGAAAGAACTTGTCGAGTTTATGGCCAAGGCCGTAGTCAACGATCCAGACTCTGTCATCGTTCGCGAGATTGAGGGCTCTAGCGCAACCATCTACGAACTGAGTGTCACCCCCGATGATATGGGGCGTGTCATTGGTAAGCAGGGGCGAGTCGCAAATGCCATGCGTACGTTATTACGGGTGGCGGCCGTTAAAGAAGGTAAACGCGTCACACTGGAGATTGTCTAGATGACCGGACCGGCAGGTCCGACTCAAAAGGATAGTGGGGGAGATAGTGGAAGTTCAGGTGTGCGGCGGCCTGAACTTCGCTATTTAGCCATAGGTCGAATCATTCGGGCGCATGGTCTGCGTGGGGAGGTTTCGGCGGTGGTATTGACCGACTTTCCAGAGCGCTTTGAAACGACCGAGTGGGTTTACCTGGGCGACGAATTTGAGGCCACTCCCTATCGTCTTGAAAGCTATCGTTGGCATAAACAAAATGTGCTGCTAACGCTGACCGGAGTCACCGATAGAACGCAAGCCGAGGACCTGCGGGGGCAGTATGTGCAGGTGCCTATTGAAGAAGCAGTGCCTTTACCAGAAGGAGCGTACTATCATTATCAACTCGTCGGGTTGCAAGTTAAAGATACGGCCGGTGAGGCACTTGGTACGATAAAAGATATTATGGAAACCGGCGCCAACGACGTTTATGTGGTTGATAACGACGGTCAGGAGCTTTTACTGCCGGCCATCCCCGACGTGATCAAATCCATCGATATCGCCAATGGGGTTATGATCGTACAAGTTATCGATGGCTTAATTTGACATCGGCTTGACATTCACTATAGTAGTCTGATTAAATTGAAAGGAACGCCGGGTGGTGTTCCTTTTTAATTTTCAGGACTGCTTCTGAACCCCTTGACAATTGCTTTGTCATCGTGGTATGCTAACCAACAATTGCCTGTAGCGAGCTTGTCGATTGTTCTTTCGTTGAAGCAGTCTTTGGGCAACTGGCCGAGGCAGTGGGCCAGGTTGATGGTTAGCGCATTATTTGTGAGCGTTTGGTGTCAGACGATCTAGGTTATTGGATTGGTTTTAGCAAAGTGCCAGGGATCGGCCCGGCGCGCTTACGAGCTTTGCTGGATTATTACGGCGATGTGGCTTCGGCCTGGCAGGCCAATCCTGGCGAGTTGCGGGCCATCGGCCTGGATAAGCGCTCGGTTGAAAGTTTGGTTAAGATCAGGAGTCAACTTGACCTTGAAACTGAACTGGAGAAGCTTAAGAAGTTCAATATCTCTGTTTTTACCTGGGACAGCCCGGATTATCCCTCACTTTTAAGAAATATCTCCGACGCTCCCCCGGCTCTGTATGTGCGCGGTAGCTTGAGGCCGCAGGATGAGTGGGCTGTAGCGGTGGTGGGGACGCGTCAGGCGACGGCTTATGGTAAGGAATGTACCCAACTCCTCGTCAATGGGTTAGCCCAAAATGGGGTGACGGTGGTGAGCGGCCTGGCTTACGGGATAGATACCGAAGCCCATCAAACGGCCATTAATGCCGGCGGACGGACCATTGCCGTTTTAGGCTGCGGCGTGGATATTATTTACCCGACCGAAAATAAGAAGTTGGGACAGGCGATTATTGAACACGGCGCGCTGGTATCGGAGTATCCACTGGGGACTAACCCGGAGGGTGGTAATTTCCCCCGGCGCAACCGTATTATCAGTGGCTTGAGTCTGGGCGTCCTGTTTGTCGAAGGGACGACTCAAAGTGGGGCTCGGATTACGGCCGATTATGCTTTGGAGCAAGGCCGTGAAGTATTTGCCGTGCCGGGCAGTATTTTGCGTCAGAGTGGTTCCGGTCCCAATTATCTGATTCAAAACGGAGCCAAGTTAGTCACCCAGGTCAACGATATTTTAGAAGAACTCAATTTGACGATGGTGGTTCAACATGTCGAAGCGCGGGCCATTATGCCTGAAAATGAGTTAGAAGCAGTGCTGCTGAAACAACTGTCAACTGAACCAATGCATATTGATGACCTGGGCCAAACCACCGGCCTGGCGGCGGCTGAGCTTGCTAGCGCCCTGACGATGATGGAATTGAAGGGGATGGTCAGACAGGTGGGGGGCATGAATTATGTCATTGCCCGTGAGGTGAGTACCCCGTACACCCTGGAATAAAAAATTCGCCGAAATTAGGGGTAGTTAAACGAAAAAATCTCTCGTTTCGGTTTCAAAAAGAGGAAATCCGACATGTTCGCACTTATTCTGGCCGGCGGAACCGGTACGCGTCTGTGGCCACGCAGCCGGACCGCCCTACCTAAACAGTTACTTGCTTTAACCGGTGGTGAGACGATGATGCAGGCGACTGTTAAACGGGTTCTGCCAATTGTACCGGTGGAACAGATCTTTGTGGTCACTAATCGGGAGTACGGACCCTTGATTAAAGTGCAACTCCCCGCTCTGCCGACCGCTAATATAGTAGAAGAACCCAGCGGCAAAAATACGGCCCCGTGTATCGGCCTGGCTGCGGCCCACATGCGCCAGCTTGACCCCGAGGCAGTGATGGCTTCACTGCACGCCGATCATTTTATTGCCGATGAAGAGGGTTTTCGTCAGGCCCTGCTGGCTGCGGCGGAAGTGGCCAGGGAAGGCTATCTGGTCACCCTGGGCATTACCCCGGATAAGCCGGAAACAGGCTATGGTTACATCCAACGGGGTGCAGAGTTGGGGCGCTACAACAACCATGCCGTTTATCAGGTAGCCCAGTTTTTAGAAAAACCCGACCTGCCCACGGCTGAAAAATTTGTCGCCAGCGGCGACTATTATTGGAATAGCGGTATCTTTATCTGGCAGCTTTCAACCCTGCTGGATGCTTTTCGTGATTATATGCCGGAATTTTATGAGCAACTCAGCCAGATGGAACAGGCCCTGGCCGCCGGTCAAACTATTGACGCTGTCTGGCAGCAGATTCGCTCGGAGAGTATAGACGTAGGGATTATGGAGAAAGCAGCTAAAGTAGCCGTGGTACCGGTTGATTTTGGCTGGAATGATGTTGGCAGTTGGGCGGCTATCCACGAGATTAATCCAAAGGATGAAAATGACAACGTAGCTCTGGGGGCTGAACACCTCGCTTTCGATACCAGAGGAACGCTGGTGCAGGGTAATGGCCGCCTCATCGCCACGATTGGGTTGGAAGATGTAGTGATTGTTGACAGCGCCGACGCCTTGTTGGTCTGTGCCAGGGATAAGGTGCAGGATATCAAGAAAGTGGTCGAGTGGTTGAAGGAAAATAAGCGCACCGAGTTATTATAGAAAGCTATTTCTTGGGACGGAGATAGCGAGCGATTTGTTAAATTGATGGGAGCATATAGTTGAATGAGTGAAAAGTCTATTAGCGCATATTGCGTAAAATGTAAAGAAAAAAGAGAAATGAGCCAGCCGGAGGCAGTTTATACGGCCAACGGCACACCGGGGACAAGCGGCGTTTGCCCGGTTTGCGGCACCAAAATGTTCAAAATGGGCCGCACCCCGGCCCACGAGCACGTGTCTCCGCCGGAGCGAACCCCGCGCAAAAGTACCAAGAAGGCGGTCAAAACCCCCAGACGCCACGGCAAGCTGGTAATTGTCGAGTCGCCAGCCAAAGCGCGCACGGTAGGCAAGTTTTTGGGCAGCGGCTATACGGTCAAAGCCTCGGTGGGGCACGTGCGGGATTTGCTGCGCTCGCAGCTTTCGGTGGATGTGGAGCGCGATTTTGCGCCTAAATATCGCGTGCCGAATGAAAAACGGCAGGTGGTCAAAGAGCTAAAAACCGCTGCTGACAAGGCCCATGAAATTTACTTGGCCACTGACCCCGACCGCGAAGGTGAGGCTATCGCCTGGCACTTGATGGAAGCGGCCGACATGGACGTGGCGCGGGCCAGGCGGGTCGTTTTCCATGAGATCACCAAGGATGCGGTAGCGGAGGCATTTGCCCATCCCCGTGAGGTGGACATGAAGCGGGTCAATGCCCAGCAAGCCCGGCGTATTCTCGACCGGCTGGTGGGGTATCAAATCAGCCCGCTGTTGTGGCGCAAAGTGCGCAGCCGGACCAGTGCAGGCCGGGTGCAGAGCGTGGCCTTGCGTCTGATCGTCGAGCGCGAGCATGAGATTGATGATTTTAACCCGGTTGAGTACTGGTCTATTGAAGCTGATTTGGCCCAAACTGAACCAGCCGCACCCTCAGCCAAGCCGGAAGAGCGCCAGTTCAGAGCCAAACTGAGCCGCATCAAGGGTGAGAAGGTTGAGCTGAATCATGAGGCCGACACCCAGGCGATTGTAGCCGACCTGGAAAAGTCGAGCTATACCGTCGTTGAGGTCAAGAAAAGTGAGCGCCGGCGCAAACCGGCGGCCCCCTTTACCACCAGCACCTTGCAGCAGGAAGCATCGCGGCGGTTGGGTTTTGGAGCGCGCAAGACCATGAGCATCGCCCAGCAGCTTTACGAGGGTATCGAACTGGATGGTGCCGGTACGGTTGGTTTGATTACCTACATGCGCACCGACAGCACTAACGTGTCGCAGCAGGCTCAAAATGAAGTGTGCGATTTTATTGGTCAGCGCTATGACCGGGAACTGCTGCCGGAAGAGCCGCCGGTTTACAAAACCAAGAGCAAAGGCGCGCAGGAGGCCCACGAAGCCATCCGCCCCACCAGCGTCTGGCGTGAGCCGCACCAGGTCAAGTCTTTCCTGAGCCGCGATCAGGAACGTCTCTATACCCTGATCTGGCAGCGCTTTGTGTCCAGCCAAATGGCCAACGCGATTTATGATACAATGTCGGTGGTGGTTGGGGCGACCCCCACTGTTGCGCCGGCCCAGGTTGAGGAGTGGCCCTATCGCTTGCAGGCCAGCGGCTCGCGGGTTCGGTTCAAAGGTTTCTTGACGGTTTACGAGGAAACCCTCGACGAAGATGCCACGCCGGATGCCAGCGAAGGCGTCATTTTACCCGAATTGAGTGAAGGCGAGTTGCTTGATTTGCTGAAGTTACTGCCGGAGCAGCACTTCACCCAGCCGCCGCCCCGCTACACCGAAGCCACCCTGGTCAAAACACTGGAAGAGTATGGCATTGGCCGGCCCAGTACCTACGCGCCGATCATCACGACCATTCAGCAGCGCGGCTATGTGGAGACGGTTGACAAACGGCTCTATCCCACCGAATTGGGCGAGATTGTCAATGAGTTATTGGTCGAGTATTTCCCCGATATTATCAATGTGGAATTTACCGCCCAAATGGAAGATGATCTGGATCGGATTGCCAGCGGTGAAATGGAATTGACGCCGGTTCTGCATGAATTTTATGATCCTTTTGCCAGGGCGGTGGCCTATGCCGAAACGCACATGCCGGAGGTGGAGATTGAAGACCAGCCCACCGGCGAGTTGTGCGAGAAATGCGGCCATCCGATGGTTTTGAAGTTTGGTCGCTTTGGTAAATTTGAAGCCTGCTCCAACTTCCCGGAGTGCCGCAATGCCAAACCACACCTGGTTAAGCTGGGGATTGCCTGCCCCAACGACGGCGGGGAACTGGTGGAGCGTCGCACTAAAAAGGGCCGGGTGTTCTACGGCTGCGCTAACTACCCTGCCTGTGAGTGGAGTAGCTGGAAAAGGCCGCTGCCTCAACCCTGCCCCAATTGCCAGGGCATGCTGGTCCAGAAAAATCGGAATTGGGCGCAATGTTTGAACTGCGAAGAGCAGTTTGAATTGAACCAACTGCCGGGAACCGCGTCGGAGACGCCGGTTTCTGAGCCTGAATTCGCGGTGGCTTAAAAAGCTTTAAAGGCAAAGAGTCCATCTCTTTGCCTTTTTTAATTCTCTATGTTGACTCCCAGACCCTAATAAATTGAGGAGCTACTATGACTCGCTTAGAAAAATTTCGTCAGCAATTGAGTGAAGCCAAGATCGATGGCTTTCTGGTCACTCAGCCCGAAAATCGGCGCTACCTGTCTGGCTTTAGCGGCAGCGCCGGTATTCTCATCGTTACCTCGGAACGCCAGGCTATCGCGACCGACTCGCGCTACTACGAACAGGTGCGCCAGCAATGTCCTGATTGGGAATTAGTTGAGGCCGGTTATGATTTTGTAGGGAAAATGCTGGAGATTTTACGCCAGTTTGAGTTGGGTGCTCGCCGGGTGGGTTTTGAACCGGGACATATCAACGTGGCCACGCTGAATAGCTGGGAGCGTGCCTTGAAGGGCCGGCTGGTACTGGTCGACACCGAAGGATTTGTCGAAATGCTGCGAGTGCACAAGGATGAAGCGGAAATTGCCAGCATTAAAAAAGCGGTGGCTCTGGCCGACGAAGCCCTGGTACATGTGACCCAATGGATGCGGCCCAGCATGACCGAGCAACAAGTAGCCTGGGAACTGGAAAGTTATATGCGCACCCATGGAGCCAGTGCTTTGTCCTTTGAGCCGATTGTAGCTTCCGGCCCTAATTCGGCCATGCCACACGCCCGGCCCACTGATCGGATTATCCAAGCCGGGGAGCCAATCACCATGGACTTTGGCTGCATTGTGGACGGCTACTGCTCTGATTTGACCCGTACCGTTTGCCTGGGTGAGCCGGCGGACGACAAATATCTGGTTATCTGGAATACGGTGCTGAAAGCCCAGGAGATCGCCGAGGATGGGGCGCGAGCCGGCATGACTGGCGAACAGGTGGACAAATTGGCTCGCGATGTCATCGTCGCAGCCGGTTTTGGTGATTACTTTGGGCATAGCCTGGGGCATGGCGTCGGCCTGGCCGTTCATGAGAGTCCGCGCTACAGTTTCACCTATCCGCATGAAGTACCAATCGGAGCGGTGATGACGGTTGAGCCGGGCATTTATATTCCCGGTTGGGGCGGGGTGCGCATCGAGGATATGGTTGTGGTGAAAAATGGGAATCTGGAAATTTTAACCACGGCGCCCAAAGAGGCGGTGTTGAAGCTCTGATCAACTTGGCGCTCAACTCTCGCAGGACTTACGCAGTTCGCAGCCTGAGTAGCCTTGAAAAGGCGTATCGAAGGGTG
>CAZRYD010000192.1:0-12768 GCA_964604225.1 uncultured Caldilineaceae bacterium
ACCGTGAAAGATGCCCTGGCGCATATTACCCATTGGAAAGCTGACGTGGTCAGAAAAATCAAGAAACAACCCCTACCGGTTGAGGAGAAAGGGCTCAATTGGACGGATGGGAACCACCTCATCTACGAGCGTTGGCGAGATCGCTCCCCGCAGGAGGTTTTAGCTTGGCACAGGCAAGTTCAGGACGATGTACTGGCTGCGCTTCAAGCTGCACCCGAAGAATGGTACAGTGACAGGGAGCGCCGACCGGAATGGCCCTTTGATCTTGACGGTCACTCCAGCTACCATCGCGTAAAGGATATCGAACACGCCCTGAAAAAGTCAACAAAGTGAGTACCGCCCCACACAGCGTGCAGCCGACAAGTGGGATTCGCCGCGTTTTTTGGCAGTTTTCAACGCCTCAGCAGAATCCTGCTCCCAAACCTGGCCTCGTCCCGCCCACTTGCGGCTAACGCAAGCCGATGGGCTAAAGGAATCCAAAGCGCTCAATGCAGCAAGAGGAAATCACCGCAATGCAGCAAGAGGAAATCACCGCACTATTTGATAAACAGGCGTCATCGTATGATCAGCAATGGCGCAAAATGGCTTCCATCAACGACGCTTTGTATTTGCTCACGAGTACCGTGCTTTCGGAACTTCCTCCGCAGGCGAATATCCTGTGCGTTGGGGCAGGAACAGGCGCCGAAATCCTCTATCTGGCCCAGAAATTTCCGGAATGGCACTTTACCGCTGTAGAGCCGTCTACCGCGATGCTGGCTGTCTTCCACCGCCGGGCTGAGGAACATGGCATTTCGTCACGCTGTGTCTTCCATCCGGGCTATCTCGACTCGCTCCCGTCGAATGGATCGTTCGATGCCGCCACGGCTTTTCTGGTTTCGCAATTCATCCTGGAGCGCCAGGTCCGATCAAAATTCTTCCAAAGCCTTGCCGAACGTCTTGGCCCAGCGGGGGTCTTAGTGAGTTCCGACTTGGCTGGCGACTTGGCCGCGACGGAGTGGCGGGACCTGCTTGGCCTTTGGTTTCGGGTGATGACAGGCAGTGGTGCTCTCTCTTCCCCTGAGGAGATCGAGCGAATGCGCGAAGCATACCGTCGAGATGTGGCGGTTCTACCCCCCCGGGATGTCCGCGACATTATCAGGCGCGGGGGTTTTGACTCGCCCGTGCTTTTCTTCCAAGCCGGCATGATTCACGCTTGGTATGCCAAACGATCACCAAGCCAAGCCGATAAGGAGGGTGCAGGCAATCCGGCGATGCCGAGCGCCTAACCACCGATACAAGACCAGTTATCGCCCCCCACCAACAAGTAGTTCCAAATCGATGCCCCGACCTTGATTTAAGTTAACCGCTTCATGCCACTAGGACTTTCGCTTGTCATTCTGAACGGAGCGGAGCGAAGTGAAGAATCCCTCAAATATTCGATTGCAAGCCGACGTTTTAGGGATTTTTCGCTCCCTGCGGTCGCTCAAAATGACATACGAGCGAAAGTCCTGGCCACGATGAGCTAACCATTATTTAAGGTTATACGGGCGCGATTGAACCGCAGGGCGGTGGGCGCCAGAGAAGGCTGTGAGTGTCGACGTGGTCTAACGCGATCGTTGAATGGAAGACCCGGGTCTTACGCAGGCGCTCATTGAACCCCTCGTCTGTGAGCAACGGGTTTATGTTTGCGGCAGTCGTGATGTGGAAGAACAAGCCGTAAGAAGGCCGAGCCCACTGAAACAGAACAGAAAGGCAAAGACAGAGATGCAACGAACTAAAGATATGAACGCAACACAGCGAGAAGAATTACTCAGCGTATTGAAAGCCCGTTTTGAGCAAAACATGAACCGCCATGCAGGGCTCGAATGGGCTAAAGTACAAGCAAAGCTGGAAGTTCAGCCTGAAAAACTGTGGTCTCTCAATGAAATGGAGAGAACCGCTGGTGAACCGGATGTTGTGGGTTATGATGAAAAGACTGGCGAATACATTTTTTATGATTGTTCAGCCGAAAGTCCTAAAGGCCGCAGAAGTCTTTGTTACGACCGTGACGCGCGGGAGGCAAGGAAAGAACATAAACCAGAAAATAGCGCGATGGATATGGCAGCGGCTATGGGTATTGAGCTTTTAACGGAAGCGCAATATCGCGAGCTGCAGCAACTTGGAACCTTTGATTTGAAAACATCGAGCTGGGTGAAAACACCGGCTCATATTAGAAAACTTGGCGGGGCCCTCTTTTGTGATCGCCGCTATGATACTGTCTTTGTGTATCACAACGGAGCAGAATCCTATTATGCCGCCAGGGGGTTCCGTGGCGTGCTCAGGGTCTAAATTTTGCCCAGGCAGCCAACTTTGAATTTGAGAACGGGTCACGCAAATAAAAATGAAAGCGAACAAATTGAAGGCATTCAAGCGGTGAACAACCGGTTAACTACCGCCGCCAGAAGTGGTGGCTTCTGAGCTAAGAAAGTCACTTCAGCAAAATCATGGAATTGATCATTCGTGAAGCTACCCCCTTCGATTATGAAAACCTATGCGAGCTTTTTGACGAGGCAGATAAGTTACACCGTGACCACTTATCGGAAAGATTTCAAGAACCGAAAGGTCCCGCTCGCGACAAAGAGTTCATTCTCGGCTTGCTTGCCGATCAGACTGTTGAGGTATTCGTTGTCGAACATGACGGAAAACTGCTAGGGTTGGTTCAGGTGGCAGTCAAGGACTCCCCGCCAATGTCTACCTTTGTGCCACGCTGTTACGCGGTTGTAGACACGCTTGTGGTGAAAGAAAATTTCCGACAACAGGGTATAGGGCAGAAATTGATGGACAAGGTTCATCATTGGGCTATGTCGAAAGGTGCAGACGACGTTGAGTTGAATGTCTATGAATTCAATCAAGGGGCGATTGCATTTTATCGGCAACTTGGCTACGAAACGATTAGCCATAAAATGAGTAAATCGCTAAGGCAAACCCACTTACCATCGAACGTGATTGAATGACAGGTAGGCTGCTGAGAGCTAAGCAAAGAAGGCAGACAACATTTCGGGTCAGCCAGATGAGGCCGCCCAACAAGGCCAATGCAGCGCGGACTGCCCAAGCTGCGTTTAATTGTTGGGGGTGTTGCCTGTTATGGCGTCTCAGATTGGGTAAGTTGTGCTGGCGAAGTACGTTTTTATCGGTGGGGTGTTTTGTGTAGGGCCTTGTCTTATAGCATAGGCTATTCGTGCAGCCACTGCTTGGCGGCGTTGGGCGGTTGGCAATTGCTATCAAAGCTGTTGAAATTTCAGAACATACGTGCTACAATTTCTGCTAAGATGTCTTGCGGCACACTAATTCAAACAAATGGAAGGAGATTCTTATGAACCAGGGTAAGAGCACCACCAATAAGGCCAAGGGGTTCACGGACGAGGAACGAGCCGCGATGAAGGAGCGCAGCCGAGAGCTGAAGGCGGCCGCGAAGAAGGCCGACGGGGAAAGCGACGTGCTCGCGAAGATCGCCGAAATGCCGGACCCGGATCGCGCCATGGCCGAGCGTCTCCATGCGATCATCAAAGCCAGCGCGCCGACCCTCTCGCCGAAAACCTGGTATGGGATGCCCGCGTATGCGAAGGACGGCAAGATCGTCTGCTTCTTCCAAAGTGCGCAGAAGTTCAACACGAGGTACGCGACGTTCGGCTTCAGCGACACGGCGAACCTTGACGAAGGCGCCCTGTGGCCGGTCGCCTTCGCGCTGAAGGAGTTGACTGCCACCGAAGAGGCAAGGATCGTCGAGCTCGTGAAGAAAGCGGTGAGTTGAGAACTGATCTTGCCACTGGCCCTGCCTTAGGCGGGATCGTTGGTCGGGACGAGGCGTTCCCGCGTGACGTGAATGCGCACCATTGTGCGCCGAACGATCATCTATTATTCGTTCCGCGCCTACCAAACGGTTGCACGCGACCGCTCGGACTCGGCGTTTATTGAAGTAGACTTTGGCACTTTGAGCCAACTGGTTAGTGAAGGTATCGTGGCGGCGCGTGAACCGCAGGCATTAGGCCGCAGCATCGAGAAAAATTGTGCAAATCACAAATGGTCACCTACGAAATACAATCAGACATTGAGGCCATCGAGAAAAACGCTGCTCTCTACGAAGAACCAAACTTTGATAACCGAGTAGAAGCCATCGACTACATCGAGTTCAACGTCATTGATCGGATCGAGGGACTGCTTCAAACGATCAATCCGCCAGAAGAACTGATCCTACTGAAACAGGATGCGGAGCGAGTCAAGCGTCAACTGGAAGACATTGATGATACCTTGTTTCAACGGCTTCGGACAGATATCCGAAGGGGTGGTTGCACAGGAACAGCGCTCAAGGGTCGGATTGACGAATATGTCGGGCGTGATTCAAGTGGCCGCCGACAACAAGATGAGCTAGGCTATGATAGCCTCGATCTGTTTATCAATGGGTTGTTGCTCATCCAGGCTGTCCCTCTAGAGACAAAAGCGAGGGAACCGGAGATGGTGTATTATCAACAAACTCCAGCTAGAATCATTTTCGAGCTGGTAGAGAAAGCTCATCTCACGGAAGAAGATGTTTTCTACGATGTGGGGTCTGGCTTGGGCCAAGTTCCCATCTTGGTGAATCTGCTCAGTGGAGCTACGGCCAAAGGTATAGAATTTGAGCCAGCTTATTGCGATTATGCGAACGTGTGTGCGGCAGACCTCAATCTATCAGGTGTAGAGTTCATAAATGCAGACGCACGGACAGCGGATTACTCCGCAGG
The DNA here is from genome assembly GCA_964604225.1 of uncultured Caldilineaceae bacterium. Taxonomy (GTDB): domain Bacteria; phylum Chloroflexota; class Anaerolineae; order 4572-78; family J111; genus DSQQ01. Next base: position 4,737 of record CAZRYD010000192.1, read on the forward strand.
AACCGTCTTTTTCATGTATACGCCCTTTGAGGGTAGCGTACTGCAAGACGTGTTGGAAAAGCTGCGGGGAGAATCACGCAGGAGAAGGATCAGGCTCTTCACATATGGGTCTTGTACTCCCCAAGTATTCCGGCAGAGTTGGCTAAAGTGTGTAAGCCGACATGGGGATCACCTATACAAACTGGGTGTATTCAGCAGTCTTTGAAATTCGAAAGAGCCAGAAACGGCCTAACAATTCGCCAGGCGTTGAGCGGCGATAGCCAAGTGTGAATCGATACTGACTAGCCTTCTGCCAACAGCATGTCGCAGAGAGAGTGCCTCAACTGAACCTGGAAGCTGCATCAGGCTTTGACTGGCTACCTTTCGGCAAGTTGGAGTTGCAGTTCTACACGATCCGCCATATTCAACAACACACTGGCGAGTTGATGGAGCGTCTTGGCGCGCGGGCGAACCTGGAGCTCCATTGGGTGGGAATGAAGCCTGGGTAAGTCAAAGGAGCTACAGGAGAATGCAGTAGCCAGGCTCCATAAGTCAGTCGGCCAGATCAAATACGCCGCCCAACAAGCATCCAGCCCACGCCCCAAGCGCGGTTTTTATTGAGGTTGATTTCGCCACTTTCAGCGAGGCGTAAAGCATAGGTACATCCGGCGTGGCTGACGCGCGGCGTTATGGCTAAAAGAAGATGAACGTAAACAAACGGCTTCAGCAGATAAGCTCATATATCACCTATGACCAATATCACGACCCTCATCCAGCGAGTCCAACAAACCCAACACGGCTTTATCGACATCAAAAAAGCCGCGGATGAAGTCGTTGCCAGCCAGCCTGCCGCCGAGAGCCTGCGCCTGGCCGGGGAGTTGTTCACTTCTGACATCCACCAGGCTCGCAGCCTGGCCACTTTTATTTTTGGCCGCTTTGCCGCCACCTCATCAGAATCGCTCAGTTTTTTAAAGACGAGGGTGAGTCGAGACGGCAATTGGCGGGTGCAGGAGATTTTGGCCATGGCCTTTGACCAATATTGCGCCGACTTGGGCTACGAGGCGGCCTTGCCGACCATCAAAGAATGGCTGGCCGACCCTCAGCCCAACGTCCGGCGGGCCGTCACCGAGGGTCTGCGCATCTGGACCAGCCGGCCCTATTTCCGCGAGCAGCCAGCCCTGGCGATTGAGTTGTTGAGCCGGTTGAAAGAGGACGACAGCGAATACGTTCGCAAATCTGTGGGTAATGCCCTGCGCGACATCAGCCGCAAGCACGCCGAGTTGGTCAGAGCAGAGGTGGTGAAATGGGACAGATCAAACAAGAGGATAGCGCAGACCTACAAACTGGCAAGTAAGTTTTTATGAGACATGTCATTCTGAGGCGAAGCCGAAGAATCCCCGGAAACTTGGTTTTAATCCAAGATTCGAGAGATTCTTCGGCCTATGGCCTCAGAATGACATGTTTTTATGTCACTGCACCACCACATCCAGCCCCGGCTCAAAACGTTTCCAGCCCTCGTCGCTGCTCAGGCAGGCATCTTTACGATTGAAACAAATGGAAAGCTGAAGCTTGTACGCGCCGGGCGCGTTAAAGGCCAGCCCATCCTCGTGGCGGAAGGTCTGGCCCGGCTGGATGACGCCGTTATCCCAACTGGTCTGGAATTGGCCGGCGCTGGTCAGCAAACCCAGAATGCCAAAGGGAACCGGCTCGGCGGTGATATTGGCAACTTGTATGCTCACAAACACCTTTTCGCCCACCGCATAAGTATTGCGGCCATCGCGGAAGCTGATGGTAACCTGTACACTGTCGGGATCGGCCATCTGGTTGAAGATAATTTTGGTGAATTGCTGGCCGCTGAGCGGAATCTCGAAGTTCTGGCCCATAAACTGAATTTTGTACGTGCCCGGAACATTGCCATAGGTTTCAAACCCACCGGGGCCGTGTTCGGGCTTGCTGCCGCTGGTCAGTTGATCCACCACCCCATCCGGCTTGATTACGGTGACCCGCTCATTTTTCACCCCAATATCACCCACCAGCAGGGGCAAACCCTGGCCCGGTGTGAGCGTATAGGTCCAGCGGCTGGCTGGAGAGGCGGGCGCTGGCTGGACCACAGCCGCTTCGACCGCCAGGTCAGGCGTCCGTGAGGGGGCAAAGCTGGCTGCTTCTACCACCGGCGCGGAAGCCGATGTCGCCACGGCGCCCATGGCGCTAACGCCCGATTCTACCGGCAGCGGTGCGGGCAACGGCGTCTGGGTTAAAAAGTCGGAACTGATAACCTGCTGAAAGGCGACCAGCCGATCCATAATCGGTCCCAAATGCTCAAAAGTGTCCCATTCCGGCTTGCCGGAGGCCCCGGTCACAAACAGGCATGCGCCCATCACGTAATCATCTTTCATCAACTCGTTGTTGTACCAAAGCAGGCTTTGCCAGTAGTCGTCTACCGGGATGGGAGTCGGAACCACGCCGCCGGGGATGTCGCGGGGCACGGTGCACTCTTTGGCCCACGGCCCAATATCCAGCGAGGAGCCGCCCCAGACGCCCTGGGTCATGCCGCACTCGGTGATGATGACGGTGTGCTTGTCGCCGTATTGCTGGCGGAGGCCATTATTCATCACCCGGCGATAGCGCAGGCAGCGCCACATGCCGTCGTTGCCGCGACCCTCGCCGCCGGGAACGCGATTGTGCAGTTCAACCGGCCCGTTCAAACCAAGCTGGTGTAGACGATCCATCGTCGGCCAATCATACTCGTGGAAACCCAAATATTTGTAGGTTTCCAACGTGCCGGAGTACAGTTTCAACCATTGCGGGCCATTCCCATTGCCCTGCCCAAAATTAAAGGCCACCGGCTCAAAACCGGCGGCCAGCATTTTTTCGCCAAAAGCCACCTGGTACTCGTCGTAGAGCTTTTGGGTGTTTTCGTCGGTCCATTCGGGAAAAACCTCGTTCAGCGACTCCCAGGCGTGAAAAATAGGCTGGCCGTTAATGTGATGAATGTCCCGGTTGACCTCTTCACGCAAAATTCGCTCGGCCATCTCGACCCCTTTTTTGCGGGCGGCTTCGGCAGTGCCGCCGCTCAACTGCCCAAAATCCTGGGGGTGGACAAACAAACGCCCAATCAGAAAAACGTCAGGGATTTCCTGGCGGATGCGCTTCATGACCTCGACGCTAAAATCCAGCGTTTTGACCACTTTGGGCCGGAGACGAAACACCGCGTCAAAGGCATCTTGTCGAGGGCCGGTAATGTGGAAACCGTATTTGTGATTGTAGAGCGTCTCAAATTTGTGGTATTTCTGATGGTACATATTCCCTCCCAGTGATGGTCCGCCAGGGTTTTAATAATTAAGGCTATCATATCATGAGCTGAGGGCAGAGTCAACGAAAAAAAACGGCGACTTTGATCAGTCGCCGCAAAAATGCCTTTAAAAGATTTTGCCCAGAGATTGGTGGCAACGGCCAACCTCTGGGCGAAAGAAGGAAGGAGATGCGCGAGGTGCTCGCGATTTGTTGGGTTTAGTATACGGTTAATTTGGTTTTTTTGCATCGGCCAATAAGCGACTTTTTTGTCCAGATTTTATGAGCGGCATTGCCTAAGCCATTTGGCGTAGGGCAAACGTAGGGTAAACATTGACTAATCAGAACAAGTGTACTATATTAGGTGGATAGTAGACGCGGGAGAGACTCTTCCCCTGTCTACCGTCTACCGACTACCGTCTACTTTTTTAGAGATGGAGATACGATGGCTTTTAAAGGCGACAATATCCCCGCCTGGCAAATCAACAATGGTTGGCGCGAAATTTTGGCCCGCATCTTTACCGGGGTAGAGACGGAGCTAAATATCACCCCGGAGTGGCTGATCAACCCAACCACCAACCGCCGGCTCAAACTCGATCTGCTGTATCCCGAACTGGGCGTAGCCGTTCGGTTTGAAGGCGCGGAGGTCAAACAGCGCCGCCGGCTCAGTTTGGAGGAGGAAGCGCAGCAGCGGGTGCGTGATGATGCGCGGGTGGAAGTTTGCCGGGCGCATGGAATTGATCTCATTTTAGTCGATCTATCTGTGGAAACCCCCAAACCGATTTTTCAGGAGATAGATATGCGGCTGAGCCGGGCCGGGCAGCGAGTCAAATCGCCCGAACTGGTGGCAAAACTAAGCCAGGCGCGGGCAAGTGCCGCAGCCCTGGCCCGCAAGATTCAGACCTATAAGGATTTCAAATTGTACGCCGATTTGTGGCAGGATCGGCAGTACCAACCGTCCCTGCCAACGCAAACCGCCAGCCCGGCCAAATTGGCGCTTGCTTTCACCCCCGGCATGGAAGTCGAACACACCAGCTTTGGCCCCGGCGTGGTCATCGCCACCAACCCCAGCGGCGACGACACCTTGGTGACGGTTGACTTTATCACCGCCGGTCAAAAAACTCTGGCCGCCAGCCTGGTCGGCGACAAATTGCGTCCCCGTTAAAAACAAGCCTGGACAGTTATGACCTTTTGTATATAGGACTTTCGCTTGTATGTCATTTTGAGCGACCGTAGGGAGCGAAAAATCCCTAGAACATTGGCTTGCAATCGAATATCTGAGGGATTCTTCACTCCGCTTCGCTCCGTTCAGAATGACAAGCGAAAGTCATGGTATAGATTCAGCCTCGTTGTTGACGTAAACTTGACACCCGAACTATAATTACGGACACTAATACAGTCTATGGTAGACTGGCTCTGCTGGCCTACGCGCAGTCTACCGTTCATTTGCAACGGAGGCGCGAATGGAATTAGCCCAAATTATTAAAATAGCTCGCGGTGATGAACCGGCCGACCTCTTGCTTAAAAATGGCCGGGTGCTTAACGTCTTCACCGGCGAAATCATCCCTATCAACATTGCTATTGCCCACTCCCACATTGTCGGGCTGGGCGAGTACGAAGCCCATCAAACCGTTGACCTGGCAGGCCGCTATGTAGCCCCCGGCCTCATTGACAGCCACGTCCACATCGAAAGTGCAATGGTTCCTCCACCCGAATTTGCCCGGGCCGTAGTCCCGCGCGGCACCACGACCGTTGTCACCGATCCCCACGAAATTGCCAATGTGCTGGGCCTGGAAGGCATCCGCTACATGCTGGCTATGGCCAAATATAACCCGCTCAGTGTTTATGTCAATGCACCCAGTTGCGTCCCCAGCACGCATATGGAAACTACCGGCGCGGCCCTGGCCTGGTACGATTTAGAGCCGCTCCAACACGAAGAGTTTGTCATCGGCCTGGCCGAGGTGATGAATTTTCCCGGCGTGGTGGCCGGGGATGAGGGTATTTTGAATAAACTTCGCTCCTTCCGAGAGATGGTCAAAGATGGCCACTGTCCCGGCCTGCTGGGCCGCAATTTGAACGCCTACATCAGCGCCGGCATCGGCAGCGACCACGAATGTACGACGGTTGCAGAGGCGCTGGAAAAGCTGCGCCTGGGCATGTATGTCTTTATTCGCGAAGCCACCAATGCCCACAATTTAAAACCGCTCTTACCCCTCATTACCCCCGACAATGCCCACCGCCTCTGCTTCTGCACCGACGACCGCCAACCGGCCGACCTGCTGGAGGAAGGGCACATCGACTTTATGCTCCGCACCGCCATCGCTACAGGCGTGCCGCCGATGACGGCCTTCCGCATGGCCACGCTTAACCCGGCGGAATATTTCCGCCTGCACGATCGCGGCGCCATCGCTCCAGGCCGCCGGGCCGACCTCATGGTATTTTCCGACCTGCAAGCTCCAGTGGCTGAACTGGTCTATCGCGGCGGTGAGTTGGCGGCTAAAGACGGGGTGGTAATCCCCTGGGAGCGTCCAGCCCGGCGCACAGTGCTACGCAGTTCAATGAATGTGGATTGGAGCAAAGTTGACCTGACCCTGGCGACAGAAGGTTCACAGGTCCGGATTATCGGGGCCATTCCCGACCAGTTGATCACCCATCATTTGATTGAACCCACGCCCCAAGCCGAGGGTCGGGTGGTAGCCGATACGGGTCGTGACATTCTGAAGATGGCCGTCATCGAACGTCACATGGCGACCGGTAAGGTCGGCAAAGGGTTGGTCCACGGCCTGGGCTTGCAACACGGGGCCATCGCCAGCACGGTGGCCCACGACCATCACAACCTGGTGGTAATTGGCGTGGACGACCAGAGCATGTTGACGGCTGTGCACGCCCTGGCCGAAACGCAGGGCGGCATGGCTGCTGCCGCCGGGGATACTGTGCTAGCCCAACTCCCGCTGCCCATCGCCGGCTTAATGAGTGACCAGCCCATCGAGCGGGTTAGAGACCAGATGGCTGAGATGCTCCGGGCAGCCCATCAGTTGGGGTCGCCGCTGCACGATCCCTTCATGGCCATGAGTTTCCTGGCCCTGCCGGTCATTCCTGCCCTCAAGCTAACCGATCACGGCCTGGTAGACGTAGATAAATTCCAACTGGTTTCACTGTTTGTTTGATATTATGGGGTCTGATAGTATAATGAGCATCATTCAAGTCAGACTCAGGATAAGGCAATGTGGCAAATATACCATGCTCCCAGCTCCCTGGATGAAGCCTTACAACTTTTGGCCGAACATCATACAGACGCCCGGCTGATCGCCGGCGGTACGGATCTCCTGATCGAGATCGAACGTGGCGCCCGCTCGCCCAAAGTTATCATTGATATTTCGCGCCTGCCCAATTTGGATACCATCAGCCAGGATGCGCAGCAGCAGATCCACCTGGGGCCGCTGGTGACCCACAATCAAGTGGTCGCCTCATCACTGTGCGTCAATCGAGCTTTTCCGCTGGCTAAAGCCTGCTGGGAAGTCGGCGCACCACAAATTCGCAACCGGGGCACGGTGGCCGGGAATTTGGTTACGGCTTCCCCGGCCAACGATACCATTACTCCCCTGATGGCCCTGAACGCTGCGGTCACTCTGCAAAGTGTTCGCGGCAGCCGCACTGTACCCTTGAAAGATTTCTTTCTGGGGGTGCGTCAAACGGTGCTGGAATCAGATGAAATGCTGGTGGACATTTCCTTCCCGGCTCTGGCCGGCTATCAAATTGGCACCTTTGTCAAATTGGGGTTGCGCCGGGCTCAGGCCATCTCGATTGTCAATGTCGCCGTGGTCTTGAGCATGCTGGCCGATACCGTCACCCAGGCCCGGATTACCCTCGGCAGCGTGGCCCCCACCATCATCCGGGCCGAAAATGCGGAACGTTTCTTGACCGGCAAAGTGCTGACCCGCGAGGTGATGGCTCGCGCCGGGGCGCTGGCTGCTCAAACCATCAGCCCCATCAGCGATGTGCGCGGCTCGGCCGAGTACCGGCGCTATATGACCGAAACACTGACCCGCCATGCCCTGGAAATGCTGGCCGACGGCACCGAGTCCGACACCCTGCCGCCCAAACCGATCATGCTCTGGGGCAGCACCACGGGGCATTTTCCGCCCTTGGGCGCTGAGGAGTCCAGCGTCCACAGCGAGGCCAACGACGAACCCATCTCCACCACCATCAACGGGCAAGCCCGCTTTATTCACGGGGCCAACGATAAAACCCTGCTGCGTATGCTGCGCGAAGACGCCGGCTTGACCGGCACCAAAGAGGGCTGCGCCGAAGGCGAATGCGGCGCATGCACCGTCCTTTTGGATGGTATTGCCGTGATGAGCTGCCTGGTTCCCGCCCCGCGCGCCCACGAAAGCCAGATTATCACTCTGGAAGGATTGGCCTCAGAAGATGTATTGCACCCTGTTCAGCAAGCCTTTATCAATGAAGGCGCGGTTCAATGCGGCTACTGTACCCCCGGCTTTTTGATGAGCGGAGCCGCGCTTATGGCCGAACGCAAACGGCCCACCCGCGACGAAATCAAACAGGCTATTACCGGCAATCTGTGCCGCTGCACGGGCTACTATAAGATTTTGCATGCGCTGGAGAAAGCGCACGAAATTAAATGACCGGAGACCGGAGACCGGGCTTATGAACGCGGTCTCCGGTCTCCCATCCCCGGTCTACTTTTTAGAGTGAGAGCTATGTCAAACAACAATATCGGCAAATCGATTAAACGGATGGA
>CAZRYD010000193.1:0-12727 GCA_964604225.1 uncultured Caldilineaceae bacterium
CTAGTGACAAATGTCATCCCGAAGGCGGGGCAAATGTCACTAACCAGCTTAGCATATCCCTGTTACTCTATCAACCTTAAGGAGTTTTTGCACAATAGTTATGTCTCAAAAGTTTACCCTTTTGTTCCTTGTAATTGTTCTCAGCCTGGCTTTATTACCGGCCACCCTTCTGGCTGCGCCGCCTCAACAAGAGGAAGGCCAGGAATATACCATTCAGGCCGATGACTGGTTGAGCAAACTGGCCGATAAATTCTATGGCGACCCGCTGGCCTATCCGGCTATTGTTGAGGCCACCAACGCCAAAGCCGCCGCCGATAACACCTATGTCACCATTGACGACCCTAACCTGGTCGAAGTGGGTCAAAAATTATTTATCCCGACCGCTCAGGAAGCCTCCGCTTTACTGGGGCAGGAAGTCCCTTACCTGAGCGGCGATTTGACTATCTACTCCGGGCGCGGTGAAGAGCTGGTCGGCGCTTTGATTGACCAGTTTGAGCAGGAAACCGGCCTGAATGTGGAAGTTCGCTATGGCAGCACCGCTGAAATGGCCGCCACCATTCTGGAAGAAGGCCCGAACAGTCCGGCTGATATTTATTACGGTCAGGATGCCGGGGCGCTGGGCGCTCTGGTTCAGGCGGACCGGTTGGCCTCGCTGCCCGAAGATGCCCTCAATCTGGTTGACCCGCGTTTCCGCTCACCCGAGGGCTTGTGGGTCGGCACCTCTGGCCGGGCGCGGGTGGTGGTTTACAATACCGGCAAACTGAGCGAAGCCGACCTGCCGGACGACATGTTTGGTTTCTGCGCGCCGGAGTGGCAAGGGCGACTCGGTTGGGCGCCCACCAACGGCTCGTTCCAGGCCTTTGTGACGGCCCTGCGGGTAGTTGAGGGTGAAGATCGTGCCCGCGAATGGCTGTCTTGCCTTCAGGCCAACCAGCCGGTGGTTTTCCCTGGCAATGCGCCCATTGTACAGGCCGTAGCCGCGGGTGAGATTGACGCCGGGTTTGTCAACCATTACTATCTGTTCCAATTCCTGGCTGAAGAAGGCGAAGCCTTTCCGGTGCGCAACTACCATCCTCGCGCCGGCGACGTGGGGGCGATGGTCAATGTGGCCGGGGTGGGCATTGTAGATACCACCGACAACAAAGAGGCGGCTGAGGCATTTGTCCGCTTCCTGCTGCGCGAAAGCTCCCAGCAATATTTCAACACCGAAACCAACGAATATCCGCTGTCGGCCAAGCTGGAACTGAACCCTATCCTGGTGCCGCTCACCGAAATTCAAACTCCCACCGTTGACCTGACCAAGCTGGAAGACCTGGATGGCACGCTGCAACTGTTGCAGGAGTTGGGCATTTTGTAAATATAGGTGTCCAGAAAAATTCTTTCTTACCCATTAAAGTAACACGTAGCAAGGTAGCAAACTTATAGCCTGCAACATGTTACCTTGTTACCTGTTTCAGGAGCGAAAACTTTTCTGGTGGTTTATAACCTGAAACAAAATAGTGATCTCAGAACGTAATCCAGCCCAGCCAGGTTGGATTACGTTTTCCGTTTTAGAGCAATGAGCCGGTAAAATCCGGTAATTTCAAAGATGGCGAACTTTTATGATTGCAACCAACAGTAAAGCTTACACCCCCGGTAGATTATCTACCCTCCGTACCACCCTGCAATGGGGCTGGACAGGCCGCCCGCAGGTGCAGCCACCCCTTTTCCTGGTGATTGCTGCCAGCCTTATTGCTGCTGCAGCCTTACTGCCGGTGGGTTATCTGCTGATCCGGGCGGCTGGTGTAGGGACCAAAATATGGACCATTCTACTGCAACCACGCACACTGGAAGTTTTTGTCGGCAGCGCCGGGCTGGCTTTCTCGGTCACACTGGTAGCGATGGTCATCGGGGTGCTGTTGGCCTGGCTGACCGTCCGCACCGATTTGCCGGGGCGCAAATTCTGGGCCGTGGTCACGGTGTTGCCTCTGGTCTGGCCCTCCTATGTTGGGGCGTTTACCCTGGTGGCTGCCCTGGGGCCAAAGGGCATGCTTCAGAATTGGCTGGAACCCTTGGGGATAGATCGGCTGCCCTCGATCTATGGCTTTCCCGGCGCGTTGCTGGCGCTGACCCTTTTTACTTATCCTTACGTTTTGCTGAGTGTGCGGGCAGCCCTGCGCGGTCTGGACCCCAGCCTGGAAGAGGCCGCCCGTAGTTTTGGCCGCAGCCCGCTGCGGGTATTCTGGGAAATTACTCTGCCGCACCTGCGCCCTTCGATTTTTGCCGGTGGGTTACTGGTGGCCCTGTACACCCTGAGCGACTTTGGGGCGGTTTCGCTGCTGCGTTTTAACTCTTTTACACGGGCCATTTACCTGCAATACAGCGCCTCGCTGGATCGCAGTGGGGCCGCCGTGCTGGCCTTGCTGCTGGTGGTCTTAACCATGCTCATTCTCCTGGTTGAGTCGCGTATGCGGGGCAAGGCTCGTTACTACCGCAGCAGCGCCGGCGCCTTGCGTCCGCCGGTTATTATCAAGCTGGGGCCGTGGCGACCCCTGGCGTTGGCTTTCTGTGCTTTCATCACCCTGCTGGGAGTGGTTTTGCCGCTGCTGGTCATGGGTTTCTGGCTGGGGCGCGGCCTGTTGATCGGCGAGGAGTTGAATCTGGGCCTGGATATTGTTTTTAACTCGGTTTCTGCTTCGGGGCTGGCGGCGCTGGTGGCGCTGCTGGCGGCTGTGCCGGTCACGGTACTGGCTGTCCGTTTTCCGGGCCGGGCCGGCCAATGGCTGGAACGCAGCGCCTATGTGGGCTATGCTCTGCCCGGCATAGTTATTGCCCTGTCGCTGGTTTTCTTTGGGGCCAATTATGCTACCTTTCTGTACCAAACGCTGGCGATGCTGGTCTTTGCTTATGTGGTTCGTTTTCTGCCGCAGGCTATTGGCAGCACTCGCACCTCGTTGTTGCAGGTCAGCCCCCGCCTGGAAGAGGCTGCCCGCAGCCTGGGCCGAACCCCCGGCCAGGCTTTGACCTCCATCACTGTGCCTTTGCTCAAACCCGGCCTGTTGACCGGGCTGGCCCTGGTTTTTTTGACCGGCATGAAGGAACTTCCGGCCACGCTGCTTTTGGGACCCACCGGCTTTCAAACCCTGGCTACCCGCATCTGGAGCGCTACCGAGCAGGTCTTTTTTGCCCGCGCTGCTGGTCCGGCGCTGCTGCTGGTGCTAGTCTCGGCTATTTCTGTCTGGATTATTCTGGCCCAGGAAGAAAAAGGACAGCGCCGCTAGGATGATTGCTGTTCGCTGCCAGGGGCTTTCTAAAAATTTTGGCCGGGTTTGCGCGGTTGAAGGAGTCAATTTGACTCTGCCCAGGGGCCGTTTTTTGGCCCTACTGGGGCCGAGCGGCTGTGGCAAAACCACCACCCTGCGCCTGCTGGCCGGCTTTGAACCGCCCGACAGCGGCGAGATCGAAATCGGTGGGCGGTTGGTCAATGGGCCGGGGCTGCATGTGCCGCCAGAGCAGCGCAGCGTGGGCATGGTTTTTCAGGAATATGCCCTCTTCCCCCACCTGACCGTGGCCGATAATGTGGCCTACGGTATCTTCAAAAATATGGACAAAAAGAAACGGGTACAGGAGATGCTGAGCCTGGTGGGTCTGGCCGATGTGGCCGGGCGGATGCCGCACGAGCTGTCCGGTGGGCAGCAGCAGCGGATCGCCCTAGCTCGCGCTCTGGCCCCACAGCCTACCCTGATATTGCTGGATGAACCATTTTCCAACCTGGATGCGGCTTTACGCCAGAGCGTGCGCGAAGAAGTGCGCCAGATTTTGCGCCAGGCCGGCGCGACGGCTATTTTTGTCACCCACGACCAGGAAGAGGCGCTGAGCCTGGCCGATGAAGTGGCGGTGATGATTGGCGGAACGATTCTTCAGATAGCTTCGCCGCAGCAGCTCTATCTGCGCCCAATCCGGCGCGAGGTGGCTGCCTTTGTGGGGGAGGCTAATTTTCTGGCCGGGATAGCCAATGGCAGCAGCGTGGATTGCGTTCTGGGCAATCTACCCCTGGCCGAAACTGTGCATGGGTCAGTGGAGATCCTCATCCGCCCGGAGATGGTCCTGTTGCAGCCCGATCCGGCTGGTCCAGGCCGGGTGGAACAAATCAGCTTTTTTGGCCATGATCAACTGGTTCAGATCAGCCTGGCCGATGGGCTGCGTCTGCAAGCCCGCACCCAACCCCGCCTTGATTTGACCCCTGGCACGCCGGTTCAGGTAGCCATTAATGGGCCGGTAGTGGCTTATCCCACTTGATTTAAGGTTTCAACGGCGTAAAACCGGTGCCAAAAGCCTGGTGGGCAATGCCAATGGTCACAAAGGCATGGGTGTCAACCTCGCTGACAATCCGCTTTAAATCGTTAACCTGGGGGCGATAGATGGTGCAGACCAGCATGGCGTGGGTTTCGCCGGTGTAGGCCCCGGTGATGGCCCATTCGCTAACCCCCCGCCCCAAGCCTTTGATAATGGCCTGCGACATGGCTTCGGGCTGATTGGTGATAATGGTGGCCGTGCGGACACTACTGGGGCCTTCCAGGGTGTAATCGGAGGCTATCCCGTTCAGAAATAGAGTCAACAGGGCATACAGGGCCAGCTCCCAGCCAAACACAGCCCCGGCGGTCAGCACAATGACGCTGTCGGTGTACAGATACACCTGGCTCAGCGGCGTGCCGGTTTTTTGCTGGATAATCCGCCCGATAATGGCCGTACCGCCGATGGTGCTGCCCGATTGATAAACCAACCCGCCGCCCACACCGCCAACCAAGCCGGCATAAATGGCGCTGAGTAAAATATCCTCGGTCAACGGGTAGCTCTCCAGCCAACCCGGCAGATAAGCCACAAAAAAGTCGGTTGCCGCCGAGAAAATCAGCACCGAGAAAATGGTGCGGATAACAAATCCCCACCGCCCCAGATGAAAGTAACCCAAAATCAGCAGCGGCACATTCATTACCAGGTACATCGTCCCCACCGGCCAGCCGGTAAAATGGTTGATGATAATGCTGATGCCGCCAATACCCCCGGCGGCAATCTGGTAAGGCACCTGAAACAGGCTGTAGCCCAACGCGGCCAATACTACCCCCATAACCAACAAGACCATGCGCTGAAACTCCTGCCAGATACGTCTGCCCAGCCGGGGTTTGGCCGCCTGAACCGTTGATGAAGGGACTGCTTCTTGGGTCATACTTTTTACCTCTGGGCGTAGTGTAAGAAAAGAGAGGGGATATGTCAAAACTGTTTTCACAGAGGAGATATTGGACTCCTTGATTTTTTCAACCAACTCCTAACAGTCTCTTGGCGAGGGTCACAGCCTGAGAAGCATCGGCAGCAAAGCCGTCGGCTCCGGCATGATCGGCAAACTCCTGGGTAATGGGCGCGCCGCCGATGATGATTTTGACCTGGTTGCGCACCCCGGCCTCGCTCATTTTTCGAATAGTCATGGGAATATTAACCATCGTTGTGGTCAACAGAGCCGACATGCCGATAAGTTGTGCGCCGTCGTTGGCGGCCTGGATAAATTTCTCCGGCGGGGTGTTCACGCCCAGGTCAACCACTTCAAACCCTGCCCCTTGGAGCATCATAATCACCAGATTTTTGCCGATGTCGTGGATGTCGCTTTGAATAGTGCCAATGGCGGCTTTGGCCACGGGTTTGATGTCGCTTTTGGCCAGCAGCGGCTTGAGGATGTCCAGCCCGGCCTGCATGGCGTGGGCCGCCACCAGCATTTCCGGCACAAAGCAAGAACCAATTTCAAACTGCCGCCCGATCTCCTGCATCGCCGGGATCATCGAGTCATACAGGATGGTCGCCGGGGTGATCCCGGCTTCAAGCAACTGCGGCACAACCTTTTGCACCTCAGAGCGCTCCCCGTCAAGGACGGCATTATAGAGCAGGTCCATCAGCTCTTCCGTGTCGTCATGGGCGGTTGCTGTAATTGTTTCCGGGGCAGTAGCCTGTGTTCCTGTGGGAGCCTGTGTTTGAGGAGTCCATATGACCGGCCCGCCATCTTCTTCCCGATAACGCAACGCCACCTCGTACATAGCAAACACATTAGCCAGCGGCGTGTCGGACTGAATGTGGTGGGAACTGGCCATGATATAGCCGCCCTCTCGTCCCAACACCTGCACCCGCTCTCGCACCTCATGGCGCACATCTTCTACGGTGCCACGCGGCAGGGTTTTGATGATGTCCAGCCCACCGTGGAAGCTGAGGCGGTCGCCAAACTCGGCCTTAAGGCGCTCCGGTTCCATGCCTTTGGCGTCGGCCTGGACCGGGTTGAGCAGATCAATACCCAACTCAATTAGTTCGGGGATGAGGGGATAGATGGCCCCATCGCAGTGATACATCACCGGGAGCTTGTATTGTTTGGCCAGCTCGACCAGTTGGGCGTGGCGAGGCCGGATGTAGTCGCGCCACATCTCCTGCGAGATCATGAGCGAGGTTTGGGTAGCCACGTCATCGTAAAAATAGAGCATATCCAGCCGGTCGCCGACCAGGGCCAACACGCGGCGGGTGATTTCAACCGAAATTTCGGTCAGCCGGTCCATGATGTACAGCGGGATGGCCGGATTGATGACTAAATCCATCAAGAATTCCTGCAGGCCGCGCAGTTGCCAGGCCGTTTCAAAAATGGAGCCGATCCGGAAACGCAGGTGATATTGCTGGTGGGCGTCCAACTGACTGATAATGCCGGGCAAGGCGCTGAAATCCCACCAATCCGGGTTGGGCCAAGGATAGCGCTTGAGGTCTTCTAGCGAAGTGACGCTTTTGAGCGGCCAACTGGCAAACTCCTCATACGCGCCGCTGGGGTTTTTAACAATGCGGATATGATGACCAAAGGGACCGTAAAGATCACCGCCGGGCAGACGCTGTCGCCACATACGGTTGGGCAGCGAACGGCTCAAAGAACTCCACCAATCCACCTGGGCTTGCGGGCGCAGGATGGAGTCGGGCGGGTTGAAGAACTGATCGTAAGAGAGGAGGCGGCAGTCGACTTCAAAGTGGCGCAGGATGGCTTCCCAGGCCGGGTCGAAATAGTCCGAAGGGCCAACACCGGCAGTATCCGGCTGAAGCTGCTGGACCAGTCTGGCCCAGATTTCGGGCGTGGCCAAAAAGTCAACCGGCGTTCGATCCGGCTCCTCATGGCGCAACGCCATTTTAACGCGTTCGCGGGGGGTAATTTGGGGTGCTTGCATGTCTAAAGACTCCTTAATAGGTTTTGGCATACAATTCATCGACCATCGCCCGGTCGCCCAGGGCCGGAATGACCCCCAACTTGGTGCAGGCGATGGCCCCGGCGCAGTTGGCATACTTGACTGCCTCGACGAGCGGCCTACCCTCGGCCAGGGCGACCGCCAGCCCGGAGTTGAAGGCATCACCCGCACCGGTGGTGTCTACTACCTCAATGGCTACGCCAGGGATGTGCTCGGTGTGATCGTCGGTCAGGAGCATGGCCCCTTTTTCACCCATGGTCACAATCAAGCTGCCGACGCCCCGCTGCCGCAAGCGTTGGGCCAGCTCGTTGGTCGAGCTGGGGTCGTTGGGCGAGAGACCCAGCAGGATACGCAGTTCGGTTTCGTTGGGGGTCAGGTAATCCACATGTTTCAGTACGGAATCGTCGAGTTTGATGGCCGGGGCCGGGTTGAGAATAGTCCGGACACCGTGTTTTTTGCCCAACTCCAGCCCACGCGCTGCCGCTGCCACCGGAATTTCCAGCACAGCCATGACCACGGCGCTGCGGGCAATCTGGGCTTCGGCCCGGTCCACCAAAGCGGCATCCATTAACTTGTTGGCCGACATGTCCAGGATAATGCCGTTTTCGCCGGTGTGGTTGAGGATGATAAAGCCGACCCCTGTGGCCATCTGGGTTGTTTTCCAGAGGTGGGTGGTGTCCACGCCCTCCTGGGCGTACAGATCGGTGGCAATTTCGCCCAGCTTGTCGTCGCCGATGACGCCGACGAAATGAGAGTCGGCCCCCAACCGGGCTGCGCCCACGGCTTGGTTCGACCCCTTGCCGCCCGGTCCCATGTCAAAGTCGGAGCCGATAAGCGTTTCACCAAAGATAGGCATGTGGCTGGTGCGAATGGTCAACCCAACGGCAAAACTGCCGACGACAGTAATGATAGGTTTGGTCATTAAGGCTCTCCTGTGAGGTTATAAACCAAAATTTTCAGCTTTGCCGATCAATCCATGGGGGTAGGGAAGTTTTCTAGCATTCGTTCAATTTGAGCCACAACCATCTGAATGCCCTTCAAATTTCGGCCACCGTGGGGGATAATTACGTCGGCGTGGCGCTTGCTAGGCTCGACAAATTCCAGGTGCATTGGCCTGACCGTTTCCAGGTATTGTTCGATGACGTGCTCTACGGTGCGGCCGCGTTTCAGCACGTCACGCTGCAAGCGCCGGATAAAACGCAAATCATCGGGCGTGTCGACGTAAATTTTGAGATCCATTAATTCGCGTAGCGCTTTATCGACAAAAATGAGAATGCCCTCCACCAGAATAACAGGGCGGGGTTCAATCTGTCTGAGTTGATCTGTTCGTACATAGTGGGCAAAATCGTAAATAGGGACCTGCACCGGCTGGCCCTGTGACAGCAGTTGTAAGTGGGTAATCATAAGCTCGTTTTCCAGGGAGTCGGGATGGTCAAAGTTGAGAGCCTGACGTTCTTCTAGGGGTAGATGGCTCAGATCACGATAATAGGCGTCGTGTTGTAAGTAAGCCAGATGATTGGGGCCAACCACCTCCAGAATTTTTTGGGAGACTGTGGTTTTACCGGAAGCTGTGCCTCCAGCTACACCAATGATCATTGGTTTGGGCATTATGAATGAAACTGCTCTTTCTGCCAGCCCAGGTGGGTAAGGCCAGCACTTCTCCCCTGGATTGAATTCAGTTTAGCCGCTCCTTTATGACTGTCAAATTAATACGATTATTCGATGTTTCTAACTTCAGAAACCGACTTGACAGGTCCAAAGAAGGGAGGTATTAATAATAGAACAAAATGTGGATTAAGTTACATAGCGGGTAATCAGAACAGGTTTCAATCAATGTCAGAACAAACCCAAGCCAACAATTTTTACAAGGCCAGCGCTGCCTTTCTGGATAGTCTCCCCACCAGCAAAGAGCCAACCCGGCAGACCTATGCCGCCGCTCTGGCCGCCTTTGCCCAATATCTGGAACAAACCAAGGAACTTTCCCTGGATACGCCTCTGACTGAATACCCAGAGAGAGTATTACTCGACTTTTTCCTCTGGCTGGATCGGCGGGGTTACTCCTCCTTCACCCTCAACACCTACCTGGCGGCTCTGCGCCGTTTCTTTCTATTCCATTATACTGCTCGCCACCTGGGGCCGGAGTTTGATATTGTTCGCGCCCAAAATCTGCTGAAGGGTAAACTGAAGTTGCACTACCCCCAAACCCGAGCGCCCGATGAGTTACCCAGTCTGGTGCTCTATTACGACCAGCAGCCTCTGCCGGCTGTCGGTGGCGGTAAAGAAGCCCGACTCAAGCGTCTATGCCTGTTACGTGACCGGGCTATCCTGCACACCCTCTATGCTACGGCAGGCCGGGTCTCCGAGGTGGCGGGGCTGACCCGCCAGGACGTGGCCGAGGGGGAGACGGACGAAGTGTTGATCACTGGTAAAGGGGACAAAGAACGCTGGCTTTACTTGACCTCTGAAGCATTGGCTGCGGTCCGGGCCTACCTGGCTGAGCGGGCCGATTTCAAGACCGGGTTGTTTGTCAGCCACGGACGGAACAGCGGCAAGAAGCTCTCTCGCACCAGTCTGTGGCGCGTGGTGAAAAAAGCAGCAGAAGCGGTGAACTTGCCTGATGTTAGCCCGCACACGTTTCGGCATTGGCGAGCCACCCAGATGTTGAATGACGAGGTGCCGTTGGAGATCATCCAGGAGCTCTTGGGCCACAATGACATCGGCACGACGCGCAAGGTCTATGCCCACAGCAAACGGCAGCGGGTCAAAGAGGCTTTTCAGAAGCACAGCCCCTCGCCCCAGCAGGCGATGGAGAATCAACAGGACGAGAGCATGTCTTAATCTGTTACGAATACTACGCTTCTGATAAGAATTGTAATATGAACCGTCCACCGATTGCGGGCTACTCTGTATAAAAGAAATGAAGCTGCCACGGCGCAGGATTAACCACCAATTTCATTTGTCGCTCCTGATGAAAGGTGCAAACGCCCTCGTAGTTCACAACGTGATAGAAACGCTGGGTCATAGTCGTATGGGGCGCAACGATAAAAGGGCCAAAGGTGTGGACCACCTCATCTTGATTTTCAATGACCAGGGTATCCTTTACCCCCAGGGTTAAAACGATTTGGTCCGGTACATCAAGGGTGACTTGCCCTGAAGCCACGCCGGGCGGAATGACGTAGACAACCTGACGCGCCGTTTCGTACTGGGTGGCGGCAAACCAACCCAACAGACTGACCATAAACAGTGCCCCGGCTATTTTTAGGAGCAGAGCCTTATTCAGCATACATCCACTCTCATCCTGTGAACTCATCCAATTGATTGGCTAATTTTGACTAGGCTCGTGTTCATGCTCGCCGTGGCCAGTATCATCCTGATTGTGATCGCCATGCTCTTCAGTTTGGTTGTGTTCCATCTGGTTCATCATCGTCCCTGCCCGTACCTCAGCTTCAACGGTCATCGGCTCAGCCTTTTCAAAGGCAAGGGTCAGGTTTATTTTGTCGCCGGGGACTAATTCCTTTTGCATATCAATCAGCATCACGTGCAAGCCGCCCGACTTCAGCGTCACCGAGCCGCCGGCCGGGATCGGAATATTGGCCACCGGCTGCATTTTCATCACGTCATTTTCGTCTATTTTGGTTTCGTGCAGTTCAACGGTTTTGGCGACATCGGTTTTAGCCCCAATCAAGGCGTCGTCACTTTGGCCGTCGTTGTTGAGGGTCATATAAACAGCTCCGTTTTCGGTTGTGACCCTGGCAAAAATATCGCTGGCGGTAATGCCCTGTTTCTGTGAGGGGGAAATCGCCGGGTTACATTGAGCCGCCATCAGAGAGATAAAAAACAACATCATCAGGGAGATAAAAGGTTTCATTTTAGGAACGTTCCTTGTTCATTTTAAGGCTGAACAGATTGTTGATAATTTAATTGGGATTTTTGAAAGTCAGACTATCCGGGGGAAATAGGCGGTTTATCGAGAGGTGATAGCCAAGCCGAGCGCCCGTTGAGCGCAGCCAGCGCAATCGGACCAAAGAGGCTGGGGAGATCAAAAATCTTGAGGTGAGCGGCGGTCAAAATATACCCATCGCTCAACCCTGAGGCAAAAAATCGAGTGAAGCCATTGGCAAGATTTTGAGCGATGCTGAGAATATCGGTTTGGGGGTTCAGGCGGCTAATCAGCCAGAAACGAGCCTGTTTAGCCAAAATCTGGCGTGGCGGTGGTAGAGGATTATGGACATGCGGTGATTCTTCGAAAATGGTCAAGTGGTAGGGATGCTCTCCATGCTCGTGCCCGGGCAGTAAACCATCAAAGTAGGTTAGCGAACCTACCCCACCCACACAGAAAATCAACCAGCCATAAATGAGTTTTTCAGCGAAGCTTATGACACGTTGTTTTGACAGCATCAGTCACAGCCTTCTTGACAAAGATTATGTGGTTTTTTATGTGGATGTCAAAAAGTTGTGCTTGCTATGGCTGTTGTTGTTGGTTGTTTTTGGGGTGTAACTTATTTACTATACGAATGTTCTGGATAAGCAATAACAATCAGCCGATGGGTGGCCCCTGGCTGAGCACAAGTAACTAAGGTCAGACGCTCATCGGTGGTCGGCATAATCAGTTTAGCATTTTCAATCCGCTTTTCGACCGGAACGTCTTTCTCCTGAACAAGAATTTTCCTCACGACGACATAAACATAGGTCTGGTCGTCGGCAAAAGCGATAATTCTGTCACCAAGATCAACCTTGTCTAAATTCCGAAATATCTGAGTGTGTACATTGCTGTGCCCATTAAGGACACTATTGCCAACCCGGCCTAACGGCGCCGAAAGATTATGCCAACCGACGAGGTTATCGTCTACTTGCCACTGATTATAAGTTTGCCCATCCTTTTCGACCTTCTGTAAGCCCACAGGCACAATAGCGCTATCAAGAGCAATGCGAGGAATGATTAATCTTGTAGGAATTAATGAAGTTACTGTATCCCCTTTCGCTGTAACAATTTGAGGAGAGGTGAAGATAAGCGTAAGGTTAAAAGTTAGAAATAGAAAGGTTTTGTAGAATTTATGGCTATACGAAATCCCTACTCTACTTTTAATTGTTTGGCAAGAATTTAGTAAAGTGAGCCAACTTGGTCGATTTTTATTATCAAGGGGATAAAAACTTACCAGCCGGGGGCGAAGCCAACCCAAAGTAACGATTACTCGCCTGGTGACAAGCCACAAATGACAGCATACAAACGCCTTAAACCAAAGCTTTAACCAATATAGACACGGCAAAGCTACGGAGTTTAAAGTTTCAGCCGGGTGACGGCTATCCCAGGCAACAGGTTCAGGTGGAGTCAAATAATGACTCATTGGATTAACCATTACTAATTGGGTTGGTAAAGAGCACAGGAATCAGGGTCTCAAGGCTTACCCCAGATTATTCCTGCATAAAGTTATGCAACTTTATGCGTCACAGCATAACACAGACACCAGCCGCCAACAATAGCGAATCGGTACCAA
>CAZRYD010000194.1:0-12716 GCA_964604225.1 uncultured Caldilineaceae bacterium
CCAATCTTGTTAAACAACTTCTGCTTAATCTGTTTATCATACACTTGCCACTTGAGATTCCGGAACTCTTCACCCTGTTCGCCGGACAGGAAGCCGATGGGAATCTCAAAACCACCGGCTAACTGTTTGCCGCCGCCAAAATAATGGCCCGCCTCGTCTTTGCCAAAAACATCCTTCAGAAATTCGTCGGGGTCGAGGGTGATCTTTGAGGTGCGCATCGAGCCGATCAGCTTCTCCTGTTGGTCGGCCCCCACCACAATGCCGTAGACAATGGCGGTATGAATGTTTTCTTCAGTCAGTAGAAAGTCGGCGGCCTGGGGGATGGCGTCGCGATCTTCGGCGCGAACGTAGCCGATGCCGGCAAAGGAAAAACTCTCCACCGTCACCCGGTCGCCCAAGGCCCGGCGAATGATCTCCATGACCTGCTTGGAGCGGGCTTGGCGCAGAATTTGGTCCAACAGTTCGGCGTCGGTGAACCAGCTCAAGAAGCTGGCCGCCTGAAAATCTTCGGCATTGGCCCGGATGAAGCCCTGGGTATCGCTGATCAGGCCATGCATCAAGGCTGTGGCGGCGATGACGTGATCCTTATTTGACTTCTCCAGCGCCACCAAACCTTGCTCCAAATATTTGGCATAGATGGTCGCCACCGCCCCGGTGCGGCGAATGTCGCTGAACTCCGGTTTGAGGCGCTCCTGCAATTCGTGATGATCGACCACCATCAACACCGGCACTCCGGCGGCTTCCAGAGCCTGGGCAATCTCTTCGGCGGTGGTACCCTGGTTATCCACAAAGATGGCCGCCTGATATTGGCCCAACTCCAGCGACGGCTCATAATGAATAAGGTTAAGGCCAAGCAGCCGCACCAGGGCAATGTTTTGTTGGTGGCTAATCTTGCCATTGTAGATAATATCAATTTCAATCTCAAACTGGGCGCTGATGAGGCGCTGGGCATAAGCTGCCGAAATAGCGTCGGGGTCGGGAAAATCGTGGATAATCACCAGATGACGTTCACCCCGGTGAGCCTCCAGTAGTTCAGCCATTTTTTGAGCTTTTGATTTGGCGACTGCTACCTCCCGCGTTTCCAGCGAAGCAGTGCTGCCGTTGTTGTCCGTCAGCGTATCCATTGCATCATCAGGGTTTGCTTTGGTGGCCATAACTCTCCTTTGTGGTTAATGCCGCGTTAGGTGTAGAGCGGCCAAAACAGGGGCAGAAAAAATAAAACCAACAGCATTAGAATCAAGGTCAGCCCGACGCCGGTTTTGACAAAGTCCATAAACTTGTATTTGCCCGGTCCGTAAACCAGAATACAGGCCGGTTCAAACGGGGCAATAAAAGAAATCGAGGCAGCCAGCATAATGGCGATGGCAAATGTCCGCTCGTTGACCCCCAAGCGGTGAGCGGCATTGAGGGCCACGGGCAGCACCACCAGCGCCGCTGCCGCATTCGACATGGGTTGGGTTAGCAGAATGGTCAGCACGAAAAAACCGGCTATGATGGCCGTCACCCCCAGCGGTTCCAGCCCCAAAACAAGCCAGCGAGCCAGGAATTCGGCCGTGCCGGTTTTTTCCATAGCTACCCCAAAGGCGGTCATGCCGCCAATCAAAATCATCAAACGCCAATTGATAAATTGATAAGCTTCTTCCACGGTAATGCAGCGAAACAAAACTGTTAATACGGCAGCGGCCAAAAAAGCGATCGACAGCGGCAGCCAACCCAGCCCGCCGACTATAATGGCAGCCCCCAAAAAGGTGATGGTATACAAGCCTTTTCTTTTGCGATACAGGGCTGGGCTTACTTCCTCCAAGACCCAGAAATCGGGATTGCGCCGCAAAAAATTCAAGCGCTCCGCCGAACCCTGAACCAGCAGCAGGTCGCCCAGTTGCATTTGGACTCGGCCAATCTTTTCGCGCACAGACTGGCCATGACGGTACAACGCCAGGACGGTCAAGCCGTAGCGCTGCCTAAAGTTAGCCTCCTTCAAGGTCCGCCCGCGCAAATCAGACTGGGGCACAATCAAAGCCTCGGCAATTTTGATCTCGTCGCTTTGTAAATCAAGATCACCTAATTTTAAATCGGCTTTGATATCGATACCGGCGGTTTCTTTAACCTTCATCAACTCTTCCGGCTTACCGGTCACCAGCATGATATCGCCCGCTTCAATCATGGTGCGGGCTGTGGGCATAAACTTCCGCTCACCTCGCCACACGGCCAAAATCCGAAAATCCATCTTGGCCAGGTCCGACTCAAAAATTTTCTGCCCCACCAGGTGCGAGTTCGGGGCAACCACTATCTCGCTCACATATTCGCGGATGGCATACTCTTCGGTCAGGCTCACATCTTGATGATCGGGCAACAAACGCTGCCCCACGATGACCATATAGACGATGCCAACTCCCAAAATGATCAGTCCCAACGGAGCCAACTCAAACAGGCCCAGCGGCTCCATCCCGGCCTGGCTGATATAACCGCTCACCGCCACATTGGTCGAGGTTCCAATCAAAGTACAGGTGCCGCCCAGAATAGAGGCGTAGGCCAGCGGGATCAGCAATTTTGAGGGGCTAATCGTCGCCCGATTGGCCATTCCAATCACGGGCGGCATAAACACAGCCGTGGTGGTGGTATTGTTCATAAAAGCCGACACGCCGCCCACGATGGCCATTAAAACCACCAACAGGCGGTTAGAACTGCGGCCGGCCACCCGTTGAATCTGTACCCCGGCCACATCCATAATACCGGTCTGTTGCAAAGCGCCACTGATGATAAAAATAGAAGCGAGAATAACGATGATGTCATTGCTGAAACCGGCAAAGGCTTCTCCCGGAGTGAGGATGCCGCTTGTCACCAGGCCCATCAACAGCAGCAGCGTGATTACATCCACCGAAATGGTTTCCAGCGCAAACAGAATAATAGCCAGAACCAATAAACCTAACACAATAACAATTTGCATGGGCGCTATTATAACCTCTTTGGGAAGTTTGACGAGACGGAGCCAGGACCAATTGATTTGACAGGGGGGTTGAAAAGTTGCTCCTTTTATGCTAAGATAGAGACAGGTTGTTTAGTCTACTATAAGTTGTGTTCTTTAACAATTGACTCGCAGCAGGTAGAGCGCCGTGGCTAACCAGGTATCCAGGTCGCGCCTCGCTCCCGGCGGAGCTGGGCGACATATCGGTGGGGGAAAAAACACTGCCGGGCTTTGGTACAGTCCAACAATGCTTGCTGTGAGTTTTATGCATGTTTCTTTTTTGGAGCTTATAGCCAGGCCGTTTTAGGGGTCTGGCTTTTTTGTTGTCCTATCTATTATGACCCACATCTTTCGGGTCGGCGTTCGCCCCGAATTAAAATTCAGGGCTGATAACTAAAGTCTGCTAAAGCAGACTATGCTAACCACAAATTGAGACTTTTGAGTCGGCTTGAGCCGACGCTACACCTGCGCTTGTGTGCTGTGGCGCAGGTGTCAGCCTGCGAATCGATTCGCAGGCAAAGGCAGTGCTTATCATTCAATGATAGGGGGAGAAAGCAGGCTGATCCCATGAAAACTCCAACCTTTTGGAAACTTGGTCAAACCATCATTTTAGTAGCCCTGGCCTGTATTTTTATTGGTCGGCCAGGTTCCGCTCAACCACTCGCCCAGGCTCAAGCAAGCCCGCCGCTCATGTTCATCGAAAATGTAGGCCAATTTTCGGCCGCTGCTGCTGGCGAGACGATTCGCTTCCAGGTTCGTGCCAATCAAGCAACCCTCTCCCTGTCCGATCAGGCCCTCTGGTTTACTCTTTTTGCAGAACCCAACGCCGAGGCCCAAATCCAGAGTACTCCCTCGCTTGACGCCAGGCCCCAACGGGGTGTCAATCTCAAATTGAACTTTCCCGACGCCAATCCCCAACCCGGCCTGGAACCCTTTAATCGCCTGGATACCCACGTCTCCTTCTTTGTGGGCAACGATCCGGCCAACTGGCACAGCGATGTCCCTGTTTGGGGTGGCGTGCGCTACATTGACCTCTACCCCGGCGTTGACCTGGAAATTAGCGGCGAAAATGGGCAGTTAGTCCAGCGGCTCGTGGTTAAGGAAGATGTGGCCATGGCCGACACCACCGCCCTGACCAACATCCGCTGGCAAGTTGAAGGCGCGGATGCCGTCAGCCTGGACGACGCCAATCAGCTTCGGCTCAGCACTGTCGTCGGCGATTTTACCCTGCCCCTACCCCAACTTATAAACTCCAGCGGCGCTCCTTTAGACCTGTCTGCCAGTCCTGCCATCAACGGCTTGGAAGTCACCGCGCCCTTCTCTCTTTCACCCCCCTTGCCGGGCGATCTGGCCCACACCGCCGACGCCGCCGACCTGCTCTACAGCACCTACTTGGGCGGCAGCAGCGGCGAAGACGGCCAGGGCATTGCCGTAGATAGCGCGGGCAGCGCCTACGTCACCGGTGAAACCGACTCAACCAATTTCCCAATCACGCCGGGTGTTTTCGATCCCACTTTAGAAGACTCCTTCGAGACCTACGTAGCCAAATTGAATCCCGGCGGCAGTGCCCTTGAGTACGCCACCTACCTGGGCGGCAGCGGCGGTGAGCTAAGCTACGACCTGGTCGTGGATGCGGCCGGTCAGGCCTACATCACCGGCTTTACCCACTCGCCCGATTTTCCGGTTACGCCCGGCGCCTTCGATACCACCCTGACCGGAGGATCGGATGCGTTTGTGGTCAAATTGAACCCAACCGGCGCCAGCCTGGTTTACGCCACCTTCCTGGGGAACAGCGATCAAGACTGGGGCCATAGTATCGCCATCGACGGCTCGGGCAGCGCCTATGTCACCGGGATGACCATGGGAACCGATTTCCCCACCACGCCGGGCGCGTTTCAACCCGGTCCGGGTGGCGGCACCGACGCCTTTGTAGTCAAGTTGAATTCTAGCGGCTCAGCCCTCGCCTACGGCACTTATCTGGGCGGCAGCGCCACCGACCAGGCCTGGGGCATCGCCGTAGATACCGGCGGCAACGCCTACCTCACCGGCCAAACCGAATCGGCCAACTTCCCGGTCACACCCGGCGCGTTTCAAACCGAGTATCGCCATCTCTTTGTAACCAAGCTAAACCCAAGCGGCACTGGCTTGGTCTACGGCACCTTCCTGGGCGGCAACAGCTACGACGAGGCCTGGGCCATCGCTGTGGACGAGAGCGGCCATGCCTACGTGGCCGGTGATACTGCCTCGTCTAATTTCCCGACCACGCCGGGAGCCTTTCAACCCACCTACCATCCCGGCAGCAGTGTGACCCGTGAGGGTGACGTTTTTGTGCTCAAATTCAATCCCCCAGGCAATGGCTTGGTTTACGGCACTTTTGTAGGCAGCACCGACCACGACGTCGGTTTTGACCTGGCCATAGACTCCCTGGGCCGGGCCTACGTTACCGGCGCGACCTATGGCGTTGACTTTCCGACCAGCCCCAACGCCTTCCGAACGACCCCGCCCGGCTATCCCGACGCGTTTGTGGCCAAATTGAACGCGGCCGGCAGCGCCTTGGCCTACGGCACCTATCTGGGCGGCAGCTTTGGCGACGCCGGTTATGCCATCGCCGCAGACTCGCTCGGTCATGCTTATGTCACCGGCTATACCAACTCGACCAATTTCCCCACCACGCCAACCTCGTTCGCGCCCAGCTATAACGGCGGGCAGGATGCCTATGTGACCAAACTGGCTACGGGCAATGAGCCGGAGACGCCCCCGCCGCCACCGGTGTCCAGTCACACCTGCGCTCCGACCCCCCTGGGGACCATTACCGTCGGCAACGAGCCGCGCGGCATCGCCGTCGACTCGGCCCGTCAGCGCGTTTACGTGGCTAACTACAGCAGCGACAGCGTTTCGGTCATCGACAGTAACACCAACGCCCCGCTGCAAACCATCGGCGGCCTGACTACGGCCAACGGCATTACCCATGACCCGCAGCATAACGTCATTTGGGTCACCAACCACAGCACCGATCAGGTCACGCCGATCCAGGCCAACGCCGACGCGACCGCTTTCACCGTCCTACCGGCTGTGGCCGTGGGCGATAGTCCCTGGGGTGTGACCTATGACCCGGTTCACAACTATGTTTACGTGGCCAACAGCCTGTCCGACTCGGTCACAGTCGTCAATGCCGAGAGCCGGGCCGTGGTGACGACGATCACCGGCAGCTTTCTCCGGCCCTTCCACCTGGCGGCCAACCCGCTGACCGGCAAGGTGTACGTGGTTAACTTTGGTGGTCCCGGTCACAGCGTCGCTGTTTTGAACGGGACAGTGGTGAGCAAAGTTGTGTCCCTCTATGACAGCAAAGAGCCGTATGGCCTGGCCATTGACGAAACCCGCAACCTGGTCTATGTGGCTACGGTGGAGCCGCACCGGATCGTGGTCATCGGCCCGCGCCAGGGCGTGCCGGATCAATTTTTAGGCTGGGCAGCCTTCCATCGTGGCTTTGGCAACCCGCGCCGGCCCGTACCGCTGCGAGTTATCGCCGTCAATCCCACCCTGGGCCCGCCCGGCGACGGCGGCCACCTCTGGGCTACCACCACGGCCGCCGACGGCAGCGAGGCCAATCAAGCCCTGTTTATTCCCAAGGGTTGGGGCGGCTACTTCCACTTCCCCCTGGCTCAAAATGTGGACACCTACCCGGCTGACGGCATCGCCATCGACCGGGCCACCAACCGGGTCTATGTTTCCAGTGGCTTCGTGCCGGGCCTGGTCACCGTGATAGGCGACCATGCCAACCTCTGCTCCGACGCTTTGACCAAGATTGCTTCGCTTGAAGACCAGGGCGATCAAGCAGTTCCGGCGGAAGATTCCGATCAAATTGGCGTGGAAATCTGGGAGAATAACGATGAGGAGAGTGCCCCGCCCACAGGCGATGTCAATGGAGATGGTCTGGTCAATATCCTTGACCTGACCTTCGTTGCGACGCACTTTGGCAGCAACGACTCCACCGCCGACCTCAACGCCGATGGTCGAGTAGATATTCTTGACCTGGCCATAGTCGCCAGCAACTATCGCCAATGAGCGTCAACTGAGCTGTTTTAAGACATGAGCGCGGCAGTAACTGCCGCGCTCATTAATCTGTTTCCGGGTTATGGGAGGTGATGCCGAATCTTTTTAGCGGGCTATCGGCATGGGGCGAGTGATGCGGGAATGTTGTCCCGGCCCTGAGACCACCGGTATAGGTTGAGTGGCCCGCGAGTGAAATTCTCGCCCCAGAAGCTCAGGTATCGGGCGAGTAGGTCGAGGGGTACGCCTCATACGCAGCGAAGGTCGGGTGGGTTGGGCTTTAGCCGGCCGGTCAGGCTCAATCTCGGCCTGAAGTTCGGCGGGCGGGTAGGTAAAACTCCGGTCCAGAAAGTAGGCTGATACCGCCACGACCAACCCGACCAGCAGCGCCTCAGCCGCTCGCGGGGTAAGGATGGTGTTGAGCAAAGGCCAGATCAAGGTTAACCCCCAAATTGCCATTCCCCAAACAACTGCTTTTAGAACGCTTTTCATCTTATCACCCCCAACGCTTATGCCCCACCAGGGCCAGGCCGGCCAGCCCAGTGGTGAGGGTGAGCACAAATATCTGTCTGCCGCTCAACTGAATTAAAGAGTCTAAGCCAAAAGGAATGGGCGGCGAAGCCGGGTTGCTCGGCGCACCGAAGCGAATCAGGCCATGAGCCGTAGCCGCCTGAATCTCGCCGTTGCTAAAGGTCAATTCAGTTACCAAATCGTCAACATCGCCCAACTTGGCCCAGTTGCGGCCGCCATCTTTACTCTCATAAACGCCGCCGCCGGCCAGCCGTTTGCCGATGCCATAGGCTGTGGCCGCAGCCACATGCCAGGAATCAGCCTCGTCCACCGTCAGTGCAGTGACCCGCAAAGCCGCACCGGGAATCAGGCCTAACCCGTCGGCAATATTAGTCCAGGTCCGGCCGCCATCCGTCGAAAGATAAGCGCCGCTGGAAGCCGCCCCGGCATACAAGGTGTCAGGGTCGGTGGGCGCTACGGCTAAACTGACCGGATAATCCGGCAAGGTGTCCAGTTTTTGCCAGGCTTCATCGCCTTTGCTGGTAAAAAGCCCTCCAACCGTCAACGCGTAGACTCGGTTATCCGGCCCCACCATGAGCTGGGCCACTTGAGCCTCATGCAGCGAGACGCCGCCGACCAACTCATAGCCATAGCCATCGTAGCCCACGTCAAAACGATACACGCCCTGTCCAGCCGTGCCCACGTAGAGCGCTTGGGGCTGAGTCGGGTCTATCGCCAGCGCAGTGACCGCAGGGATGACCCCATCGACATTGCCGGGCAAGCTCAAAAAGAATTTGCGCCAGCTTTTACCGCCATCATCACTGCGCCAGAGGTTGTTGGTGCTGGCTACCGGCCCACCGGCGGCTCCGGCATACAAGACCTGCTCATTGACCGGATGCACGACGAGCGTATTCAGGCTTACCCCCGGCCCCGGACTGGCCAGTTGCCAGGTACGGCCATAGTCCTCGCTGCGATAGATGCCGGGCCGGGCCGCATCGGCCAGGGTAGCATAGAGGGCCTGTCCCTCAGGCGCAGTAGCCATAGTTCGAATCGGCGCCTGGGACAAGTCGGCCCGAGCCAAACTTTCGACCTCGCCCAGGACCAGGGTGGTGACGGTGCCTAAAACAAGGATTAACGTAAATAAACCAAGCCTCAGCGCAAGACTAAGCCACGATACTTTGGGTATTTTTGGAGATTTCATTTTTACTTTCTCCTTTGACTTGTGAGTTTCTCTGAGATGCCGGCTCTGTGAAAGTCTGGGGGCGCCAGTCCGCCCCCTCCTTCGCTTCTCCTCCAGCTTTCTTGTGGCGACTGGACCACCAAGATCAACCTCCTCAAGGTTTTCGTAAGGTTTTCGGCTGGGTGACGTTATTTAGCCCTTACTCATGGCTTTAACGCGACCTATCCAGCGAGTT
Source organism: uncultured Caldilineaceae bacterium (assembly GCA_964604225.1). Classification (GTDB taxonomy): domain Bacteria; phylum Chloroflexota; class Anaerolineae; order 4572-78; family J111; genus DSQQ01. Next base: position 8,941 of record CAZRYD010000194.1, read on the forward strand.
GAGGCAGGTTGCTCTTATAACTCCTTCACTCTATTTAACGATAAAGGGGGTAAATGTGTTACGCGCTGGTAAAAAACAAAAACCGAGGGAAGAAGCTAATACACCGCCGGCCGGGCCAGGCCCCAATCAGCGCTGGGGCCGACGCCTTCTTGAACCTTACGTTCGTCGCTGCCGTCCAGCTTCATGACCGTGATCCACCAACTGCCGTAGGCGTCGGTGCGCAGGTAGAGATTTTGGCCGCAGGGACCAAAAACGGGGGTGGTGTCGGTGCCGGCCCGGCGAGTCAGGCGGACTAATTCGCCCTCGGCCAGACGCAGCAGGTAAATTTCCCAATCGCCCTCGCGCTGCGAGGCAAAAGCCAGATAATCACCCGCCGGCGACCAGACCGGATAGCTGTCTGAGTCGGCCAGGGTGAGCTGCCGCCCGGCGCTACCATCCAGATTGACTTGCCACAAGCCGCATTGGGGCGCGCAGCTTTTGATGACTAGCTTCTGGCTGTCAGGACTCCAGGCCGGTTGCTCACCGCTAAAACGGTGCATGGGCTGGCCATCATTGGCGTCAACTACCACCACTTCGTGGGGCTGCTGGGGCGGCCCAACTTCAAAGGCCAATTTAGCCCCGTCCGGCGACCAGGCGATGTTCTTAAGATGATCCTGAGCGAGCAGCAGCCGGGGGTTTTGGGCTTGAGCCTCGATCACGTCTACCAGCCAGAGGCCGCTCCCCTGGCCGTAGACCCCGCCCAAACCACTGATCCCCGGTTCGCCAAAAAAGGCCAGTTTGCGGCCATCCGGCGACCAGGCCGGAGCCGCCGCGTGCGTCTGCAGGTTGCCGTTGAGGACGATATTGGTGGACGCCACCAGCCCCAAATCGTGGCTCTGGCCGCTGCTTTGCACATAGACCACCTGAGCCGAGCGCGGGAAAGGGGCGGTAATGGTGCTGGCGGCCACGGCTTCATAATTGGCTTGAGTGTTGGCAATATTGCCGGTACCGGTGACCGTGGCCGTTTGGGTGACCACGCCGGTATAGCAAGGGTCAACGGCTGTCGTCAGGCTCACCTGACGCGGCGCAGCCGTGCTCAAATTGGCCAGGGTGCAGGTGACCGTTCCCTCAGCCGATACCTGACAGCCAGCCTCACTGGCCGAAACCAGCTTCTCTGCCGGAGAAAGCCTGGTGACCAGCGTCGCTGTAACCGGGCTGGCCGGGCCGGTGTTGGTGAGGGTCAAGGTATAGGTGATGAGGCCGGTTCCAACCGCCGCCACCTGGTTAGCAAGCACCAAGTTAGCCTCTTGAGGCATAATGGTGGTCAAAAGGCGGTCCAATTCTGGTACGGTCACGCCGGCCTGCTCCAAATCACCCTTCTGCTCGATGAGCGCATCGGAGATGATTTCCTGAGAAGTTGGCGAGGGATACTCCGTCATCAGGGTGGTTAAGGACTGCTGGTATTCCTGGCGGGCGATCTGCTCGGCCTGGGGGTCGCCGGCCACCTGGGTTAACTCGACCACCCGCCGGTCTGCCAGCAGTAGGTCGGTTTGGAATGGGTCCAGATGAACCGCCCGCCAGACTCGCTCACTGCCGACCTTCCAGCCGTACAAGGCATCGCCCGGCAAAGCCATCTGAGCCAGCACGGTAATGGTGGCCAGGACCAGCAGCAAAATGGCCGCCGCATTGAAGGCTAAATTAAGGGCTTGACCAAAGGCCAGCCCAAAGCTGCGCGGCCATAGGCTAGTCCTCGGCCTGGGCTGAGTTTGGCGGGGATGACTGCGCATATGGGCAGCCAACTGAGCGCGGGTCCGGGCCTTGAAGGCCGGGTCGGGGCTGATCGCCTGCCCCTGTTCCAGCCGGACGGCCGTGGCTAACAGCCGCCGTAACTCCAGGGCATGCTCCGGGTACAAATGCAGGCACTCTTCCAGCGTGGCCTCCCCTCCGGCCAGTCGAGCTAAACAATCCTCCAAGGCGTGTTCTAACTTAGTCATCATTGCTTCCAAACCAGACCCTAAAGGTTTTCAAAACCTTTAGGGTCTGGTTCATCATTATTTCCCATAATCTCCGCCAGCGCCTGCAAGCCCCGCATTTGCAGCGCCCGGATCGCTCCCTGGCGTTTGCCCAGCACCTGAGCCACCTCGGCGGTGCTCAAACCTTCGATAAATCTCAGCGTCAGCACTTGCTGCTGCTCCTCGGTTAAGTGCTGCAAAGCCCGGCGAATCTCCTCGGCTAGCAGCCGCCGCTCCACCTTGTCGGCAACGCCCGCCGCCGGATCGGGTTTGTCCAGCGCGGCAGGTTCCAGAGGGGTGGTTTCTTTGAAGGTTCGATAGAAATCAATCACACTATTGCGGGCAATCCGAAACAGCCAGGCGCTGAAGGGCAGGCCGCGCATTTGGTAGCTGCTTAAATTGTCCCAGGCTTTCAGAAATACCTGCGAGGTTAAATCTTCAGCCGTCTGCTCGTCGCCCACCCGAAAGAAGATAAAGCGATAAATCTGCTCAAGGTAGGCGTCGTACAATGTGGCAAAAGCGTCGGGATCGCCGGATACTGCTCGCTGAATCAGTTCAAAGTCTGCTGCTGGGTTGGGGACTAATCCGGCGCCGGCATCTTTCACAGCTACCATCCATATAAACGAATCAATCGGTTAAAGTGTTACGGCAGAGGCTCAATCAACAATCAGCGTCTCATAGGCGGGAGTCATCCGCGCGGTGAAGTGGCGCAGCGTCGGCGGGGCTTCGACCATGCGGACACCCCGGATGCGCTGGCGCAGCCCGTTGACGTGGCTCAGCACCTCGGCCAGGTAATCCACGTGGCTCTGGGTGTAGACGCGACGGGGAAAAGCCAGCCGGACCAGCTCCATGGCCGCCGCTTTTTCGCTGCCATCCGGCTGGTGGCCGAACATGACCGAGCCAATCTCAACCGAGCGGATGCCGCCTTCCAGGTACAGCACCAGGCCCAGGGCCCAGGCCGGATACTCGTTCTGGGGGATGTGGGGCAGCAGGGCTTTGGCATCGAGGTAAATAGCGTGACCACCGGGCGGCTGCACAATCGGAATACCCTCGTGGGTGAGGATTTCGCCCAGATAGGCCACCGAACGGATGCGATAGCGCAGGTAATCCTCGTCCAGTACTTCGTGCAGCCCTACGGCGATGGCTTCCAAATCGTAGCCGGCCAGGCCGCCGTAGGTGGGGAAGCCCTCGGTCAAAATCAGCATATTTTTGCAGCGCTGGGCCAGCTCGTCGTCGTTGAGCGCCAGGAAGCCGCCGATATTGGCCAGGCCATCCTTTTTGGCGCTCATGGTGCAGCCGTCCACATAACTGAACATCTCCTGGGCAATGGCCAGCGGGGTTTTGTCGGTATAGCCCGGCTCGCGCAGCTTGATAAACCAGGCGTTTTCGGCAAAACGGCAGGCATCCAGAAAGAACGGGACGTTATAACGGTGGCACAACTCGCTGGCGGCGCGGATGTTGGCCAGGCTGACCGGCTGGCCGCCACCCGAATTGTTGGTGACGGTAATCATGACTAGCGGCGCCTTGCCCGGATTCTCAGCCAACACCCGCTCCAACTTTTCCAGATCGATATTGCCTTTGAAGGGGTGAAGCTGCTCCGGGTGCGTCCCTTCGGGTATGGGCAGGTCGAGCGCGGTGGCTTTGCGATATTCGGTGTTGGCGCGGGTGGTATCGAAGTGGGTGTTGTTGGGCACAATGTCGCCCGGTTTGAGGGTCGAGCCAAACAGGATGCGCTCGGCAGCGCGACCCTGGTGGGTGGGGATGACGTGTTTGAGGTGGGTAATC
>CAZRYD010000195.1:0-12699 GCA_964604225.1 uncultured Caldilineaceae bacterium
CTTAATGGCAATCCCTTTATGCCGCTTGCCACGACCGATGGACCTGTATAGTCACTCGACTTCAACTTGCTCATCCGCCACAAACCGCTCAAAGCGGCGCACCAGGCTGGGCAACTTAATCAGCAACGGCACGCACATGGCGATGGCAAATAGTTGGACGTGAGGCCCCAAGAGCATCCCGGTAATCAACATCGCCAATGTTTTGATGTAAATCGGCTCAATGTTTTTATCGGCATAGAGCCGGTGCAAAAAGTCTCGGTTCCAGAGATAGAGCGCTTGGTTCGAGTTAATAGCGGGCGGCATCATCATTATTCACCCCTGGCTTTGATGTCTTGAATGGGGACCCTAATCGTCAGCTATTTTGCCCTAATTCGGTTCGTTGTTGAAATTTAGCCCGGACTAAATACTATGTCGGGTAGCAAAGGTAAGTAACCACTGCTCGGCGGTCTCATTCTGACACTTGGGACAATGGCGGTTTTTGCACGAATGGTAACTGTAGCGGGTTTCAGCACACGTTTCACAGTAGAAGACGTGGCCACCGAAGCGTTCGGTTCGACACTGCTCAATGTCGGCCATGGCTTGGCGATGACGTGCTGGCATGGCTGAGCCAAATTTCTGCCGATACGCGGGTCCATAACGACGAAAAATATCGGCTACTTCGGCCACGACAAGCCCTCCAGCAACTGCTCAATGGCATTGGTGACCTGGGTTTCGGCCTGGCGGGACAGATGGGTATAGAAAGCGGTGGTCGACAACGACTGATGCCCCAGATAGGTCTGGATCAGGCGCAAATTGACCCCGGCTTCCAACAGGTGCGTGGCATACGCATGCCGTAGACTATGGACGGTGACGGGTTTATGAACCCCACTTTCGGCCAGAGCTGCGCCAAAGGCCCGTTGCACACTGCGGTCGCCTAGCGGCTGGACCGTCTCGGGTAACCAGATCCCGCCCTGGCCTCGCGCCGGAAAGAGCCAGACCGGATGACGATGGGTGCTCCAGTACGTGCGTAATAACTCCAAGGTGCGCTGGGGCAGCGGTACATAACGATCCTTGTTCCCCTTCCCCTGCTGGACCCGCAGCATCATCCGGGCACTATCAATCTGGGAAACCTGGAGGTGGGTCGCTTCGTGCAACCGTAATCCACACGAATAGATCGTACTCAGACAAGCCCGGTACTGGAGCCGCCGCACACAACCCAAAATTCGGTGAACTTCCTGGCCACTCAGAATGACTGGCACCCTGTGCTCGCGCGGCGGCCTGATCAAGGTCAGGGTCGGCCATGGTTGTTTAAGGGTGTGCTCGTACAAGAATTTGATGGCACATACGGCGACGGTACAGGTACTCCGCGCACACTTTTTCTCATTCTTGAGATAGAGAAAGTACTGCCGCAGTTCTTCGTCCATGAGGTGAGCTGGCGACTTGCCATAATACTCGGCCAGTTGACGTACGGCCGTCACATACCGGTGCTGGGTCAAGGCGGACAGACCCCGTAACTGCATGTCCTCAATCATTTTTTGGCGTAAGGGTGTCATTATCATACCTCCTGTAAAATGAGTTTAACTTTACAGAAAGTATAGTCGGGTCAGTCAGGGGAAACCGGAAAAAAATAAAAGCTCCTGTCGATAAGGAGCTTAGCGGGGATTAGGTGAGTACCACTCACCTCTGCGCGCAGCGCTTAGTACAGCTTTGCATTAATTTATTCCGAGTTTTAGTTCAAGTTTCTCAACGGTGTAGGTCCAACGGATGGGCTTTGCGGTTCGATTGTCATGCTCAATAAAAGCCAGAATAGCTTCGGCCAGTTTGTTCAGATTTTCGAAGTGGTTGGGTTGAAGCAACTTTCGTTGCAAAATACTGAACCATATCTCGATTTGATCCAACCAAGAGGCATTGGGCGGTAGCCAAAAAACCTCAATGGTCAGCGGCCAGTTATGCAGGATGATTTGTTCTTGCAGCCACCCTTCTAATTGTTTGGGCGCATGCGTGGTGCCATTATCCATAATCAGTTTCAAGGTATGCACCCCGCGCTGTAAAGCGGCCGGAATAATCACCTGCAAGAGAAAAGCCTGGAAATCAACAAACCGTTTGCGTGAAGCAGTTTGTCCATATTTCTGACCATCAGCCACACTCAATCCGGCGAACAAGTGCAAAGCCCCTTGACGTTTGTAGCGGGGTGAGATCAGGAGCGGCTGTTGAGGGTTGGCCGGTCGAGGCGCTTGGTCACGAGTTCGAGCTTGAATGGAGGTCTTTTCATCGACACAGACAATCCAAATGCCTTGCTCAAGCAACTGGCGAGCCTGTTGATACAAGCGCAAAACAGGTCGAGCACGTTGCAGAAACTGGTCTGGATCAAGAATATGTTGCCACAGCCGATAGCGCCAGGGTTTGAGTTTCTCCGCGGCAAACCAGCGCCCAATGGTACAGGCAGCAATCTGGCTAACCAGCCCAAGCGTTACCAACCGGGTGGCAATCTCGTTCAGGCTCCAACGGTTCAAGGCTCGCTCTTTATCCTGAGGCAGACTGCAAGCCAAGGCCGTCGCTTCCGCCCTGACCTCTGGGGGAAAAACGCCGGGGCGCTCCCGGTCGAGGAAGATCAGCTAGGTTCTGGCTCTCGGTCCAGCGTCGTCGCCAGTGGCGCACAGTTCGGTCAGTACAGCCAACTTCCTGGGCAATCTGTTGATTGCTCCACTCGGGGTGTTCAGCAGCAGCCAGGATAATCCGGGCGCGCATTACCTGACCTTGGGCTGCCTTACGGGATTTGACCAACCGTTGCAGTGTTTCTTTCTGTTCAGTTGTTAAGCTAATGGGATACTGGGCTTTAGGACCTCGCATGTTTCTCCTCCTACCCCAAGTATATCCCTCTAAGTCGCTCTTTCAAACTCGGAAACTATTTATGCATTCCTGTACTTAGTTCAATGAACATTCTCAGTCAGCTATTCTCCGTCAAGTTTTGACTAAAAAAGGAGTTAGTTTGTGGGTTTGTGAATTTTTCCGTAATGGGCATTTCCCTGTTAAAAATACGGCAACTCCAAATGGAGCACCAGGAGGTTCGGCAATATAGATGTCCAGAAAAGTTTCTTCCTCAACATAAAGATTGAAGAGATAAAGGGAAGGGAGTAGCGTAATAGTCAAAGGCTTGCTTTAGCCGGTCGATTTCTACCTGCATCAGCCCTTTCAGTTCATTCGCTCGGCTAGGCAGTTCCAGTAACATCTGTTGTAAGGTCTGCTTCAGTCCAACTTCACTCGCCCAACAACAGTTGTGGGTATACTCTGTTTTGAGCCAATGCCATAATCGCTCAATGGGATTGAAATCAGGTGAATAAGCCGGCAAGAATTCCAAATGCAACCAAGAGGCTTGCTCTGTGAGCCAGGCCGTGAGCCATTTGGCCTTGTGAAATCTGGCGTTATCACAGATGAGGATCAATTTGTCAGTGGGCATCTCATGTTTGAGATGACATAAGAACCGGCGAAAGCGACAAGCGTTGACTTTGAAGGAGGTCAAGAGGCCATAGAAAATTCCACTGCCCAGTTCCAGAACGCCGATCAGGTTCACCCGACCGTGCCGACCGTAGTTCTTAATCTCAGTCTTTTGGCCTTTAGGCCCCCAGGTGTAAGCCAACGTGCCTTCCGTCTGAAAGCCGACTTCATCTTGAAAGAAAATGCGCCAACCGGCTTGGCGATAATTGGCGTACAGAGTGGGTAAAGTCTCCTGGATCCACTTACACCGGGCTTCATTATCTCGTTTGATTAACAGATGCACGGCCTTGTGATAACTCAAGCCCAAGTGTTTCAACAGTTGAGGCAGATATTTGACCGAATAGCAAACCTTAAAAACAGTTAATACCAACAAGTAGACGTGGCGGGCTGTCCAGACCCGCTGGTTTTGGCGGCTGATCATCTGTTTCAGTTCTTCCGCTTGGCTGACTGATAATTTGGCGGGGCGTCCTGAGCGCGGTTGATCGGTCAACTCGTTCTCGGCCTCAAATTTCTTGATCCATTCTTTAGGGTCTTGAGGCTGACGTCGTAACAGGCCGCTACCGTCTCGACCGGCATCCCTTTGTAACAAACGATCAGGGCCTTGACCCGCAGCACCCCGCGAATATCGCCTTTCTTTTTGAGTTGCCGGTACTGGTTTCTGAGCCGCTCAAGCTTGAGTTGAGTTTCAGTTTTAGTCTTTTTCACGGGAGGCTCCTTGGGGGCATAGAATTACTCATCATCCCCCACATTATAGCTCCTACGATAAGGATCACGGAAAAAACTTTTCTGGAGAACTATAACCTCAATAATGGGAGGACTAAGGATATTTGTCTAGCTTTTTTGTGACAAGTGTCACTTATCCAACATTGGAATTCGGTTTATATTAATAAATTGGGGTTTTAGAAATTTTGGCTTTGACTAAGTTGTTCTGATATGACAAAGCGATGATGTTAAGACCAAAATAACGGTATATGAGTACAGAAAACCCCAGTTCGGTAAATTAATAAAGCCACCTTGTGATTAGATAGCTTCTAATTTTGTTCCTCATTATCAGTTAGAGGCATATATCCACGTTTTGGCTCCTCCATCAGCATATCTCTAGTAGTTTTTCTTCTAAAGAACCTGTCGGCTCCACGACAACCTCCTCTCCCCAATCTTCAGCGAATTTCAACCCCTTTGCTCTCTAATCTGCCCTTGAGGCAAGTTCATAAAACAACTATATTAGACCCCTATCCACCACGAATCCTTGAGGCATAGCTCAGTTACGCCTAAGCGCTAATTTAATCACAGTTGTCAGTATTCAGCGACGAGGGAACTGATGCCCAACAGTCCTAATACACAAGATAGCACGAAGCAAGAAACTGTCACGAGACCGGCTACCGCCAACCAACGCCAAATTTCCCCACCCGCCATCACCCTGCCCAAAGGTGGTGGGGCCATCCGCGGCATCGGCGAAAAGTTTGCCGCCAACCCGGTGACCGGCACCGGCTCGATGACGGTACCGATTGCGACCAGCCCCGGCCGCTCCGGCTTTGGTCCGCAACTTTCGCTCTCCTATGACTCCGGCGCAGGCAACGGGCCGTTTGGTTTCGGCTGGTCACTCTCCGTGCCCAACATCACGCGAAAGACCGACAAGGGGCTGCCCCGCTACTGGGACGATGAGGAGTCGGATGAGTTCATTCTGTCTGGCGCCGAAGATTTGGTGCCTGTCTACCGGCAGGATGCAAAGGGTAACTTCGTCCGCGACAACGGGAAGTTGGTTATCCATGAGGATCCACGTGGCGACTACACAGTCCGCCACTACCGTCCCCGCATCGAAGGGCTGTTTGCCCGCATCGAACGCTGGCGCAACGATATAACCGGCGAGATCTACTGGCGCGCAATAACCAAAGACAACATCACCAGCATCTACGGGGATACACCCGCCAGTCGGATCTTCGACCCCACCGACAACAAGCATGTCTTTAGCTGGCTGCTGGCGCGCAGCTATGATGACAAAGGCAATGTCATCGTCTACGAATACGCCGCTGAGAATGACCAGAACGTGCCAGCGGCACTGTACGAGTGCAATCGCCAGGTTACTGCTAATCGCTATCTCAAGCGCATCTCCTACGGTCATCAAACGCCCTATGACCCGGCCAAGAATGCGCCTGATGACTGGCATTTCCAGGTTGTCTTTGACTACGGTGAGCATGATGCAGCCAACCCACAGGTGGACGACGACACGGGACATACCTGGCCTTGCCGGCCCGACTCGTTTTCGTCCTTCCGCGTTGGTTTTGAGATTCGCACCTACCGGCGCTGCAAGCGCGTGTTGATGTTCCACCGCTTTGCCGAGCTGGGCGCAAAGCCCTGTCTCGTCCGCTCTACGGATTTCTCCTACCTGGAGGACGAGCAACCGCAGCCGATCAAAAGCCTCGTCGCCTCCTTCATCACGACGGTGACGCAGTCCGGCTATATACGGCAAGGGGGTGGCTATCTCAAACGCTCCCTGCCGCCCGTGGAATTCACCTACAGTGAGGTCAAGGTCGATGAGACTGTCCACACGGTAGACGCGACCAGCCTGGAGAACCTGCCCAGCGGCCTGGACGGCAGCCGCTATCAGTGGGTGGACCTTGACGGCGAAGGGCTGTCCGGCATTCTGACCGAACAGGGCGAAGCCTGGTTCTACAAGCGTAACCTCAGCCCAATCATCACCGAAAAAAATGAACAAAACCAGCCCCACGTCGTCGCCGGCTTTGCGCCGCTGGAAATGGTGCGTTCGCACGCTTCGCTGGCCGACCTGGCCGGAGGCCGCCAGCAGTTCCTGGACCTGGCCGGCGATGGGCAGGTCGATCTGATGCAACTCGACGGCCCGGCGCCCGGTTTCTACGAGCGCACCGCTGACGGCGGCTGGGAGATGTTCCGCCCCTTCACTTCACTGCCCAACGTGCCATGGCATGACCCCAATCTCAAATTTGTAGACCTGACCGGCGACGGCCATGCCGATGTGCTGATCAGCGAGGATGAGGTCTTTACCTGGTATCCGTCGCTGGCCGAAGCGGGCTTTGGTCCTGCTACCTATGTGCGCCAACCGAGCGATGAGGAGATGGGGCCGCGCCTGGTCTTCGCCGACGGCACGCAGTCCATCTATCTGGCCGACATGTCCGGTGATGGGCTGACCGACCTGGTGCGTCTGCGCAACGGCGAGGTGTGTTACTGGCCCAACCTGGGTTATGGTCACTTCGGGGCCAAGGTGACGATGGACAACGCCCCCTGGTTTGATACACCCGACCAGTTCAATCAACAACGCATCCGTGTGGCCGACATTGATGGTTCGGGCAACACGGACATTATCTACCTGGGCCGCGACTCGGTCCGGCTCTACTTCAACCGTTCGGGCAATAGTTGGAGTCCGCCGCACCCACTGACCACCTTCCCGGCCGTCGACAATCTGGCCTCGATCATGGCCCTCGATCTGCTCGGCAACGGCACGGCCTGCCTGGTCTGGTCGTCGCCGCTGCCGGGCAATGGCCGCCAGCCCATGCGCTACATCGAGCTGATGGGCGAGGGCAAGCCGCACTTGCTCGTTACGGTCATCAATAACCTGGGCGCGGAAACGCACATCCAATATGCACCTTCGACTCGCTTCTACCTGGCCGACAAGCAGGCAGGACAGCCCTGGATCACGCGCCTGCCCTTCCCGGTCCATGTCGTCGAGCGGGTGGAGACCCACGATCACATCAGCCGCAACCGCTTTGTGACCCGCTACGCCTACCACCACGGCTATTTTGACGGTGAGGAGCGCGAGTTCCGCGGCTTCGGCAGAGTCGATCAGTGGGACACCGAGGAGTTTGCCGCGCTCAGCACCAGCGGTGACTTCCCCGCAGCAACCAACCTGGATGCTGCCTCACACGTGCCGCCGGTGCTGACCAAGACCTGGTTTCATACCGGCGCGTACATTGAAGGCGGTCGCATCTCGCGCCAGTTTGAGACCGAATACTACCGCGAGGGCGACCCCAGTCTGGGCGAAGCCGGCCTCAGCACCGAACAGATGGAAGCGTTGCTGCTCGAGGATACGGTATTGCCTGCCGAGCTATCCGCCGAGGAACAGCGGGAGGCCTGCCGCAGTCTGAAAGGGTCAATCTTGCGGCAGGAAATCTATGCCCTGGACGATACCGAAGAATCTGATCGCCCCTACAGCGTCTCCGAGCGGAACTATACGATTAAGCGCGTGCAACCAGTGGAAACCAACAAACACGCGGTCTTTTTCACCCATCCCTGTGAGACGATTGATTTTCATTACGAGCGCAAGCTAGTCGAGATTAACGGCAAGCAGCGGGCCGATCCACGAGCCAGCCACACCTTGACGCTGAAAGTGGACGAATATGGTAACGTCGAGCGCTCCATTGCTATTGGCTACCGGCGGCGAGACATACCTGGCCTCCAAGACCCTGAGCAGACGGACACTCACCTCACCCTCACGGTCAATCGTTTTGCCAATCACGCCGGTGAGCAGGACTGGTATCGTGTCGGGTTGCCTATTGAAATGCGCACCTACGAGGTGGTCAAGCCGCTGAAGCCGAAGGTTTCCGAAGGTTTGGTGGCATTGTTTAAATTCGAGGCCATCCATGCCCAGATTGAGGCCCTGTTTCCGTCCAACCAGATTGAACCGAGTCCAGCGCAAACATGGCCCTACGAAAAATGGGATTGGCGACGTAACGCGATCAATGCGCCAGCCGAAACCCGGCTGCGCCTGATCGAGCACGTACGCACGATTTATCGCCGTAATGATTTGACCGGGCTGCTGCCCTTAAACGAGGTTCAATCGCTGGCGTTGCCTGGTGAGAGTTATAAGCTCGCCTTTACTCCCAATCTTTTGAAGACAATCTACATGGATAGCGGCAAATTGCCTGCCGGCGACGAAGTGAAGGTCTTTCAGACCGATGGCGGCCACGTCCACAGCGAGGGCGACGCTAACTGGTGGATACCCTCCGGCCGCGTCTTTTATCATGAAAAGTCAACAGCAACGCCGGACCAGGAGCGGGATGCAGCACGCCAACATTTCTTCCTGCCGCGCCGGTTCGTGGATCCCTTTGGCAATGCGACAACCATCAAGTACGACAAGCACGACCTGCTCGTCATCAAAACCACAGACGCCGTCGAGAACGTTGTCGCCGCCACCAACGACTACCGTGTGCTCCAGCCGCGCCTAGTCACCGGCCCCAACGGCAACCGCAGCGAGGATGCCTTTGATGCGTTGGGCATGGTCGTTGGCACAGCGATGATGGGCAAGAGTACCGAAGTGATAGGTGACTCGCTGGCCGGCTTTGAAGTCGATCTCAAACTAACGGACATCCAGCAGTTCGTCGCCAATCCACGCAACTACGCCCAGGGCCTGCTGAAGAACGCCACCACGCGGGTCATTTACGATCTTGATCGTTTCCAACGTTGCGGTCAGCCGCCTTTCGCGGCTACGCTCGCCCGCGAAATTCATAGCCAGCCAAATAGCGCCCAGTCGCCGATCCAGCTCAGTTTCATTTACTCCGATGGCTTCGGGCGCGAGGTCGAAACCAAAATTCAGGCCGAACCTGGCGATGCGCCGAAGCGCGATCCGGAAACCGTGACCACCCCTAGCGGAGATATAATGCCAGGTCCGCTGGTCATCGAGAATGGTGAGCCGAAACCTGGCCACGCCGATCACCGCTGGGTAGGCAAAGGTCGCACCGTTTATAACAACAAAGGCAAGCCGGTCAAACAATACGAGCCTTTCTTCAGCAGCACCCACCTGTATGAAGAAGAGCCGGAGATGACCGATACCGGTGTCACGCCGATCCTGTTCTACGACCCGGCCGAGCGCGTCGTCGCCACGCTGCATCCCAACCACACCTGGGAGAAAGTTGTCTTTGATCCGTGGCAGCAGGCAACCTGGGATGTCAACGACACGGTGCTGCTTGATCCCAAAACCGACGAAGAGGTCAAAGACTTTTTCTTACGCCTGCCGGAAGCTGACTATTGGCCCACCTGGCACGCCCAACGGATTGCGGGCAATTTTGGCGCCACCCCGGTCCAACAACTGGCTGAGAAACAGGCTGCCGAAAAGACCGCCAAGCACGCCGGCACTCCGACCGTCGCCTATTTGGACACGTTGGGCCGCACATTCCTAACCTTCGCCGACAACGGTCCTGACCCGGCACAGCCCGCCAAGCATCTTCTCTTCGCCACCCGCATTGTGTTTGACATCGAGGGCAATCAGCGTGAAGTCATTGACGCCAAGGGGCGTGTTGTCATGCGTTATGACTATGATATTGCCGGGCCTGACAAAGACGAGAAAGCCGGCAGTAATTGGATTCACCAGGCCAGCATGGAGGCTGGCGAGCGCTGGATACTGAATGATGTGACCGGTAAACCTATCCGAACATGGGATAGCCGCCGGCATGAGTTTGTCTATAAATATGATGCCTTGCGCCGCCCACTGGAAACGAGGGTAATGGGTGGAGACGGGCCTGCGCCGCTGGATAACGTGTTCGAGAAAATCATCTATGGCGAGAACCAATTATTGAACGGTAAAAAAGATACGGAACTCAACCTGCGGGGCAAGCCATTCGCCCATTATGATACAGCCGGGAAGGTCCAATTCGAAGCGTATGATTTTAAGGCGAATCTGCAACAGAGTCATAGACGTCTGGCGGAGAAGTATAAACAGATCGTTCAATGGGACATCGCCGACCCTGATTCAGCCGTGGAACATAAAGCCTATCCTACAGAGACGGAATACGATGCTCTGAACAGAGTCACCATGTCCAAAACGCCGGATGGGAGTGTGACCAGACCCGTCTACAATGAAGCCAACCTGCTTAACAGCATCAAGGTGCGGCTGCGCGGGGCAAATAATCTTGAAACATTTTTCGTTACCAACATTGACTACAACGCCAAAGGGCAGCGCGTCCGGATCGAGTACGGTAACGGAGCCTCTACCGCTTACGACTACGATAAAGCGACATTTCGTTTGATCCACCTCAAGACCACTCGCCCTGCTGGCCTTAACGGCCTGGCTCCACAACTCTTTGTGGATCCGGCGACAGTTCAGGATCTTCGTTACACCTATGATCCGGTTGGGAACATCACGAATATTACCGACAGGGCGATTCCTGCCATCATTCACAACAATCAACACGTTGAACCTGTCTCGAACTATGTCTACGACGCGATCTACCGGCTGATCTCCGCGGAAGGGCGAGAGCATATTGGCCAGACTGCCTTCGATTTCAATCCGCCCGACGGCAGTTATAGGGATTACCCTTTTGTGGGATCGAGGGCGCATCCAAACGACCCCAAGGCTGTCCGTAATTATACCGAAACCTACGACTATGACGAAGTTGGCAACATCGAGAAAATTCAGCATGTAGCTACCGCTGGCAGTTGGACGCGCAGGTACACTTACAACGAAGATAGTTTACTTGCTCCCCCCCATACCAATATATACAGCAACCGTCTGACCAGCACCCAAATTGGCAATGGACCGCCAGAGCTATACACCCACGATATCCACGGCAACATGACCCAAATGCCTCACTTGCCCGTGATGGCGTGGAATTTTAAAGATGAGCTACAAGCGACATCCCAACAGGATGTCAAGCAGAGCGGCTGCACGCCGGAAACCACCTACTATGTTTATGGAGCTGATGGTCAACGAGTGCGTAAAGTTACCGAACGCCACGCGCCGCCCGAATGCACGCCCAGTCGCCGTGAGGAACGTATTTATCTGGGTGGTTTCGAAATCTACCGGCGATACGAGGCCGATGGTTCTACCCCCAGGCTGGAACGCGAGACCCTACACATCATGGACGACAAGCAGCGCATCGCCCTGGTGGAAACGCGCACCCAGGGCCTCGCTCCCGCGCCGCAGCAACTCATCCGCTACCAGTTTGGCAACCATCTTGGCTCGGCTAGCCTGGAGCTGGACGATCAGGCGCAGATCATCTCCTATGAAGAGTATTACCCCTACGGCAGCACCTCCTATCAAGCCGTGTGTAGCCAGACGGAGACACCGAAGCGATACCGTTACACGGGTAAGGAACGCGATGAGGAGAGTGGGTTGTATTACCACGGCGCGCGGTACTATGCGCCGTGGCTAGGAAGATGGATATCATCGGATCCGTTGGGTGTTCAAGATAATTACAATCTGTACACTTACGTGAAGGATAAACCTGTGATTAGCTCAGATCCAAGTGGGACACAGGCCGAGATCGTTGGTACAGTCAAGAATATGGTGGAGGGGCTCAAAACTCTCCGTTCAAATCTGCGTGCACCTGTAGAATATGGATTGGCTCAAAATGAGCGAACAGGCGGATTTGTTATTCTGAAGGGAGGCACAGGATCCGTTCCACCACCTGCTGGATATAACGTTATAGCACATACCCATGTCGGTCAATGTGCAGGTCCATCCGATCCCGACATTCGTTATGTTGCTGAAAAGAAGCTCAAATTTCATCTTGTGTTTTCTGCGAACAAAGAAACACCAGTGAGTAGACTCTCATATAATTCTTCAACCGGCAGGGTGACAGTGCAGTATTACACACAAGACAAATTTGGCAATTCCCAACTCAAAACAACTAGAGTTTTCCATCCAGCCAACTGGGCTTATGATGAGGGTGGTCATGTTCTGCGCAACCCCAAGACTGGAGAGCCGATTCTCAAGCCTCTTGCCTCGCAATATCATATGAAAATTACACCAGGCGACCCTCGAGCAGTTCCTCGAACGGCATTTGGCTCGTTCGTTTCATCTGTGAGAACCAAATTGTCAGGAGCATCACAAGCCATTAGGGGCGCTGTGAAACAAGTAGCCAAATCGTTGATCCCAGGGTCGGAGTTCTATGATTACCTAAAGTTGATCGGAGGGGGTTCCCTGATGCAAGGTGCAAGAATTTTGATAAGCTTGCCTGCGATCAAAGTGGTTGGTACGCTGGTTGCCGTTCCAGCTGGAATAGTAGCAGGTAGTGCAGCGAATCTCGTAATGGAACGTGAACGCTTCAAAACTCTTCTACCTGCATCAGAGAAATTGCGAAAGGAGGGACATGAGCTGGGTGGATTTTTGCTGATCCAACCACCACACCTTGTGTCCTATTAAGCTAATCCGGCATCAATTGAGATGACGGTAGTGGTTACAAAGTAAGTGATATTTTGTAGTTACTTTACTTTTCGCTAAGTTGAAGTGGATAATGGACATATCCACAAATTAGAATA
>CAZRYD010000196.1:0-12654 GCA_964604225.1 uncultured Caldilineaceae bacterium
GTCAATGTCAACGGGGGGGCGATTGCTCTCGGTCACCCTTTGGGCGCCAGTGGGGCGCGGATTATGACCACGCTTTTGCACGAGTTGGAACGGCGGGAAGGCCGCTATGGTCTGCAAACCATGTGCTGTTTCGGCGGCCTGGGCGTCGCGACGATTATTGAACGAGTCACAGGGTAGCAGGTAGCAAGGTAGTCGTTTGTTTTTTGCTACCCTGCTACTTTGCTACCTGTTCTTGCGGATGTTTTTATGGAGAACCTATGAGTCAACCCCGCAAACCCCTTGACGGGATCAAAGTGTTGAGTTTTGAAATTCAGGTGGCCGGGCCTTATTGCACCATGATGCTGGCCGACCAGGGGGCTAGTGTGATTAAGGTGGAGCGGCCCGAAGGCGGCGATACCGCTCGCGGCGGCGCGCCGAAGATCAAAAATGATAAAGGCGAGACCCAGAGCGGCTACTTTTTGCGCTTTAATCGCAACAAACGTAGCGTCACCCTTAACCTCAAAAGCGACCAGGGCCGCCAGATTTTCCGTGATCTGGCCGCACAGTCGGATGTGCTGGTCGAAAATTTCCGGCCTGGCTTGTTGGCTGAAATGGGCCTGGGCTATAAAGAGCTATCGGAACTCAATCCGGGCTTGATTTATGCCAGTATCTCCGGCTTTGGCAGTATGGAAGGGTATCTGGGGCCATACAGCAAGCGCCCGGCCTACGATATCGTGGCCCAGGCGATGGGCGGCTTGATGAACACCTGCGGCCAGGCCGGCGGCCCACCGACATGGCTGGGCGTGGCCTTGGGCGATATTGTTTCCGGTATGCAGGCGGCTTACGGAATTATGTTGGCTTTATACGAGCGCACCCGGACGGGTCGGGGCCAATGCCTGGACATTTCGATGTACGACACGATCATCGGCCTGGCCGAGCGTTCGGTCACGGCTTATTCGCTGACCGAACACATTTTGGAACGGGGCCGGGAGCCGTATATGGCCCCCTGGGGACCGTTTGAGTGCCAGGATGGTTGGATTGCCCTGATTGTGGCCACCGAAGGCGACTGGGCCAAATTCTGCCAGGCCATCGAGCGGCCCGATCTGGTCGGACACGAGGGGGCGACCTCTGGGCCGGAGCGGGCCAAAAATATGTCCGGCTGGCTGAGCGAGATCATCGAAGCCTGGTTCCGCCGACAGACCAGGGCTGAAGCGAGCGAAAAACTGCTGGCCGTAGGTCTGCCTATCGGCCCGGTGCAAAACGCCCAAGAGATTTTTGAGTGCCCGCATGTCGAGGCTCGCCACCTGCTCATCGACGTGCCTGACCCTATTTTGGGTTCCGTCAAGTTAGTTGGCCCGGTAGTTAAAATGTCCAACAGCCCGGAGCCGGTCGCCGGCCCGGCCCCCCTCTTGGGCCAGCACAACGCCGAAATCCTGACCGAGCTGCTGGGATACTCGGAAGAGCAAGTCGCGAAGTTGAAAGAGGAGACCGTTATATAGGTAGTAAGGAGTAGGTAGTAGGTAGTAAGGGAAAAATCCCCTACTGCCTACTACCTACTCCCTACTTCCAGGAGGATACTATGCATGAAGTCGTCGTTATCAGCGCCGTGCGCAGCCCGTTTGGGAAGTTTGGCGGTACTTTGAAAGATTTTACCTTGTCCCAACTGGGTGGGTTGGTCGTAGCCGAGGCGATCCGGCGGGCAGGGATTGACCCGGCCGAGGTTGACGAGGTCGCCATCGGGGTCAACCTGCCCGGAGCCGACCGCTCGATTGCTCGCCAGGTTTTGATTGAAGCTGGTATTCCGCCCGAACGGGTGGCCTACACGGTGGATCGGGCCTGCTGCTCGTCGTTGGCCGCGATTACCCTGGTTTCGCGTTCCATCCGGCTGGGCGATGCGCGGGTGGCCGTGGCCGGCGGCAGCGAGAACATGAGCAAAGTGCCTTATTTCTTAACTGAGGCTCGCTGGGGTCATCGCCTGGGCGATGTGACCCTGAAAGATCAGTTGGTCATTGCCTGTCCTATGACCGGCAAACCTCGGGCCGTGCAGGCCGGTGAGGAAGCCGTCGAGTATGGTATTGGCCGGGAGGAGCAGGATCGCTGGGCCGTGCGCAGCCATCAGAACTGGGCCAAAGCCAAGGAAGCCGGCAAGTTCAAAGATGAGTTGATGTCCATTGAAGTGCCGCAGGGCCGAGGTGCGCCGATACTCTTCGCCGAGGATGAGTCGCCCCGGCCGGATACCAGCCTGGAAAAGCTGGCTAAACTGCCGCTGATTTACGGCAGCCCGACCGTCACGGCCGGTAATGCGCCTGGCCTCAATACCGGCGCGTCGGCGCTGGTGTTGATGTCCGGGGAAGAGGCTCGGCGCCGTGAGAAGCAGCCTCTAGCCACGCTCATGGGCTGGTCGATGGCCTCCGGTCACCCCGACCGCATCGCTTCCATTCCGGCAGAGTCGGCCCGGCTGGCCCTGGAAAAGGTCGGCCTGACCATTGACCAGATGGACTTGATCGAAATCAACGAGGCTTTTGCCGCTGTGCCCCTGGTCTCGACGCTGATTA
This sequence comes from uncultured Caldilineaceae bacterium, assembly GCA_964604225.1. GTDB lineage: Bacteria > Chloroflexota > Anaerolineae > 4572-78 > J111 > DSQQ01. The sequence goes on from CAZRYD010000196.1 coordinate 2,535, forward strand.
TGGCCGGCGGCGACCGGGACAAGGCCGAGCAAATCCGGGCCAAAACCAATGTCAACGGTGGGGCCATTGCTATCGGTCACCCCACCGGAGCGACTGCGGCCCGGCTGGTGATGACCTTAATGTATGAACTACGCCGGCGGCGTCGGGCCTCAGGCGACACGCGTCCCTACTACGGCCTGGCCACGCTGTGCGGCGGCATCGGCGAGGCAGAAGCAGTGATTGTCAAAGTAGATGGATAGTAGTCAGTAGTCAGTAGCCAGAGGGATTTTTTCCCCTACTACTTACTGCTTACTCCCTACTTCCAAAGGATTGACCCAATGAAAACATTACGCATCGGCAATGGTTCGGCCTATTGGGGCGACATGCTCGACCCGGCGGTGGAGTTGGCCGACAAAGGCGACCTGGATTACCTGGGCCTGGATCACCTTTCTGAGCTGACCATGGCCCTGTTGCAGCGCACGAAAAACAAAAATCCCAACCAGGGCTACATCCCCGATCTGCTTCCCTGGACTGAAGCCTTGCTGCCCCTGACCCACCAGAATGGGGTCAAGATGATTACCAACGCTGGCGGGGCCAACCCGGAAGCGGGTGGGCGGGAAGTAGTGGAACTGGCCCGCCGCCTGGGTATTGACGGGATTGAAATCGGCATCGTCAGCGGCGATGATGTGTCCGACAAACTCGATACTCTCGCCGCCGCAGGGGTCAAGTTTATTAATCTGGATACGGGCGAGGAAGGGTTGGACCGTATTCGCCCGCATATTATCGCCGCCCATGCTTATATTGGTTCAGAAGGAGTGATCGAAGCGCTTTCTGGCGGGGCAGAAATGGTTATTACCGGCCGCGTCTCTGACAGCGCCCTCACGGTTGGGCCGATTATGCACGAGTTTGGCTGGAGCTTTGAGCGGCCCGATTGGAATCGCATCGGCGCAGCAGTGGCCGTCGGGCACATCATTGAATGCGCCTGTTTCTGCACCGGCGGCGGCTCGTGCCAGTGGCGTGAGGCGGTCGAACCCTGGCACATTGGCTTCCCCATTGCCGAGTTTGGCGAGGATGGCAGCGCGATTATCACCAAAGTGCCCGGCTCCGGCGGGGTGGTCAACCAGTGGACGGTCAAAGAGCAGATTACTTACGAGGTGGCCGACCCGGCTAATTACCTGCTGCCGGATGGGGTGGTGGATTTCAGCACGCTGCGCCTGGAAGAAATCGGCCCGGATCGAGTTCGGGTGACCGACATCAGTGGCAGAGCCAGGCCCGATACCCTGAAGGTGCTCATCGGTTACCAGGATGGCTGGATTGCCGAGGGACTGCTGCTGTACTCCTGGCCGGACGCCCTGGCCAAAGCCCGGCGCTCCGAGGATATTGTGCGCAAGCGGCTCAAGATGCTCGGCGTCGAGCCGGAGGAACTGCGCTTCGATTACCTGGGGATCAACACCCTGCACGGCTCGACCGCGCCGCTCCCGGAAGGCGACATGAATGAAGTCGGCCTGCGGCTGGCGGCCAAATGTCGCACCCAACAGGAGGCCGACGTGGTCCGCCGGGAAGCGACCCACCTGTGGACCTTAGGGGGGGCCGGTACCGCTTTTGGCGTGCCTTTCCGCCCCAGGCCGGTCATCGCTGCCTGGCCGACGCTCGTGCCGAGGGATGCGTTGAAGGTGGAGACGAGGGTGTATACTGTGTAAGTGATAGACGGTGTGAAAAAATTGAGGGCTGATGGGTTGGCCTAAGGCGCAGTTTACCTGAGAGGATACCCTTAGTCGGAGGCTCTTTGTTTGAGCGCGCCGCATGAAGTCTTATATCGTTGGACGGCAACATTAAGCCTATCTCTATATCGAGAGGTCATCCATGGAAGCCAAGATAACCAGGGACGTACTCGAAAGCTACGTTTTTTGCAGGTACAAAAGTTATCTCAAGCTGATAGGTCAACGGGGTGAAAAGTCAGATTATGAGAACTTATTCACAGCAATCAGGCGTGAAGTGCGCCTCAAAGCTATTGAAAAAATTCACGTCCAAAATCAAGCAAACCAAGTAGTAAGCAATATTGTTTTGACTACTTCCGCCTTAGCACAAGGAGTGCTCTTTATTCTGGGTGCTAGTATGGAAGATGATCTCATTTCGCTTTCCTTCGATGGGCTGAAGAAAGTTCCTGGTGTATCAAATTTGGGACAGTTCCTCTATATCCCAATGCTGTTCCACGAGAGAGACCAAGTCCGTAAAGAGCAGAAGCTTCTCTTGGAACTGCACGCCCTATTTCTTCCCCAATACCAAGCGATAGCCCCTAGCCTTGGAATCATCTGGCACAGCAGAGAATGTAAGGCTACTACCGTGTATCTCAACCCCGATCCACGAAAAGCCAAGCAAATCCTCACAGAACTGAAAAAGATGTGCAGTGCTGAGACACCACCCAAGCTGATCCTCAACGAACATTGTCAGATCTGCGAGTTTCGCCAGCGCTGCTATGACCAAGCGTTGCAAGAGGATAATCTCAGTCTACTTCGAGGAATATCGGAGAAGGAGATCAAGGGCTACAATCGGAAAGGCATTCTCACCGTTACGCAACTCGCGCACACATTCAGGCCACGACGCAAAGGGAAGAGAACTGGGCAGGAAACAAAACGTCGTTATCATGCATTGCAAGCGTTAGCGTTGCGCGACAAGCGAATCTACGTCCTCGGAACGCCGGATTTTCCTAACAGCCCTGTGCACATCTACCTCGATGTCGAGAGTGATCCTGATGCAGGATTCGTGTATCTCATTGGGTTAATCGTTGTAGAGAACAGTTCCGAAACGCACTACTCATTCTGGGCCGACAATAAAGATCAGGAAGCGGATATATTCGAGCAGTTCGTCGCTGAGGTCACGCGACATGAGGATTTTATTGTGTTTTGTTACGGGAATTATGAACGAACCTTCATTACACGGATGAAGAAAAAGGCAACCAGCCCGGCGTTGGTGGACAGAATACTGAACGCCCTCGTTAATACCCTCTCGTATATCTATGCTCACATTTACTTCCCAACGTACTCGAATAGCCTGAAGGAGATAGGCAAATGCGTAGGCTGTTCGTGGACCGAGGCTGATGCCTCTGGAATCCAGAGTATTGTTTGGAGATTCCAGTGGGAAACCAGCCACGACGAGGATTGGTGGCAGAAACTTATAACGTACAACCTAGAAGATTGCATGGCCCTGAAAAAGGTGACGAAGATACTCCAAGCAATTATCACAAAGACCAATTACGAAGAAGTATCACCGACAAAGGATAGTTCCTATCCCCCCGTTGCCTTGGTACAGGATGTCGAAAAACTGACTGATTTTCATACGTGGGGACGGGTGAACTTTGTTCACGCTGATTATGAATTCGTTAATAAACGCGCGTATTTCGATTACCAACGAGAGCGCGTCTATGTCCGCACCAGTAAAGTGTTACGGAAAAACAGGCCGAGCAAGCCACCGTCTCCCAATCGCAAACTCAAAGCCTCCAAACAGATCGTAATTACAGCCTCACAATGCCCCATTTGTAGTGGGGAGGAAGTCATCAGAGGTATCAAAAAGCAGGTTCGTACTCAGGAACCGAGAGTCAAGCGAGCGTTTGACATCGTGTTGACATCAACTGGGATGAGACGTAGGGTCATTGAGTATAGAACGTCGGTGCATCAGTGCTTAACGTGCGGTAAAGAGTTCATTCCCGATCAGTATCAAAGATTAGACAGACATTTTCATGGACTTAAGAGTTGGGCTATGTTTCAGCACGTCGCATATAGGATGAGCCTCCCAACGATCACGAAGATGTTCGAAGACATTTTTGGATTACGGGTTTTCTTCTCAGAAATCCATATGTTTAAGTCGTTAATGGCAAGCTATTATAAGGCGACTTACCAAAAATTGCTTAAAAAAATCCTCTCTGGAACACTTTTGCACGTGGATGAAACTGAAGTGCAGTTACAGGATGGAAAAGGATATGTCTGGGTCTTCACGAATATTGAAGAGGTCGTGTATATGTATAGACCTACGAGAGAGGGAGATTTTCTACGCGAGCTGCTGAAGGAATTTCACGGAGTACTCGTTTCTGACTTCTACACTGCTTACGATGGTATTGAGTGCCCTCAACAAAAATGCCTCATTCATCTGATACGGGATATCAACCAAGAATTGTTAAACAATCCGTTTGACGAAGATTTGAAGTTGATTACTCAACCCTTTGGTGCCCTATTACGAAGAATAATTACAACTATTGATAAGTGTGGATTGCGACGAAAATACCTCAAGCAGCATGAGGCAGACGTCGAGCAATTCTTTCAGTCCCTAGCAGAGCAAAGCATCTCTTCCGAAGCCGCCGAAGCTTTTCGCATACGGTTGACCAAGTATCGGAACAAATTATTCACGTTCCTCAACTACGATGGAGTGCCATGGAATAACAACAACGCTGAGCATGCCATCAAGCAATTTGCGTACTATCGGGAGAACACTATTGGGAGCATGAGGAAATCTGGGTTAAGTGATTACCTCCTGCTGTTGAGTATCTGTCTAACCTGCAAATATAAAGGGATTAGCTTTCTAAAGTTTCTGCTATCGAAGGAACAAGATGTGGATACGTTCTGTCAGCGGAGACAACAGAGACGAGGACTCTCCTCCATCGAACTTTATCCGGAAGGATTCGTGCCGCCGCACTTCGCTAGCAAGCGCCAAAAGGGATCGCACCCAGAGACTCTATGAAAGTGAATTGAACCTATTCTACGTCCACGACCCCGGCACCGTGCCTCTATCAAATGAAGCAGTATTCCATTCGTAACTTGTTTGTTGGCATAAGAAAACGTATGCGGGGTTAGAGGTGCAATAGGCGGTAGCTTCAATCCGGCATTGCCGTCCCCAAGCGTTTGCAGACGGCGTCTAGAGCTCGGTTTTTATTGTGGTGGTTTTTTGCACTTTGGGGTAAATTGTTATTGAGGTCTATGTGGACGTAGTTGAACCTCAGCGCGTTATAACTATAGATTTTTAAATAAGAATGAAGCAGAATCAGCACAGCTATGACCGAATCCAAAATCCTCTATTAAATCGAAGATCGCATCGCCCGGATTACCTTGAATGACCCGGACCAGTTAGCCCCGAACTAAAGTTCAGGGCTGATAACTAAAGTATGCTGAAGCATACTGAAGCGTGAGCTATCGCGCGTAGAGTTCGAGTCGGCTTGAGCCGACTTGAGCTATCAGTCTGAGATTTTAATCTCAGGCGCAAGGCAGAGCCATGACCGAATCCAAAATTCTCTATCAAATTGAAGATCGGCTGGCCCGCATTACCTTGAATGACCCGGACCAGCGCAATGCCCTGACCTATGCCATGGTCGGCGAGTTGATTGCCGCCCTGCGCCGGGCCGAGGCAGACGACGCGGTGCGGGTGGGGCTGCTGGCGGCGGCCGGGAAGAATTTCTCGGCGGGGGGCAACCTGCGGGAGTTTGCCGCCGAGATTGACCAGCCGGCTTTCTATCATTGGCAGAGCGGCGCACTGTGGGAGGAGTTGTTTGGCCTGATCCCCCAAATGACCAAGCCGGTGGTGGCGGCAGTCCAGGGCTATGCCCTGGCCGGCGGCTGCGCCCTGGCCGCCGTGTGTGATCTGGCCGTGGCCGCCGACGAGGCCCAATTCGGCATGACCGAGATCAAGATTGGCTTGTTTCCGCTGGTGGTGCTGCCGGCCCTGCGCCGGGCGGTGGGCGATAAAAAGGCTCTGGAACTCTCATTAACCGGGGCCATCTTCGACGCCCAGGAGGCGCTGCGGATCGGGTTGGTTAACCGGGTGGTGCCGGCGGTAGAGTTGGAGGAGTCGGCCCTGACTCTGGCTCGTGACCTGGCCGAGAAAAGCCGAGAGGCGCTGCACCTGGGCAAGCGTCTCTTCTGGGACACGGCCGGGATGACCTACTCGCAGGCGCTGTCGTATGGCCGGAGTTTGCGGGTCAACTACATGCTCAGCGAGGATTTGCGCGAAGGTATTGCGGCGTTTATGGAGAAACGCAAGCCGAATTGGTGAGTCGTAAAATATGTCATTTCGAGCGACGAAGGAGCGAGAAATCCCTATGGCATCGCTCTTTAGTATAGATTCGAGGGATTCCTCGTTCCGTTACGCTCCACTCGGAATGACATGAATGACCCTGATTTCTGTTTCCGATAAACTCTTTTCAAGCGAGGAATTTGGATGCCAGACCGCTATTTTGAAGAATTTGAGTTGGGCCAGCGCTGGATAACGCGGGGGCGAACCGTGACCGAAGCCGATATTGTTAATTTTTCCGGCTTGAGCGCCGATTTTCACCCGCTGCACGTGGACAAGGCTTACGCGGCCCAGAGCCGCTTTGGTCAGCGGATTGCCCAGGGCTTTCTGGTCATGTCTATGGCTACCGGCATGGTTCCCGCCGATCCGGAGAAATGCGAAGCGCTCTACGGCGTCGATAAACTGCGTTTCCTGCGGCCGGTCTTCATTGGCGACTCGATTCACCTGGAAATGGAAGTGACCGGTCTGCGGGAGCGAAATGATGGTTCCGGAGTGGTGGAATTTAAGTTTGAAGTGATCAACCAAGACGGCCTGGCCGTGTTGGTGAACAACTATCAATTGTTGATGCGGAAACGGCTTACAAGCTAAAGATTTTTAATCACGAATGACACCAATGAACGAATGACGCGAATTCTTTAAAACACTTTTATCATTCGTTCCATTCGTCTATTCGTGCTATTCGTGATCTTTTATGAGGTAAACCCGTGCAAAAAGTGCAATTGAAAGAGTTGGCCTTCGTTCGCTCCGGCGATAAGGGTGATATTTGTAACATCGGCCTGCTGGCTCTGAACGCCGAGAATTACGAGATTATCCGGCGGGAGGTAACGCCGGAGCGAGTCAAAGCCTTCTTCGGCAATATGGTCAAAGGACCGGTCAAAATTTATGAACTGCCCAACATCCATGCCCTGGAGATTGTGCTGCACAACGCCCTCGACGGCGGGGCCACCCGCACCCTGCGTTTTGATCAAACCGGCAAAGCGATGGGTACGGCGTTGTTGCGCATGGAAGTCGAAGTTAAATAAAAGGATTTACGATTTACGATTACCTCTTCCAATCGTAAATCCAAAATCGCAAATCGTGAATTTGTTTAAGGAGATGAGTGACAATGTCTACTGACCAATCCACTCCCCACCCCCAGGAACGTTTAATCGAGACGATTGAGCAGTTCAAAAAGGGCGGGGCTGAAAAGTATCACCAGAACTTGAAAGACCAGAACAAAATGTTTGTGCGGGACCGGCTGAACTACCTGCTCGACCCCGACACGTTTGTTGAGGACGGCCTGCTGACCCGCAGCCTGGACAACCTGCCCGCCGACGCCGTGGTGACCGGCTTTGGCAAGATCAACGGCCGGCAAGTGGCTGTGATTGCCAACGATATGACGGTTAAAGCCGGCACCTGGGGCCGCAAAACCTACCAGAAAATGACCTACACCCAGCTCAAGGCCGACGAGTTAGGCATCCCCTTAATCTACCTGATCGACTCGGCCGGGGCGCGGCTGGACGAGCAGCAGTATTGCTACGCCGGCCACGATGCCATGGGTAATATTTTCTACAACCAAATCCAGATTTCGGGCCGGGTGCCCCAAATTTGCGTTCTCTTTGGTCCCTCGCCGGCGGGGTCGGCCTATGTGCCGGCATTGTGCGACATTACCCTTATGGTGGACAAAAACGTCAGCGCCTATCTTGGCTCGCCGCGCATGGCTGAGATGGTCATCGGCGAGAAAGTGACCCTGGAGCAGATGGGCGGGGCGCGCATGCACTGCGCCATGAGCGGCCTGGGCGATTACCTGGCCAAGGATGAAATCGAAGCGCTTGATGCGGCCAAGCGGTATTTTGACTTCATGCCGCAAAGCTGGCAAGAGAAACCGGCGGTCATCGAGGCCAAAGCCGCAGCGCCCGGCCGCGAAATCGAGGAAATTGTGCCGGTCAACCAGGCTATCCCGTTCGACATGTATGAGTTCATCTTCCGCCTGATTGACGAAGGTAGCTGGTTTGAAATCAAAAAATTGTTCGCCCCGGAACTCATCACCGGCTTGGCCCGGCTGGGTGGCCGGCCGGTCGGGATTGTGGCCAACCAATCCAAAACCAAGGGCGGGGTCATCTTTGTCGACTCGTCGGACAAGGCGGCCCGCTTTATCTGGATGTGCAATGCCTACAATATTCCACTGCTGTTCCTGTGCGACGTGCCCGGCTTCATGATCGGTTCGCATGTGGAAAAGCAGGGCATCATTCGCCACGGGGCCAAGATGCTCTTCGCCGTGTCGGAGGCCAAGGTACCGCGCATCTGTGTGATGGTTCGTAAGGCTTACGGCGGCGGTTACCTGGCCATGTCCGGCAACCCCATGCAGCCCGATTGCACCATCGCCCTGCCGACGGCTCGCCCGGCGGTCATGGGACCGGAGGCGGCCATTAATGCTATCCATTATAATAAAATTATGGAACTGCCCGAAGAAGAGCGCGAAGCTTACATCGCCGAGAAGCGCCGCGAGTACGAAGAAAATATTGATCCCTATTCGGTCGCCTCGGAATTCTTCATCGAAAATGTCGTCCCCGGTTATGCTTTGCGTCAGGAGTTGATTAGCCGTTATGAAGTTTACTCGCACAAAGAAGTCAAGCGCATCGAGCGACGGAATGGGGTCATGCCGGTCTAATGCGTAATGCGTGATACGTAAAAGTTTAGTATAAAAGTCATTACGCATTACGCATCACGTATCAAACAAGACAAAAATTAAACCAAGGATTACCACTTTGTTCGACAAAATTCTCATCGCCAATCGGGGCGAGATTGCCCTACGAGTCATCCGGGCCTGCCGCACCTTGGGAGTAAAAACGGTGGCGGTCTACTCCGAGGCTGATGCTGGAACGAGACCCGTGAGCGAGGCCGATGAGGCGGTTTTGATTGGGCCGCCCCCGGCTCCGGCCAGTTATCTCAATATTGAGGCTATTCTGGAAGCGGCCCGAAAAACCGGCGCGCAGGCGATCCATCCGGGTTACGGTTTCATGTCCGAAAACGCCGAATTTGCCCGGCGCTGCGCCGAAGCGGGGCTGGTCTTTATTGGCCCGCCGGCTGAGGTCATCCAAAAAATGGGCGACAAGGTCGAAGCCCGCCGCCTGATGGCCGCCGCCGGCGTGCCGATAGTGCCGGGCACGCCCGGTTATCTAAACGCCGATCCCGGCGAATTAGCCGCCCTGGCTGAAAGCGTGGGCTACCCGCTGCTGATTAAAGCGGCGGCGGGCGGCGGCGGCATCGGCATGATCCAGGTGACTGCGCCGGAAAAGTTGACCGCCAGCTTGGAGCAGGCTCAGCGCCGGGCCCAGCAGGCCTTTGGCAGCCCTTCTCTTTACCTGGAACGTTACATCACCCAGCCCAAACATATCGAAGTGCAACTGCTGGGCGACCAGCACGGCCAACTCATCCACCTGTTCGAGCGGGAGTGTTCGGTTCAGCGGCGGCACCAGAAAGTGTTAGAAGAGTCGCCCTCGCCGGCCCTTGACGCCGAGACCCGCCAGAGAATCACCCAGGCGGCGCTGGCAGCGGGCCAGGCAGTCGGCTACCAGAGCGCCGGGACGGTCGAGTTTATTATGGATCAGGACCGTCACTTTTATTTTTTGGAGATGAATACCCGCATCCAGGTCGAGCATCCTGTCACCGAAATGATCACCGGGGTGGATTTGGTGCAGGAACAAATCAAAATTGCCGCCGGCGAGCCTTTAGCCATCCGGCCAAGCGACCTGACCCAGCACGGCCACGCCATCGAATGTCGCATCTATGCCGAAGACCCGGTCAACTTCTTCCCCTCGCCGGGAACCCTTAGCGTCTACCAGGAGCCAAGCGGTGAACATGTCCGGCTCGACTCGTGGGTGCAGGCTGGTACGGTGGTCAGCCACTTTTACGACCCGTTGCTGGCCAAATTAGTTGTTTGGGGGGCTGATCGGGCCGAGGCCATTGCCCGGACGCAGGAGGCCCTGGCCCAATTCCGAGTCGAAGGCATCAAAACCAATTTGCCGCTTCATCAAAAAATTCTGGCCCAGCCCGCGTTTGTAGCCGGAACCTACGATATCGGTCTGCTAGCCAAACCCTTGTAGGC
>CAZRYD010000197.1:0-12598 GCA_964604225.1 uncultured Caldilineaceae bacterium
TGCCGCGCACCACCACCGCTTTGAGGTTTTTGCTGCCCATGACCGCGCCCATGCCGGTGCGGCCATTGGCCCGGTTGCTCATATTGATGATAGCCGAGTAGCGCACGCCGCGCTCGCCCGCCGGGCCAACCTGGGCTACTTCAATATCTTTATCCCCTAATTCTTTTTTGAGGATGTGCTCCACTTCGCCGGTAATTTTGCCCCAGAGGTGGCTGGCGTCGCGCAGCTCATACTGACCATCGTTGACCCACAGGTAAACCGGCTTGGGCGCTTTGCCTTTGATAATGAAGGCGTCGAAGCCGGCAAATTTCATCTCCGCCGGGAAAAAGCCGCCACACTGGGCGTCGCCGATGGCCCCGGTGAGCGGGCTTTTGGCGGTGGCGGTCATACGACTCTGGCCAGAAACTGCCGCGCCGGTGGTTACGCCAACCGAGAGAGCTAGAATATTGTCCGGCCCCAGCGGGTCGGCCCCGGCCGGCATTTCTTTGAGTAGGTAATGCATGTTGAGCGCGCTGCCGCCCATATATTTGCGGTAAAAGCTCTCCGGCGGCTTCTCAACCGTTAGCTCACCGGTGGTCAAATTGACATGTAGAATTTTACCGTTGTATCCGACAGGCATAGTTTTCTCCTTTGAAAATAAATTTATCCGCCCCCGATCATGCGGAACATCTGCAAATCGTCGCCATGCTGCAAGACATAGCTGTTTTCAACCTGAACCCCGTCGATTGCGGCCGAGACCGTCTGCTTGATTTTGAGCTGCTGGAGAACGTCGTCGATGGTTGTGCCCTCCGGCAGCGTGAGCGAAGTTTTGCCTTTGGCCTGGCGGGGCAGGTAATCTCTTAAAATTCCATGCAGCGTTATTTTGACTTCCAAATCTGCCTCAACCTGTAATTATGATCTTGGTATTTCTGCTCGGCGGGGTTATTTTAGCCGATTTTGCCAAAGTTGTAAATAGCCACCCTATTTCTTTCATCAAGTTGACGGTTATGCCCGTTTTGGTTATACTACGCCCAATTTATCACCATCCTCCTCTCCGCCGTTGCTGTTTCTCTCTTGAAGCTACTTAAAATGAAATCTCCAACAATTTAAGGGATTGTTGATTTTGAAAGGAGTATCTAGCCCGTGTCCAACATTGACGTTGAGCTGCAAACTGTCACCAAAAAGTTTGGCGATTTCGTAGCGGTAGACGACGTTTCGTTGAAGATAGCCGATGGCGAGTTTTTCTCTCTACTGGGTCCTAGCGGTTGCGGCAAAACAACCTGCTTGCGCATGATTGCTGGGTTTGAGTTACCCAGCAAAGGCGATGTCCTGATCCGGGGTAAGTCAATGGGCGACACGCCTCCCTACAAACGCCCGGTGAACACTGTTTTTCAAAACTATGCTTTATTTCCCCACATGACCGTAGCCGAAAATGTCTCCTTTGGCCTGGAGATGCAAAAAGTACCCCGCGACGAAATCAAAACACGGGTAAAAGAAGCCCTGGAAATGGTTCGGCTGCCCCAATTGGCTGAACGCAAGCCGCGCCAGCTTTCGGGTGGACAGCAACAGCGTATTGCCCTGGCCCGCGCTCTGGTCAACCGGCCTCAAGTGCTGTTGTTGGACGAGCCGCTCAGCGCTTTGGATTTGAAACTGCGCAAGGCCATGCAGTTGGAACTCAAAGAGCTGCAACATCAAGTTGGGATCACCTTCATTTTTGTGACTCACGATCAAGAAGAAGCCATCACTATGTCGGATCGGATTGCGGTGATGAATGAAGGGGTGGTGCAGCAGGTCGGCGCGCCGATTGAAATTTACGAGCGCCCGCACAATCGTTTTGTGGCCGATTTCATCGGCGAGACCAACTTTATGGAAGGCAAGGTTCTGGAAGTTGACCCGGTCAAAACGACCGTCGCTCTGGATGCGGGGGTGCACGTGTTGGCCCGGTCCACCGAGGGTCTCAACTCCGGGCAAACGGTCACTGTCGCCATTCGGCCCGAAAAGATTTCGCTGCATCGCAATCCACCCGATCAAACTATGGCCGTTCTGGCCACGGTAGAAGAAGCCATTTACATCGGCACCGATACCCGCTATAAAGCTCGTATCGGGCAGCGGCATGACGTGGTGGCGCGGATTCAAAATATTGGCGGCATGTTGGATGGAGCGCACCCCTTCCAACGAGGCGATCAGGTTTACCTATCCTGGCCAACGGACAGCGCCATGGTCTTGACCAGCTAAAACGACCGCACAAATCGAGACCGCCGAAAAATTTGGTTATTGCGGCGGACGGCGGTCAGCCGTCGGCGGTCATGCAAAGGAGGAGGAGTGATGCAAGCATCCGGCAGAAAAAATAGAGACTTGTTAGCTATCCTGTTAGCTCCGGGCGTTTTTTGGCTGGCTCTCTTTTTTGTGATTCCGCTGCTCATTGTGCTGGTGGTTAGTTTCAGCAAGCGCTCGCTGTTAGGGGTGGTGGATTATAGCTTTAACCTCAATAATTACATCCGTGTTTTTGATCCCAATGCGCCTTATTTTACCATCTTCTTGCGCTCCCTCGGCCTGGCGACAATCAATACAATTTTATGCCTGTTGATTGGCTACCCCTTTGCTTTTTACATTGCTCGCCAAACCCCTCAACGCCAGAAATTCCTTATCTTCCTGGTCATGGTCCCGTTTTGGACCAATTTTCTGATTCGAACCTACGCCTTGATGTTCATCATCCGCGATACCGGCCTGATTAACACCTGGCTGATCAATTTGGGCCTTATTCAACAGCCGCTGCAAATTCTTTTCACACCAACCGCCATCAGATTGGGAATGCTTTACGGGTATTTGCCTTTTGCGGTTTTGCCGCTCTACGCCTCGATTGAACAGTTAGATTATAACTATGTGCAGGCCGCGCAGGATTTAGGAGCCGACAGTGTGCGTGTCTTTCTGCGCGTCATTTTGCCCCTGACCATGCCCGGCGTAGTCGCTGCCGCGATTATTACCTTTATTCCCGCGCTGGGTGACTTTATTACGCCCGACCTGATGGGCGGCGGCAATACTTTCTTGATCGGCAATGTGCTGCAACAACAATTTTTGACTGTCCGGGATTGGCCTTTTGGCTCAGCCATGGGCATCGTGCTGATGACTCTGGTGTTGGGCGCAACGATGATTTATTTCCGTACTGGGGCCAGCCGGCAGGCCGTTTAGCCAAAGGGGGAGCTAACTATGAGTACATCATCGGTCGCTATGCCCGCTCAACCCCGCAGCCGAGCTACCTCCCGCTTGGTCATTGGGCAAAAACTGCTGGCGGCCAATGCTATCTTGGTGTTTGCCTTCTTTTATACCCCCATTCTCGTCTTGATTATCTTTTCCTTCAACGCGGGTAAAAGCGGTCAGGTTTGGGAAGGGGTCAGCCTGCGTTGGTATAGCGAACTAGCTAATGACCCGGCGATCTTATCCGCTTTTACAAACACGATCATCGTCGCCTTTGTCTCAACCGCCCTGTCTACGATCATTGGTACTATGATTTCTTTGGCTATGGAGCGCCATAACTTTCCCTTTAAACTTCCGCTGGACGCCGTGCTGTACATGCCCATCATCATCCCGGAAATTGTCATTGCCCTGGCCACGCTCCTGTTTTTTATTATCGTGTTTAACATGGTCAAAAACCTCTTTGGCATTACCTGGGGGCTGGGCCTGCCGACAATTATCATTGCCCACATCGCCTTTACCATCTCCTTTGTAGCCACTATCGTGCGCGCCCGCCTGATTGACATGGACCCGAACATGGAACAAGCCGCGCGCGACCTGTATGCCGACGAGTGGCAGACTTTTCGCCGGGTCACCTTCCCGCTGCTGATGCCGGCTATCATTAGCGGCGCACTCATGGGCTTTACCCTTTCCCTGGACGACTTCCTGATTACCTTTTTTGTCTCCGGCCCCGGCTCGACCACGCTGCCCATCTTGGTCTACTCTAAAGTGAAATTTGGGGTGACCCCAGATTTGAACGCCCTGGCAACGCTGCTGCTGGTTTTCTCGATTGGCCTGGTGCTGCTGGCCCAGTTCCTGCAACGACGAGATTAGGGGGGATAGAAAACCCGGTTTATCAGTAAGGAGGAGATGTATGAAAAAATATCACTGGCTGTTAATCGTTCTTGTGTCGATATGGATCCCGCTGTCCGCTTGCGGCGGAACGGCGGGGCAGCCGGCTGCCCCGACCGAGCAAAAACAAGCCGCTCCGGCCGAACCAACGGCCCCCACCGAACCAGCCGCTCCCACCGAGCAAAAAGAAGCAAGTTCGGCTGATACCAACAAGGCAAACAGCGGCTTGGACAAGGAATTGAGTGTCTACAATTGGGCCGATTACATCGACGAAGAAGTGTTGAAAAATTACACCAAAGAGTACGGCATCGAAATTATTTACGATACCTTTGCCAGCAATGAGGATTTGATTGCCAAGCTCCAGGCCGGGGCTACGGGGTACGATATTATCTTCCCTTCGGGCCAGGGCGTGGCCCAGGTTATTGAATTAGGTCTGGTGGCTAAGCTTGACCACAACAATATTCCCAATCTCAAAAATATTGACCCCAAATTCCTGAACTCCCCCGACGATCCGGGCAGCCAATATTGCGTGCCTTATCAATGGGGCAGTACCGGCATCGCCTATCGCAAGGATGTTTTTGGCGATACCCCGCCCGATAGCTGGGCTTACCTCTTTGACCCGGAGCAAGCCCAAAAATGGCAAAAAGCTGGGGGGATCAATGTTCTCAATGACCAACGAGAACTTATCGGCGCGGCTTTGAAGTTTCTGGGTTATTCGGTCAACGATACAGACGAGGCCCATCTGCAAGAAGCCAAAGAAGTGATTTTGAAGGCGAAACCTTATTTTAGATCATTCAACAGTGAAGACTACGATGAAAGCTTGCTGGTTCCCGGTGAGGTGGTTATTTCCCATGCCTGGAACGGCGACGCGGCTCAAGCCGCTTCCAAAACGATTGATGAGGCCACCGGCGAAAGCCCGTGGGTTTACATTATCCCCAAAGAAGGTAGTGTGATCTATCAGGATGGCATCTGCGTTACTGCCAGCAGTACCCGTAAAGCAACTGCTGAACACTTTATCAATTATTTGTTGGATGCCGAAAATGGGGCGGCGATTACTAACTACACCTATTACGCTAGCCCCAACGCCGCCGCCAAAGAGTTCATCCTGCCGGAAATTCTCAACGATCCTGGCATCTATCCTCCTCAAGAGGTCATAGATAAATTAGAATATTTTAAGCCGCTGGGGGAAGCCATTTTCCTATATGATCAAATTTGGACGGATATTAAGAGCCAATAGTAGGTGTATTGGCGGAGTTCAAAGGACTCCGCCACTGTTACAAAATGAAGCCGCTGTGGCTATATTATTAGGACTTTCGCTCGTATGTCATTTTGAGCGACCGCAGGGAGCGAAAAATCCCTAAAACGTCGGCTTGCAATCGAATATTTGAGGGATTCTTCACTTCGCTCCGCTCCGTTCACGCTTGCGTGACAAGCGAAAGTCCTAATTATATCAAGCCCAACTAAGTTCGCTGGAGGAGAAAAAAATGAAAAAATACATTGGGGTGGTAAATGTTATTCTTCTGTTGGCCCTGTTTTTGAGTGCCTGTGGGGGCGCAGCCGCCCCAGAGCCAGCCCCCGCCGATAGTGGTCAAGCTGCTGCCCCGGCTGAGAGCAGCAACCCGACAGCCCCCGCCGAAAGCAGCGCTCCCAAAGACGGCCTGGCCCCGGAGTTGAGTGTCTACAATTGGGCCGACTACATTGACGAGTCGCTTCTGACCAACTACCAAAAAGAATATGGGGTCAAGATTATTTACGACACCTTCGCCAGTAATGAAGACTTGTTGGCCAAGCTCCAGGCCGGCGCCACCGGCTACGATGTGATCGTGCCCTCCGATTACATGGTCGCCCAGATGATTGAATTGGGCCTGTTGGCGGAGATTGACCTGAACAATATCCCCAATCTCAAAAATATCGACCCGCGCAACCTCAACGCGCCCTACGATCCCGGCAACAAGTACTGCGTGCCCTATCAATGGGGCACCACTGGCATTGCCTACAATACCGAAGTCTACAAGGATAACCCGCCCGATAGCTGGGCTTACCTCTTTGATCCGGAAAAGGCCAAAATAGGGGCTGACGCCGGCGGAGTCAACGTGCTTAATGATCAGCGTGAGCTGCTGGGAGCGGTCTTGAAATACCTGGGCTATTCGCTCAACAGCAAGGATGAAAAGCAACTTCAAGAAGCTAAAGAGGTCATCCTGAAGGTTAAACCCTATATAAAAACCTTCAACAGCGAGGATTACGAGGAAAGCCTGCTAGTTCCAGGCGAGGTAGTTATTTCTCACTCCTGGAGCGGCAATGCGGCCAGTGCGGCGGCTAAGACCGATGGCAAGTGGGCCTACGCCATCCCCCAAGAAGGCGGCATGAAGTGGCAGGACAACCTCTGCATCACCGCTACCAGCCAGAAAAAAGCGACAGCGGAGCACTTTCTCAATTACATGCTCGACGCCAAAAACGGCGCCGCTATATCCAATCTAACCTACTACTCCAGCCCCAATGCGGCGGCGAAAGAGTTCATCCTGCCGGAAATTTTGAATGATCCGACCATCTTCCCGCCTGACGAAGTGCTCAACAAGCTAGAGTGGGCCGAACCGCTAGGTGAGAGTGTTTTTGTATACGACCAAATTTGGACCGAGATCAAGAGCCAGTAATATGGTAACAATCGACCGGAACCACTTAAAAAACCTGCTTGAACATGAACAGCAACGTTTTGTAAGTGAGCATCCCTACTCCAAAGAACTCTTTGAACAGGCCAAAGGACACTTGCATGAGGGTGTGCCGATGAACTGGATGGTGCGCTGGGCCGGCGCTTTCCCGGTCTTTGTCAAGGAAGCGTCGGGTGCTCACTTTACCGATGTAGACGGCCATCGCTACCTCGACCTGTGCCTGGGCGACACCGGGGCCATGACCGGCCACGCCCCCGCCGCCACCGTCGAGGCTATCATCGAGCAGGTTAAGCGGGGCGCGACCTTTATGCTGCCCACCAAAGACGCGGTTTGGGTAGGTGCAGAGTTGGCGCGTCGCTTTGGTTTGCCCTATTGGCAAACCACGTTGACCGCTACCGACGCCAATCGCTTTGCCATCCGCCTGGCCCGGCAAATTACCGGCCGGCCCTTGATCCTGGTTTATAACTGGTGCTACCACGGCACGGTGGATGAAACCTTTATCACCTTGCAGGATGGCGTGGCCGCTCCGCGACCCGGCCATATCGGTCCGCCGGTCAATCCGGCGCTCACCACTCGGGTGATTGAATTTAACGATATTCCCGCTCTGGAAGCGGCCCTGGCTCCCGGCGATGTGGCCTGTGTTTTGGCCGAACCGGCCATGACCAATATCGGCATCATCCACCCTGAGCCGGGCTACCACAACGCCCTGCGCGAGATTACCCGCCGCACCGGTACCCTGCTGATCATCGATGAAACGCACACTATCTGCACCGGACCGGGCGGTTATACCCAGGTTCATGGCCTGCAGCCCGATATGCTGACCCTGGGCAAACCGATTGGTGGCGGCCTGCCGGCGGCGGTTTACGGCTTTAGCGCCGAGGTAGCCGAACGTATCCGGGCCAAAACTGATCTTGAAACGGCTGATGTGGGTGGAATTGGCGGCACACTGGCCGGTAATGCCTTATCGCTGGCCGCCATGAAAGCCACCCTCCAGCACGTGCTCACCCCGGCCGCCTTTGACCGCACCATCCCCCTGGCCGAGCGCTTCGCCGCCGGGGTAGAAGCGGTGATCGAGGAAAAACGGCTGCCCTGGATTGTCAAACGACTCGGCTGCCGGGCCGAATATTGGTTTCGCCAGACGCCGCCCCGCAACGGCGGTGAAGCTGCCGCTGCCGCCGACAGCGAACTGGAGCGCTACATGCACCTGGCTGCGCTCAATCGCCGCATTTTGCTGACGCCCTTTCACAACATGGCCTTGATTGCTCCCGACACAACTGAAGCCGATATTGATTACCATACCCAAGTCTTTCGGGAGAGTGTAGAAGCACTGCTTAAGCATTAAAAATAAAATCTCAAACCCTAAAGGTCTTCAAGACCTTTAGGGTTTAGCCTAATAGACTCGAGGTTGAACTACAATGCGTATCTCACTAAATCCTTGGCATGATAAAGAATCGCGACGCGGCCTCATGCTTGTCTCCCCCACGCTCTTATGGATGCTCGGCTTGTTGATTATTCCGCTGATCCTCGTGCTGATTACCTCATTTGGCCAGCGCGATCCCGACGGCAATGTTATCTACACCTTTACCCTGGATAACTATCTGCGTTTGACCGGATTGAACCTGAATACCCCTTGCGGTGCTACCCCGCCGCCTTGTATTGATGGCCTGTATCTGGGTATTCTCTGGCGTTCCGTCGTGCTGGCCTTCCAGACTACGCTGCTGGCAATTCTCATCGGCTATCCGCTGGCCTATTTTGTGGCCCGCGCCCCGGCCGGGCAGCGCAACCTGTTGTTGTTTCTCATCCTGGTCCCCCTCTGGACTAACTTTGTCATTCGCATTTACGCCTGGATCATGATTCTGCGCACGCAAGGGGTTTTGAATGGCGTGATTGGCTGGCTGCTGGGCTGGCTCAATATCCCGTTCCAGCCGTTGGAGATGCTCTATACCCCCGGCGCGGTGCTGGTGGGCATGGTTTATGAGTTTCTGCCCTTCATGATTCTGCCCATGTACACCTCGCTGGAAAAGATTGACCCGGCCCTGTATGAGGCGGCCATAGACCTGGGAGCTAACGCTTTCCGCACCTTCTGGCGAGTCACCCTGCCGCTGTCGATGCCGGGGATGGTCGCCGGCACGATCCTGGTTTTTGTCCCGGTGATGGGTACCTTTATCGTCTCCGACATCCTGGGCGGCCGGCAAGTCATTCTGGTCGGTAATCTGGTGCAGCGGCAGTTCCTCGACGCACGCGACCCGGCTTTTGGCTCGGCTGCTTCCATCATTCTGATGGTCCTGACCTTGATCGTAACGATCTTCTATACCCGCAAATTTGGTTTTGGCGAAGAGATAGCAACCGCATGAGTAACAAACGTTCCCCTTGGGTGATCCTGGCGGCCTTATTGGTCTACTTTTTTCTATACGCCCCGATTGTCGTGCTCATAATTTTTGCCTTCAATTCGTCGCGGACCAATATAATTTTTGAGGGGATTGTCAATCAGGGCGGCTGCGGCCCGTTTTACTGGTTCTGTGTCTTGTTCCAAAACCGTGAAGTGCTCGATGCCGCTAAAAACACG
Source organism: uncultured Caldilineaceae bacterium (assembly GCA_964604225.1). Lineage (GTDB taxonomy): Bacteria > Chloroflexota > Anaerolineae > 4572-78 > J111 > DSQQ01. The sequence goes on from CAZRYD010000197.1 coordinate 9,295, forward strand.
CTGACCATTGCCCTCATCTCAACCATTGTCTCAACCGTGATTGGCACGATGGGCGCCCTGGCGCTCCAGCGCCATAACTTCCCCGGCAAAACCTTTTCCGAAGCCTCCCTGTATTTGCCTATCGTCATCCCTGAAATTGTTATGGGGATTGGTATTCTGGTGTTGTTCAGTGCTCTCTTTCGCTGGCTCAACGGGACGTTCGGCCTGGAGGGTGATCGGCGCTTGGCGCTGGGACTGTGGACAGTCATCCTCTCGCACATCGCTTTCAGTATTCCCTTTGTCACGCTGGTAGTCCGGGCGCGTTTGCATGGCTTTGAAAAAGTATTGGAGGAAGCCTCGTTGGACTTGTATGCCAACGAGTGGATCACCTTCTGGCGGGTCACCCTGCCCACCATTGCCCCCGGTGTGCTTTCGGGGGCGTTGCTGGCTTTCACCCTGTCGCTGGACGACTTTGTCATCACCTTTTTCACCAACGGGCCAGGCTCGACCACGCTGCCCATCTACGTTTATGGCCTGCTGCGCCGGATTATCACGCCCGAAGTCAACGCACTTTCCACGGTGTGGATTGCCACCGTGTTTGTGGCCTTGCTCATTTCTCAATATTTTGAAAGGCGTAGTGTCTGACACTTGCTCAATAAATTAATTTTTTCTGCAGGAGGAGATAGATGTTTTCAAAAAAGGTTGGTATTCTCTTTATCATAATCATGGGCTGGCTGCTGGCGGCGTGCGGTGCGCAACCGAGCGGCAGTACCCAAGAAGGCGCAAGCACGGCGGAGCAAAGCGCCGCGCCCGTCTCGGCTGAGGCCAAGAAAACTGCCTCTGGGTTTGTCTGCCCGGAACCGCAGTCCAAAATGGAGGTCACCTCCAAGGAGGTAAATCTGTTTGTCTGGACGGAGTATATCCCTCAAGATGCGCTGGATTGTTTCGAGATGGTCTACGACATCAAAGTCAACCGGGATGAGTACTCCTCGAATGAGGAAATGTACGCCAAAATCTCAGCCGGCGGCTCTAACTACGATCTAGTCCAGCCGACCGACTATATCGTCAGCCTGATGATTCGACAGGGCTTGCTCCAAAAATTGGATAAGAGCAAGTTGCCTATCTTTAGCGATTTCGACCCGAACTACTTGAATTTTGCCTTTGACCCCAATAACGAATACACCCTGCCCTACCAGGCCGGTACCGATGCGATTGTGGTCAATAAAGACAAAGTGCCCAACCTGCCGGCTACCTGGGCCGATCTGTGGAAGCCCGAATACGCTGGCCGGATGGTCTTTTTGGATGATTCACGCGCGGTCATCGGCCTGACCTTGCTTTCTTTGGGTTATGATGTCAACACCAAAGACCAGAAGCAACTCGACGAGGCCAAGGTTAAACTGGCCGAGCTGGTGCCAAATGTGAAGCTCTTTGATAGCGACAGCCCCAAAACAGCCCTCATCGCCGGCGATGTAGACTTGGGTATGACCTGGACCGGCGAAGCCTTTCTGGCCCAAAAAGAAAACCCGGCAATTGAATACATTTATCCCAAGGAAGGCGCCCTGCTCTGGCAAGATAACTATGCCATGCCCAAGGACGCCCCTCACCCGGATGCCGCCTACGCCTGGATCAATTACACCATGCAAGGTGATCTGTTCTGGTTGATGCTCCGGGATTTCCCTTATACCAACCCCACCAAATCTGCCCTGGAGTATGCCAAAGCTAACCAGGCGGATATTTATAATGCTTACATCAATTCGCCGATTACTAACACCCCGCCTGAGGTGATCAAGAACGGTCACCGGGTTGACGATGTTGGCGATGCCACGCCACTTTACGATAAAATTTGGACTGAAGTGAAGGGGTAGTAAACTTGCGGGGAACCTGCGCCGGGGGATTGGCTCAATAATCTGGGGTAGGCCCGCTGATGCTTAAAGGCTTGGAAGGCTGGAAAGTTAGTAAATAGCCAGTCTTCCAAGCCCTCAAATTACTTATTCGTCTTCATCCACTGGCTTGCCCAAAACCGTCCGCTCGAACCAGGCCCAGGCTCGGCGGAAAGGGTTGGACCGGGTACGTTCGGCAAAATCTTCTACCGCTTCGTCCGGGGCAACTTCTTCGCCACCGTAATTCCGTTCCAACTTGCTCCAATGCCGCAAGACCCAGACCACCAGATCGGCCTCGGTGCGGCCAGGGAAAAAAGAGAGAATATCTTCCTCACGAATTTTATTGGCCAGAGGCAGATAAATGTTATCGTACCAGTCGGCCACGGCTTCGGACCAGGGAATGTCCGTTTCCATGTCCCAGCTTTTCCAGTGGCGGTGGATGGCGATGGACTCTTCCAATTCCCAATAGCCGCCGGGTTGGGTTAAGATAATCCATTGGTCGGGGCGCAGCTTGTCCAACTCCGTACTGTCCAGGAATTCCAGATACTCTTCCCGCACAATTAGATCTTCGAGGTCATCATCTGTTTCTAGCGGCACCCGTGTGGGGTACTCCCAAACGTAGGCTTCAATCGTTTCCGCCCCCAACTGCCGGGCGACTGACACCCGGTGGTTGCCGTCGCGCACAAAATAGGTGTCGCTCACTTTGTAGACTTCAATCGGCGGCCAGCCGCCGCTATCGGTCAGGCTGTCAATCTGTTCCCAGCGACGGCGGCTGTTGCTCTTGCGGGGCATAAACGTGCGGGTAAAATCTTCGTAACGGCCCACACTGCCGACGATCTGCTCGAGCGGAATCTCTTGCAGACCCAGGTAATATTTGTTGCTCAGGTGGAGTTTTTCGCGTACTAGCTCAAAAGGGAGCAGATCAACCGGCTCGTAGCGCACTAAGGCCAGAGCATCCTGCACAAAAGCGCGGTGATGCGCCTGCTCAAAATCGCGAGACACCCGTTCCTGCTCAGGCGCTCGCTGGCCCAGTGAATCCACTGCCATAGATAGGATTTTGCGCGGCGTATTCTCTTCGCTCATGGGATCTCTGCGCTGAGAAGGATAAGTTTAGCTTCAAGCCTGAATGATTAGGCCTATTGTACCCTGAATCATGAGTCCGAGCAAGCGCTTTGAAAATGAATCGGTAGGTCTGATGGCTCCAAAAGCCGGACAAGCGCCGTGGTTGGAGGTCGAAGCGGCTGAGGTCGGTTGGACAGTCCAGCGGCGGAGGCGAATCTGGGTGATTTTGAGCCGGGCGGCTGTGGTCTATCTGGTGCTATTTATGGGCTTGGGACTGGTCATGTCGGCCTTGGGCGTCAACCCACTGGTTAATAATGGTTTGATGCCCAAAGCCTTACTGATCTTTGTCGGTTTAGCCCTGATCATGGCCCTGGCCAATACGT
>CAZRYD010000198.1:0-12584 GCA_964604225.1 uncultured Caldilineaceae bacterium
CGACTCGATGACCCGCACCCGGTAGCGTTCGCCCCGTTTGAAGCCGTCTTTGAAGGCGAATTGTACGGTCTGGTCGTCTTGCCAGGTGAAGGCGCCGTCCACGCTGGCCCCCGGCTCGATGGCGAAAGCTTTTTCGACGCTGGCGTGATCCATCGGCTGGTCAAAGGTGATTTCAATAGGCGCGTCGAGCGGCTGCTCCTGACCTGGCTCCGGCAAGGTGCGCAGGACCATAGGCGGCAAGGGTTCGGGCGTGGGTGTCGGCTCGGCCGGGGTACTGGTCGGCGCTGCCGTAGCTTCGGCGGACAGGGTGGCTTCGCTGGTCGGCTGGCTGGGGGGGGGGGGGGGGGGGGGGCGGGGTGGGGGGGGGGGGGGGCGGTGGGGGGGGGGGGCGGGGGGGTTCGGGGGGGGGGGGGGGGGGGGGGGGGGGGGGGGGGGGTGGCCGGACTGCAACTGGCGATGAGTAGGATTACAGCCAGGGTGAGTAGGGAGATCGTTTTTTGCATGGGTGACTTCTCCTGTGAAACGTGATGCGTGATGCGTAAAATTTCACGTTTCACGCATCACTTATCACTAATCGTATCATAAGGGGGGACATTTTGCTAAACCATCAACCCGTTTCCGGCTGACGGGTCGAGCGACGGTTGAGCGTAGGGGACAGGGTAGGCCCCAGAAACAAAAATGCCACGGACGGAAAGTGTTCGCGGCATTTATACAGAACTTTCAGTATCTACTCACCGCACCCTGAGTAGCTTTGAGTGAAACGAAGAGTGTATCGAAGGGTGCTATTGGGTGAGTAGTTACTCGCCCAGGATGCGAACTGCGTAAGTTCTGATGGTTCAATTAGCTGGACTGCTCCTGAGCATCGATGACGGCCAGAGCAGCAATATTGACGATGTTGTTCACTTCTTCGCCGTGCTGCAACACATGCACCGGCTTATTCATGCCCAGCAGGACCGGTCCAATCGCTTCGACGCCGCCCAGCCGCTGCATGAGCTTGTAGGCGATATTGGCCGATTCCAGGTTGGGAAAGATGAGCACGTTGGCGTCACGGACCCGGCTGAACGGGTATAACTCGTCAATAAGCGTGGGCACAACCGCTGTATCAGCCATCATTTCGCCATCTGCAATTAAATCAGGCCGGCGCTCGTGCAGAATTTCGACGGCCCGCCGAACTTTTTCGCTAAAGGGGTGGCGGGTGCTGCCAAAGTTAGAGAAGCTGAGCATGGCCAGGCGAGGTTCAATATCAAAACGGCGGACTTCGTCGGCGGCCATGCTGGCGATTTCGGCCAGGTCCTCGGCGCTGGGGTCGATGTTCACCGTAGTATCTACAAAGAAGTAGATCTTGTCACGCACAATCATAATGTACATCCCGGCCACCTTATGCACCGCTGGAGCCGTACCAATGATTTGCAGGGCCGGGCGGATAATATCAGGATAGTTGTGGACCAAGCCCGACACGTAAGCATCGGCATCACCCAACTGCACCATCATGGGGCCAAAGTGGCTGCGCTGCCTCATCAAAACGCACGCCCCGGCTAAGGTCATGCCCTTACGCTGACGTAGCTCTGCCAGGGCCTGGCTGTAGGCTTCGTACCGCTCACTCGATTCAGGCTCAACGACAGTTGGCTCAAACTCAAGGCCCAGGTCACGAATTTTTTGCCGGATCACTTCGGGCCGACCCAGCAAAATGGTTTGGCCAATGCCCTGCTCCTCCACCATTGCCGCGGCTCGGATAATTTTGGTCTCCTCGCCCTCGCCAAAGACCACCCGTTTGGGCTGGTGGCGGGCCTTGTTGATGATGTGACGCATCAACGCCCAGCCTTTGCTCAGGCGCGCTTCGAGCTGCTCCCGGTAGACGTTCAGGTCTAGCTGGCGGCGGGCGACGCCGGTTTGCATGGCGGCTTCGGCTACGGCGGGGGCGACCCACAGCAGCACTCGCGGGTCAAAGGGTTTGGGCAGAATGTAATCCGGCCCAAATTTGAGGGCCTCCAGGTTATAAGCCTTGAGCACCGAGTCAGGCACATCCTGATGGGCCAGGGCGGCCAGGGCGTGGGCGGCGGCCAGCTTCATGTCATCGTTGATCTGGCGGGCCTGAACGTCAAGAGCGCCCCGGAAGATAAAGGGAAAGCCCAGGACATTGTTGACTTGGTTGGGATAGTCGCTGCGGCCGGTGGCGATGATGGCGTCAGGGCGGGCGGCTTTAGCCAGTTCGTATTTAATCTCCGGATCGGGGTTGGCCATGGCAAAGACGACCGGCCGGTCGGCCATGCTGCGGACCATATCGGGTGTGACCGTATCGGCTACCGAGAGACCAAGAAAGACGTCGGCGCCCTGCATGGCCTCGGCCAGGGTGCGGGCGCTGGTTTCTTTGACAAAGCGAGCTTTGTACTTGTTCATCCCGGCCTCGCGGCCCGCATAAATTACTCCGCGCGAGTCGACCAGGGTGATGTTTGACCGCTCCGCTCCAGCCAGGATAAACATTTCGGCACAGGCAATCGCCGAGGCGCCCGCCCCGTTGATGACAATCTGCACAGCGGCGATCTGTTTATCCACCACTTTTAAGGCATTGAGCAGACCCGCCGTAGCGATGATGGCCGTGCCATGTTGATCGTCGTGAAAAACGGGGATATCGAGCATTTCCTTGAGGCGTTCCTCGATGAGAAAGCACTCCGGAGCCTTGATGTCTTCCAGGTTGATCCCGCCAAAAGTCGGTGCGATGGCCCGGACGACGTTGATGATCTCCTCCGGGTCAGTGGCATCGACTTCAATATCAAAAACGTCAATATCGGCAAAGCGTTTAAAGAGGACGCCTTTGCCTTCCATAACTGGCTTGGAGGCCAACGGCCCCCGATTACCCAGGCCCAAAATGGCGGTGCCATTGGAGACAACGGCGACCAGGTTGCTTTTGGCGGTATAGCGATAGGCTAAGTCTGGATTTTCGGCGATTTCAAGCACGGGGACGGCTACGCCAGGGGTGTAGGCCAGCGATAGATCAAGCTGGCTGCTGGTCGGCTTGGTCGGAATAACCTCAATTTTACCGGGGCGCCCATCTTCGTGATAACGCAGGGCATGTTCTTTGGTGATTTTCATAGAAAGGGACTCCTTTAGGTGAGGGTGAACCGCTAGAATAGTCCTGGCTAACGGCGGTCAGCGAGGAAGCTTAATTTTTGTTCCAGGACTTTTTAGAATTTCACTCTTTATTGTAGCGAATTCTACCGGTCTCAAGTAGTGATATTTGTCAGGACAAGGGATGACAAACATCCTAACCTTCACTAAAAAAGTCACGCTGTCAAGTTGCGGGGTAACTTAACCAATTTTATCAGCAGCTAAAAATAAAAACGCCGTGAGTGACAAAGCCTCACGGCATCTTGACCAAACTTCACTAAAAACCTTATAGGCGAGTCTCCCGCTTCATAAAACTTTAACCTCTTCTTGCAAAATCCTGTCGCTCAGAAGGGGATGAAGCATTGGGTACTCGACCAAATCAACCGGTTGATTAAGGGTGTCTTCTAAATCTAGTTTTAAGGCTACAAGATCGAGCAAGCTTTGGTCAGAAGGTAACTCTATCAAAATATCAATATCACTGTCGTGACGCATCTCATCTCGAACCAGCGAACCGAATAAACCAGCTCTAATGACCTGATGTCGTTTAAGGATAGGGATAATTTTTGATTGTATATCCTGGATTTGCTTTGACATCCTTAAAACTCCGAATGCGATGCACCTCGCCTAAATTTTACCACATTTTTAACTTAAGCTAAAGCAGTGTTCCGATTCACTGCGCCCGGATTGACACGTTACTCAACTACCTTCACCGTAACCCGGTTAGCCTGTACCTCATTCCCTGCCGCATCTAGGCCCATGGCCTCAAAGATGTACGTCCCCGGCGACATCTGCCATAGGATTTCCGATCCCTCGGCCAGGGGCTGGCCGTTGACCAGCAGCTTGACCTGCCGCAGTGACACGCCATCGGTCGGGCGGACGCTGACCCGGATTTTTTGCTTCTCCACCGGGATGTTAGGGACGAGGCGGAAGGTGCTGCCCTGGTCGGGGCTGGTGAAAACAAGCGCAGGGGAGCGGAGGGGCAGGGGGGTAGGGGAGAGTATTTCGCCATTCGCCATTGGCTGATTCCCTGATTCGTTGGGGCAAAGGGGCGAGTACGCCTCCGGTGGCTGGGGGATGGCCTGCTTCTTCGCCCAGGCCTGAGCTTCGGCGGGGTAGAGCGTGAAGGGCTGAAAGGTGACAAATTCCAGGGGGCAGCCGGAGCCAGCGCGCAGACCGTTGCGCCGGTCGAGAGCGAGGCGCTGATGCCAGTCATCAAAACGCTGCGGCTCGGTGCCGGCAATGAACAGTTCGGTGAGGGTGTGGGGACAGGGGACAGCAAATTGTGAAACGTGAAGCGTGAGGCGTGAAGCGCCCACAGGGGGCCTTTGGCTCTGAAGCGGGGAAGCTGAAGTGCCGTTTGCTTCACGCTCTACGCTCGACGCACTACGCTCCACCGGCACGAGGCCATTGTCGGCGCAGATAGTTTTTTCAACCAGCCCTGCCGGTTGGGCAAAGTCGTGGACAGGGATGGTTTTGTGCAGTTCTTCCATCAGGTCGTGCCAGATGGGAGCCGCCCCGGTGACGCCGGAGATGTGGCGCATCGGTTCGTTGTCGGCGTTGCCGGCCCACACCCCGACGACCCAATCAGGGGTGTAGCCGACGGTCCAGTTGTCGCGCCAATCCTGGGTGGTGCCGGTTTTGGCCGCCGCCGGGCGGGTCAGGTTGAGCGGGCTGCCCGCGCCAAAAGTGGAACGGCGGGCGTAGTTGTCGCTCAAAATGGAGGTGATGAGGTAGGCGGTGCGCGGGTCGAGCACCTGGGGGCCGGGGTTCAGGTTGGGGGGCGATTGGTAGATGATCCGGCCCTGGTGGTCGGTGATGCGGGTGATGGTGACCGGCTCCAGCTTGCGCCCGCCGTTAGCAAACGCGCCGTAGGCAGCGGTCAGTTCCAGCAGGCGGACCTCGCCCCCACCGAGAGTCAAGGCCAGGCCAAAATTCTTGTTATCAAAAGTGGTAATGCCCAGCGAGCGGGCCAGGTCGGTCATGCTGTCCAGCCCGACGTAGTCCAGCACCTTGACCGCCACCAGGTTGTAACTGCTGGCCAGGGCCTGACGTAATAACACCGGGCCGCGCCAGGTGCGGTCGTAATTTTCGGGCACGTAGGGCTGGCCCTCCTGGGTCACAAAGGCGGTGCGCACATCTACCAACATCGAGGCGGCGGTGAGCGGCGGGTAGCCATGAACGGCGGCAATATGGGGGTCGAAGGCGGCGGCGTAGGTGATGGGCTTGATCGAGGAGCCGGGCTGGCGGGTGGCCATCGTCGCATTGACCGCGCCGTCAATGCGCGGGTCGAAGTAATCAGGGCTGCCCAACATGGCCAGGACTTCGCCGGTATGGGGGTCCAGCACGACCACGGCGGCGTTGCGAATGTTACGCGGCGGCTGGCCGTCTTTTTGCTTGGTCAATTCGGCCAGGCGGTAGCGGGCGATGCGCTGGGCGGCGTTCTGCACATTCAAATCGACCGTCGTGTAGACCTGCAAGCCCTGGCGATAGATGGCTTCCAGGCCATACTTGCGTTCCAATTGGCCGCGAATGTACATCACAAAGTGGGGCGCTTCGATGGGGAAGGGAATGGCGGCATAGCCGAGTTTTTCGCTGCGGGCGCTGTCGGCCTCGGCGGCGGTGACAAAGCTCTGCTTGGCCATCAAATCAAGGACGATGCTTTGCCGCGCTTTAGCCGCGTCGGGATTTTCCAATGGATTGTAGTTGGCCGGGCTTTGGGGTAGGCCGGCCAGCATGGCGCACTCGGCCAAGTCGAGTTCGGCGGCGTGCTTGCCAAAGTAGGTCCGGCTGGCCGCTTCGATGCCATAGGCCAGGTTGCCGTAGTAGGTTTCGTTCAGGTAGAGGGTCAGGATTTCATCTTTGGAGTAGGTGCGGGCCAGCCGCCAGGCCAGGATGGCCTCGCGCAGCTTGCGGGTCAGGCTGACTTGAATGCGTTCCTGGGGCGAGAGGAGCAGGTTGCGGGCCAACTGCTGGGTGATGGTGCTGCCGCCGCTCAAAACCTCGCCGCCTTTGGCGTTAATGTACAACGCGCGGAGGATGGCCCAGGCATCCACGCCGGGATTGCGGTAAAAGCTGGCATCTTCGGTGGCGATGGTGGCGTTGAGACACGCCGGTGGCATGTCCTCCAGCGCCAGCGGCGTGTGTAAGCCCTGGTGCGGGTCGGTGATTTCGTACAGCAGCGTGCCGTTGCGGTCGTAGATTTTGGTCGAGGGGGCGGTGGTGTACTGGTAGAGTTCGTCGGGCCGGGGCAGGTCAACCAGCAGCCATTGGTCCACGACGACGGCAACGGCCAGGACGGCCAGAATGGCGATGGTAGTTAAAACGGTAGCGAGCTTGCGCTGGCGCGAGATGGGTTTCATGAGTCTAAAGCGTAAAACGTAAAACGTAAGGATTTAAAGCGCAGTACGTAAGATCAACGGAACACGCACTCCGCAACACGCTGTCATTATACCATTATCTAAGATGAGGGGATAAATGGGCAGGGGGCGCTTGTCCGGCGCTCTCAGCGTGGGGAAAGCGTGGGGAAGGTTGGGCACGTGATGGATGGAACAAGTCCACTGTAATGACCTCTCTACTGCTTTAACCGACTATCTGGTTCTTCTGCAGGCGACCGGTTTGCGGCCCATCTATCAAGGCTGTTCATTCAGGAATGCCGTGAAATCCAGCGCTCCTGGTGAGTACCCATACTCCGTCAGGATTGCCGCGGCTTCGCTGCGATGCTGCGTCCCGTGGTTGACGACATGCAGCAAGCAATGCCACAGCAGCCGTTCCCGCTTCTCTCCCTCGTCCGTCGTGTACCGGACATAATCGGTCAGATCGTCGTCGGCGAGGCCAGCGAGGTAGTCCCGCATGGCGCGTTCTTCCTCATGCCAGCGCTGCTCCAATACATCCAGGGTCGGGAAAGCATCTTCTTCCATCGCCTCGAAGGAGGTGAGGGTCTGGTGTTGACACAGCATGCGCCAGCCGCACTCAGAGTTTAAGATATGCACTAAGGTACCGCGCAGACTACCGAAGCTGTGAGCAGTTGGAGCCAGAAATTGCTCTGGGCTCACGTGTACGCCGGCGGCTAAGATCCGTCGTGTCGCCCAATAATTGTAGTCGTAGAGCGTCAGAATATCGCGAATATTCACTCCCCCCTCCTTGATGAAAGAAACATATCAACCAGGGTCGCTAGCTGAATCTGGTAATTCCTTCAAATCTTGCGACAGACCAGTTCGCCCTTGCCGATGGGCACGATGAGCGCATCCACCCGTTCATCGGCTAAGGCTCGATCTAACATCGGCTGCAAGGTCTCCTGATGATTGAGGGCATTGTCCGCCACCAGCAAGCCGCCTTTAACCAGTTTGGGGATAACTGCTTCGTAACACTCCCCATACACTTCCTTCTCGGCATCCAGGAAACAGAAGGCGATCTGCTCGTACTGCCCAAGATAATCCCGGACATCCCCTGCCACCAACCTGATGACCCCCTCTACTTGAGCCACGTGGAACGTCTCGCGGGCCAGTTGGACTTTTTCCGGCAACACTTCAAACGTATGCAGGGTTCGGCCCAACATCTCACAGGCCAGCGCGATCCACAGCGCGGAATAGCCCGCGCTGGCGCCAATTTCAAGATACTGCCCTGCCGGAGCGGCAGCCGCCAACAGCGCCAGAAATTTGCCCGTTTCGGGGGTTATCTGGCGCAGACGCTGCAACCGGGGCGTACCATCTGCTCGATCTTTACGGTCAATTTGCTCCAGATAGTGCATCCGCGCCAGGATGGCTGGACGGACTGAATGAAACACGAGGCTGATTCCTCCTGACTACTGACTATACTGCAACGCCAACAGATAGGCCAGATTTAAGGGCAAAGTCCACCATAATCCTACCGGAGAACGGGACAAACGCCGATAGATGCTCCCCCAAGAATAGAAGCGTCGATTGGCATACCGATAGCCTGCCAATAAGGTCTCTTGACTCATCTGTCGAGGTTGAAACACTACATCTTCCCGGCCATTATACTTGCTCCAATCTCGGGTCAAAATTCGCCCTTCGGCCTCCAAGCGCCGATATAACCGGGTCCCAGGATATGGCGTCAAAATGTTGAACGTTGCATTTTGCACCCCCACTGCTTCCAGGAAATCCAGCGTCTCGCCAAAAATTGCCTCTGTGTCGTGATCAAACCCAAACACTATCCCCGCCTGTACCGCTATCCCATAGGCCTGGATGCGCTCGATCACCCGCGTATAGGCTTCCACCCGATTGAACCCTTTGTGAACTTCATTCATACTGGCCTGGGAAATGGATTCTAAACCGATGAATAATTGTTTGCACCCGCTGCGCGCGGCCCACTCCAAAAACTCGGCATCTTCCCCTGCCTGAATGCTGGCCTGACTGCTCCACCATTTCTGGCAGGGCTCGATTGCCCGGAATAGGTCCTTGGCATACTCCCGATCATTGGCCAGATTATCGTCCCAAAAGATAATCACTTTGCCCTGAAATGAAGCGAACTCCGCCGCCACCGCCTCTACGGGCCGCTTACGGACTTGACGTTGATACATCACGACCAGCGTACAGAAATCACAGCCATAGGCGCAGCCCCGCGTGGCAAACAGTACACCTCCGGTATGATCGCGCCGGTGAAATAATTCTTTCCGCGCCATCGGCACGTTGTCCAGGGTTGGGGGAACGCCTGGACCATAGCGGCGTGCGTACTGTCCCTGCTCAAAGTCACACAAGAATTGAGGCCAGTGCAACTCCGCTTCCCCTACAAAAATCACGTCCGCATACGCTTGAGCCTCAGCGGGCATTAAGGTCACATGCGGCCCGCCTAGCACCACCGGAATGCCCCGTCTCCGAAACTGGGCCGCGAGCGCATAGACGTGGAAGGCACTGGGGGTATGAAAGGTGATGCCCACCAGATCCACTTGCAGCGCCACATCAACCGGCGTCACCGCTTCATCAATATGAATGACCTCCCAATTGGACGGCACAAAAGCAGCCAGATAGGGCATAGTTATCTGCTGAAAATTCAGCACCCGCGTCCGCCGCACCTGGCGGATGGCCGGAGAAGAAGCTGTGATTAGGAGAAGTGTTCGCCGAGTAGAGGACAAATGACGCATCACCGTTATCAGAGAGGAGAATGTAAGGTAAGCTAACGCCCGAAGTTCACCCGATGCCGGGTCGGCAAGGTGGGACACATTTTAGACCACCATTGCTGGTAACGTATAACGCTAAATCGCGGCGGTAGGCATTCGGGTGAAACGCGTTGTTGTTGGGCGGTTTCGTTTTTTGCTTTCATAGTTTGATCCCATTAAAAAGACTTTACGCTACTCCATATGGTATCCACAGGAACTTTTGGCTCTCGGCATACAAAGAAATAGAAGCGGGTCGAGCCTACATAATCGTGTTGCGTAACGCCCATTGGCTCGCACCGGTCAAAAAAGACAGATAGGATGTTTGTTCTGTTTGCAACGATGATCATAACCTCCCAGGAATATCCCGGTCCCCAAAGATAATATGTTAAGGACCCGCTAACCGCATGAGGAAGCCCATATTGAGGACCAAACTGGTCTATCGCGCCGGCTGTAGCGTACAAATTTGTATAGACCCCCGCCTTTGCCCGGTCTTCCGTGGGGAGCGTGTGATACACTTCGGCAACCTCATAAACCAAATCCTCCCACCCTACACGACCGCTTAAGAATATCGGAGGGTTATTTGTTCCAAAATTAAACTCCCGCAGTGGCTGATACAGGGATTGAAAAGGACGGATCACAACCGGCAGCAGATCCATCGGAACAACAGGTAAGGAAAAAGAAATATTAATCGTTCCAACAACAAGCAGATAGACTACGGTTGCTGCCTTTACCCATTTTCCCCAATGAAAGCCGGTGACTATTTCCTCTGTAAATACAGCGCCCGCGGCAAGCAGGGGTATGAAAAGCTCTAGGATTAAACGAGGCGTGGCGTGCAACAGAAACATCAACACAAACGTAACCAAAAACAGCAATCCCAGGAAACTGTAGGTCACATTGTTTAATCGACGAAAGATTCGATACAGGCCCATTAACCACAAGGGCAAGAGAAGTGGGCTGACATACATTAATATGTTGGTTATATATTGCTGGATAGAAGCCCGATACACCCGACGTGATCCATAATCCATCCAGTATTCAAGCGTTGGCCAGTGGTTGGCAGATTGCCAGAGAAGATATGGGGAGACAACAACCAGGCAAAGCACTGCCCCCAACCAGGGCCAGGGCGTGATCAAATCCTTCCGATATTTCGAAACGAGCAGCGCAACCAAAAACCCTGGTCCCAGGAATATTATGGTCACTTTGGTCATGCAAGCGATTCCTGCAATTAGACCCAATACTATCCATAATCTTTTGTTCCCTGTCCGAAGAAATCGGATCAGAGAGAACAGGAAGATGGCCAGGATTAATTGGTCAATACTGTCATAACAGAAAATAGAATCGACCATCAACCAGCCGGGAATAACAATGAATCCAAGCGCAGTCAGCGCCACGGCAAACGTTTTTCCACCGAATTCTTTTGTGATCAGGCACGCGAAAACCAAGGTAAATGAGCCAGCCAGCGCGGGTACGATATGCATGGCAAACAATGATTCCCCCAACAGTAAGCGACTGAGGGCCACCAAAACAGGCACAAGCGGTGGCAAGTCCACATACCCGAATGCCAAGTGCCGGCTTAGCGCATTAGTGTATAGTTCATCAAAGAAAAAGCCATAACCGGGAGCAATGTACATATGCAGTGCAAATTTTATGATTGCACCGATAATGATAACCAACGAAACGTTTGAGACTGTTAAATCTTTGATTCGTTTCTGCATAAAGCCCCTCAATTAAGAAGGGAATAATTTTTAGAAACCGCCCAACGCCTCCCGCTTCAGCCGTGCCCACGAAACCTTTGCTTTAATGTGGCCTCAAAATGCCAAAGATTCCTTCAATAAAAAGCGAGCTGGTGGCGTCGGCTGCAAGCGGTTGTTAGGTGCGGCCTAGCCTATTGTAGCATTTGAAGCCAAAGCCGATTTCAACATAAAGAAATATTAGCCACCTATCCAAAAATAAGGCCGGAAATCAGTTCATATCTATATCGTAACCGGCTTTTCCCAATAGCTCTGTACGATGTTTTTCCAATTCTTCATCAGACCAGTTGAAGTATTGTTTCCACTTATCGCACTGTTGCTCAAATTGTGTCTGGCGTTCCCTGATCGTCGGAAGCCCTTTTCCATAATTTCTTAATACTTTTTCCGCAGTTATCAATAAATCTTCAGTTGGAAAAGGTATTATAAGGCAACTATCCCCATGATCGTAAACCTCTTTTGCAAGCCCAGTTTTTGCCCATAAGATGATAACTCCTATTTTCCTCAACTCCGGGTCTGCTTTCAATCTATCGTACAATTCTTCCCAATAATAGCTGCTAGAAAATTGATAATAAGGCATTATGAACAAGTCAGGTGAGTCATTTCGCAAGATGGATAAGGCTTCCTGGGTATTATCAGTATCAATGTAATGATAACCTGCCATCTCTAGTAATGAACCAAGAAACTGTCTCATAATCAGGTCATCATATAGAGCCAAAACTTTTACCATATCTCACTTGTACATTTTATCGTTTGGGCAAGCAATTACTAAACGAGCACCTAACGCCTACGGTTCAGCCGATTACGGGTAGACGCGGTAAGTTACATTATACACCAACCTCGCCAGCAAGAAATGCTTGAATTTCGCGGCGCCGGGTAGCAGCGAGCCATTGCTGGCCCGCCGCCCCCTAAGAACCGTGCGTGAAAGTCTCCCTTCACACGGCTCAAGCCTCTCAAACGCCCTCGACACGACAAGAGGACGCGGTGCGACCAGGAAGCCTGGCTACACCTTCACGGTACACCCTTGCAGCCACCCCACGTTCTCACGCCAGAGGGTGCACCAGTCAGTTTGACCGTCATTTGCCTTCCCTCTTGAAGGTGGTTCTCCAACTTCTTCCGTGATGAGAGACCAGACGGAAGTCAGCCCGCTTTCGCGGGGAGTGATGTCTCTACCCCTATCTATCCCATTACCGGATAGCCTTCGCTTTTTCCGTCCTCCTCTGCCCGCTGTACCGTCCCCTTTCCTTACGGTTTGGCTACCACCCTTCGGTGGAGCACAACGGGTTTACCCAGTTGACGGTTGTGGAGATGCGGGTCAGGAAGGTTGGGGTCTGTTCCCCGGTGGGGACTTCGGGTGTTGCTGCCACCGCTACCCTGTGGCAGTCCGCCCCACTGTGCCATTTTGGCGACGGCGTTGTCGTTTTACGACCAGCCTCTTGCGCCGTTTCCGACTGACGAGGTGTGTGACCCTTCACTTCTGTTCAACCGGCTGACCCTTCCCTGGGCCGCCCCCGCCGGAGGCTGGCAGGTTATGGCCTTTGTCCCCAGGGCTTCGCACCTGACCGTTACCAGCCAGGCACGCCTGGGTAGAGACACCTGAACACCACAGGGCCTAC
>CAZRYD010000199.1:0-9949 GCA_964604225.1 uncultured Caldilineaceae bacterium
CCTGACTGAAATTGGCCGTGGTGAAGTGTATTTAAGTATGAGTATAAACGTTCTTGCTTATCCTTTTTTGCCAACTCCTTAAAACCCATTATAAGCCTTAGAAAAAATTCGGGCAATTTTTGGGTAATTGTGATAAAATAGAAAGGCGCTTTGATAAAAGCTTGAAGGGTATAAGTAAGTCAATGTCCACAGCAAAAGACGCCGAACCCCAGAAATATCACCCAACCAGTCACGGCCCGGAGATTTTTCCCCGTCATTCTCCCGTTTTAACCTCAGCAGAAGTGGAGTGGCGCGAGGGAGTTGTAGCTTTTTTACAAGAACGCACGCGTGCTACTCTTTTTGATCTATCCTCTACACCTGATCATGTCGTTATTAAAGAAAGTGCCATGGCTTATCAAGTAGGAGATAAGCTCTCTTCTGCATTGGTAATGCTGTACCGCTGATTATAGCTGAGACCAAATTCAAATCAGTAAGGGTTGAAAGAAGAAATTAGGAAATCAAATTATGGTGAGACAAGATTTGTGGACACGTGAACAATTATTACTTGCGCTCAATCTGTATCACAAAATACCTTTTGGGCAATTTGATCATCGCAATCCCAAGGTGATTAATTTAGCTGAGTTGATTGGCCGCACACCGAGCGCAGTGTCAAGGAAGTTAGGAAACTTTGCTTCTCTTGATCCATATCATCAGAATCGAGGCGTTAAAGGTCTCGGTAATGCAGGTAAAGCCACTGAAGATATCTGGAAAGAATTTTATAATAACTGGGATCAGCTTGTTCCAGAAAGTGAAGCATTACTTGAGGACCTTACCAATACAACAAAGGGAGATATAGAAATTAGTCAGGATGAAAGCGCCCAATTTCCAAATCAAGAACTTGAAAGATTAACTGAAATAGAACGTTCAGTTAAGATACGAATGGGACAACGATTTTTTCGCCAGTCGATTATGGCAAGCTACCGTGAGCATTGTTGCGTATGTGGTATTCCCATTCCTGAATTGTTGATTGCCAGTCATATTATCCCATGGAAAGATCGTGAAGATTTACGCTTAAACCCTCATAACGGCTTATGCCTATGTGCTTTACACGATAAGGCGTTTGACAGAGGGTTTATGACCATTGACTCTAACTATACGGTAGTAATTAGCCCGGTGATTTATCATTATTTGCCGCAAGAGGCGTTGAATAGCGGCTTGATAGCCTATCAAAAGCGCAAAATATTGTTACCAGATAGATTTTTGCCCGAAAAAAGTTTTTTAGAATTTCATCAGCGACAGTATTTCATGCATTAGGTAAACCTTCGTCCACTAACGTGAGACAACTTAAAAAGGCCGGAGTACTCCGGCCTTTTGATTTGCTTGCAGCAAACCTCTTGTCAAATCAAACTGACAACCATCCACCCCAACACTTGGCTGCTGCCCATAAACAGCCCCAACAGCAGGGCCAACACAAATAAGAGGACAATGATCAGCAGGGCCATACAGCCGAGCAAAACCCAGATCGGCGTATTGGTTGGGGACAGAAAGGTCGTGGCCGGGGGCGCTAAAGGCGGGAAGACCACCGGCGAAGGCACAGGTCCGGCAGCGGCCGGCGGCTCCGGCGGAGCGGTCAGGTCGGGTTGGCCGACGGTAAACAGAAAGGTGGTGTCGCCGAGGGTCAGGCGGTCGTGGTGTTTCAGGCGGGTGGGTTGGGCAATCTGCACCCCGTTGAGATAGGTGCCGTTGGCGCTGCCCTGGTCGATCAGGATGAAGGTGTTGTCAATGGGGCTTAAGGTGGCGTGGTGGCGAGAGACTTTTTGGTCGGCTACCACTACCGCATTATCTTTATCTCGGCCCAGGCGAATCTCGCCTCGGAGGGGGAAGGCGTGGCTGGGCCGCCCGCCGACCAGCAGGACCAGATAGGCCGCCGGCAGCGGCTCGTGCAGCGTTTTGGCCTCTTCTTCTTCATTTTCGGCAATGTAACGTACCAAAAAGATGGCCCCTTTCGTCAAGGAATTGGCTCTAATTATAGCACAACTGGCAGGGGAAATCTATTCAACCTTTTGACCAGGGAGCATTTCTGTTTTGGGGCAAACCTCACCCCCTGGCCCCCTCTCCGCTGCGGATAGGGGGAGAAAAGCACCCTCCTCCGCTACGGGGGAGGGTTGGGGAGGGGGTCTATCTACGCCATCAACCAAACTCGCCCCCAAAGTGAATTTTACCTTTTGACCGCCGACCCCAGACCGCTGCCCCTCGCCCCGCCGGGACGAGGGAATATTTTATGTCACAATTTGCACTTGACCATAATTAAAAAAAGAGTTATTATATAGATGTCCCGCTTTAGCAAAAAGCGGCCAGAACAAGCGAGGGCTAAACCATTAGCGAAGAGGTCGATCAAGGGCAAACAAATAGGCTGTTTATCCTCCTGGCCATAGCCATTGTCGGTTTGATTTGCGTCGGCGTGCTTGGCCTGGGGGCGGTGCTTTCTTTGCGACAGGCCAACCAAAGCCAGCAGGCAGCCGTGGTCGTTCCCCCGGTGGCGCCGCAGGCCACCTTTACGCCCAGCCCGACCATCACCCCTATTCCGCTCACGCCGACCAATACGCCGGAGCCGACCTCGACTGCTACCCTGGTGGTGGGTCCGACGGCGCAGGAAGCAGCAGCTTCAGATACGAGTCTGGTCCCCCCGGCAGAAGCTACCACCCAGCCGAACGAAACTCCGCAAGATACGGCTACCCCTGATCCCAATGTCACTGCCACCAATACCCTGGTGCTGCGTACGCCTGAAGTGGGCACGCCGACGCCTGCGGCGGTAGCCGCCAATCCTCCGGCTCAAATCCCTCAGGGCGGGGGGATCATGCCGGCCAACGGTGGTTTCCTGATCTGGGCCGGTTTGGGAGTATTGCTGCTGTTGATCCTGGGCTTAGTGCATCATTTGCGTTCGCCTGCCTCTCTTGCTGACGAATAAAAGCACGTGAGTTTGGAATTACGCTGAAAATCACCCTTCGATACGCCCTTCGGCAAGCTCAGGGCTACTCAAGGATGATTTTTAGCTCATCATCGCACCCTGAGTAGCCTTGAACGCAGTGAAAGGCGTATCGAAAGGTGCGATTACAAAAACTCCGAACTCAGGTTAAAAGCTGGACCGGCCAGAAATTAAAAAAGCGACCTTAGGGGTCGCTTTTTGATTTCTGATACAACCGACGTTTTGGCAGCTAACTCTTTAAATAGCGATTGATCGTGGTCAGCAGCCGGTTCAAATCGACCGGCTTGGTAAAGTGTTCATTGGCCCCGGCGGCCAAAGCCCGTTCTTTATGTTTGGCGCTGGCCCAGGCCGAGATGGCAATAATGGGAATCCCGGACGTTTTATCCTCGGAACGGATGATTTTGATCGCCTCAAAGCCATCCATGCGGGGCATGCGCAAATCCATCAGGATCAAATCCGGCATCCAGGCTCGGGTCTTTTCAACCCCTTCCTGACCATCACTGGCTGTGGCCACTTCAAAGCCATTGAGCTCCAGCATTTGGGCCAGAATATCTCGTTGGGCAGGGTGATCTTCTATGTATAGTACCTTCGACACGCAGGTGCTCCAATGAAGAGGTTAAATTTCATAAGAAAAAAATTAATTTATTGCTGAGGAAAGACTATCACAACTATAAAAGTATGTCAAGCGTGCCAGGCTTATTAATCGTTATCCTCGTCAGCCTCTTCAACCGTAATTTTAACCGTTTTATTCTCCAGCCGGGCTTGATCGGGGAATTGCACGGTTAATTTATATTCGGTGTCCTTGTTGGGGCAAACCTCTTTTTTGTCTTCCGGTTCGACACTCCGGCCATCCAGGCTGACGGCAATCGCCCCCACTACTTCCCACTTCAAATTCGTACAGTCGCCTTTGGTAATCGTCGTATCCTCCGCCTCAAAGGAAACTTTGTAACGGCGGGGCGGGTAGGTGGGGGTTGGCGGGATGGGGGTCTCGGTGGCCGGCACGGGCGTCAAAGTGGGCATGGTCGGGGTCGGCGAGGGCGCCCGGGTGGGAAAGCTAAAGACCACGGTGGGGCTTGGTTCTTTGGTTGGCTGGGGCGTAACGGTTGGTACGCGAGTATTGGTAGGAGTCGGTTCTGCCGGGGTCGGCGTTGGGCCGGGGGTGGGCATAAAATTGGGCAGGGTTGGCGTGGGGTTGGCGGTTGGGGGCGGTGGGACCGGCGTCGGCGTCGGTGGGACCAACTGGGTGACCGGGTTGATAAACAACAGCACCACCATCGCCATAAAGACGAGCAGGACAAAGCCGGCCAATATACCAATAGTTAGCGCCTGCGAGCGGGTCAAATGCGGCCTCCCTATACGGATGTCTGCTTCATTTTACCCTAAAAATCATCTTGCGTAAAGCGGCTGAAAACAAACAATTTTTTTTTTGCCAGCCAGGGGTTTTCAAAACCCCTGGGGTCTCTTACCCCAAGGTATTGAGCAGATACGAGGCAGGGATAAAATTGCGGGTTGTTTTGAAGGACGTATGGGGTGTATTATAATATTGTCCGCACCTAAACGTTTAATTTTTGAAAGGAGCTAAAAATGTTACTCAAACAAACTGTGGTGGATGCGCTCAACCGGCAGGTTGTCGAAGAATTTACCGCCTCATTGCAATACGTCGCCATCGGGCTGCATTTTGACAGCGAAAC
Source organism: uncultured Caldilineaceae bacterium (assembly GCA_964604225.1). Classification (GTDB taxonomy): domain Bacteria; phylum Chloroflexota; class Anaerolineae; order 4572-78; family J111; genus DSQQ01. The sequence continues at coordinate 4,657 of CAZRYD010000199.1, forward strand.
TCTGCCCGAACTCTCTAACTTTTTTCACTTGCAGGCTACGGAAGAGCACGGTCATGCTATGAAACTGCTGCAATACATCAACGATGCCGGCGGCCAGGCCATTGTGCCGGCCACCAAAGAGGTTAAAAATCATTTTGAAACTGCCGCAGAAGCGGTGCAATTGGCCCTCAAACAGGAGCTGAAGGTCACCGAACAAATCAATCATCTGGTCGACGTGGCCGCCAAAGAAAACGACCACCTGACCCGTCAATTTCTGCAATGGTTTGTAACCGAGCAGTTGGAAGAGGTCTCGTCGATGACCGACCTGCTGAACGTGGTCAAGCGCGCCGGTGAAACTAACTTACTGCTGGTCGAAGATTATCTGGTCCGCAACCCCCGCCCCGAGGCTGCGGGTGGGGCGGCTGAGGGGTAACCCTGACTATTTGAGGGTTTTACCTTTGCTAAAGTTTCCTCACTTTGATGACCTTTAGTCGGTTTCTAACCGACTTGTTCTATCAGCCCGGAATTTCAATTCGGGGCGACACAAAAATGTCCGGCTCAATAGGCCGGACATTTTTTCTGGAGGGCCAAAGCTAGCTTTGGCTTTTTTTGGGGGGGCTTAACGCGCCGGGGAGGTCGGTTTTTTAGGAGTTTCCGCCCGAGCCCGGACCGGAATTTCGCTGGTCACCCACAAGCCGGCGGCTAATTCCACCCCAATAACCTGCTCGCGCCCGTTGGACTGTATTCTTAGCCGCAGGGGGCCATTGAAGGGAGCCCGGTTGACCAGCTCAAAAGAGGTGCCGGGCACCAGGCCAATTTCGGCCAGATACTTGAGCTTATCCGGTTCGCGGGTTTTTACCCGGCTAATCTGGCCTTTGGCGCCGGGCGGCACCACCGTCAGCGGCTTGTCGTTGAATTCGGGCATCACGCCCTCACGAGTAGGAATGGGGTCGCCATGCGGGCAGGTCGCCGGATGGCCCATTAACTCGTCAATGCGATCTTCAATGATCTGCGTAATCCCTTTTTGCAGCTCGTCTGCTTCGTCGTGAACTTCGTGCCAACCGAATTTTAGGATCTCCACCAGAAAACGCTCGACCAGGCGGTGGCGGCGAATCCCCAGCAAAGCCGCCTTCTTGCCCGACGGGGTCAAGCGTACCCCTCGATAAGGCAAATGATCCACCAGGCCACCCTGGTGCAGGCGGCGCACCATGCGCACCGCCGCCGGGCCCGAAACATTCAAGCGTTCGGCCAGAGCGGTGGTACTGACCCACACGCCACCTTGCCCCAAGCGGAAGATTTCGGACAGATAGTCACGCATGGTGGCGCTGATTTCCTCGTCAGGGATGGGCAGGTTGTCTATGTCCATCAAAAAATTACGCCTTTAAAAAAGAGTTTTTAACCAAAGTTAGGCGGCTAGTTAGCTGAGAGAATGTTTTTACTTAACAGCGGGCTATTGATTGCTGCTTGAAGTTCACTTACTATCAAGCCTGTACGAGCTACTATAGCATCGAAGTAATAATTTGTAAAGTTATTTTTATATAAATTATAAAATTCACAAAGAGGAGCGAGTTTTGATGATGTTTAAACGAAGCATAATAGTCTCTGGCCTTATGGTAATTTTGATGTTCAGCCTGATGGCCTGCGCTAACCCTGTTCAACCCTCTACTCAAGAAGCCGTTCCGCAGGCTCAGCCGGCAACTCAGGAAGTTCAGCCACAAGTGGGAGCCGGCGCGGCGGCGGCCCAGGCTGATCTGGCCGGGATCAAAACTTATTTGTTGGATCAAGCCGATGAATTCAAAACCCAGACTGCCGCGTTGAAAGAGGCAGGAAATAAATATTATGACCTGGCCAAAGCGGCCAATTTTGATTACGCCGCGCTATGGCAGGAGAAGCCGGCTGAAGTAATCAAGGTTATCGAAGCTGCTCGAGCGGCCTGGCTGGCCGCCAGCCCCAGCTATGAGCAAATCGAGGGGATTGTCGCCGGCGTACCTTCGCTGGCCGAATATGACGTCATTCTCGACGCCGGCGCTGCGGGCAGTGAAGACCCTGAAGGAGCCGTACCCTTCGACCTGACCTTACCTGATGGCCGGGTGCTGCCCAAGCCGGGCAACCTGTTTGGGGTGACAGAAAGTACCCTGTGGGGAACCTACCCCGAATATACGGCCACCACCGTAGAGGCCGACTTTAATAGGGATGGTAAGCTAGATTTTGGTGAGGCCCTGCCTGAGGCCAACGTCCTCAAGGCCGGGGTGGATGAATTGGATCGCTACACGGGCGAACTGCTGACGCAAGCCCAGGCCTGGCAGCCGACCGAGTCGGATGCTTTCACCGCGTTGGTAGTGATGGTGCCGACCATGAGTGAGTATTTCAGCTCCTGGAAAGACTCTCGCTTTGTGCTGGGCGATAAATCTACCCAGCGTGATTTTGTGGCGATTTCGCGTCTGGCTGATATTCAGGATATTTTGGGTGGCTTGCAAGTTACTTATGAGGGAGTCAGTCCCAGGGTTCAGGCCGTTGACGCCGATCAGGATACCCAGATTGAACAGGGATTGACTGATTTGAAGGCTTTTGTAGCCGACGTGCAAAGCCAGGAGACCGGCGGCAAACGCTTCACGCCCGAAGAAGCTGACATGCTCGGCGCAGAGGCTCAAGATCGGGCTACGGCCATCACCGGCAAAATTACTCAAGTGGCCGGACAACTGCAGGTCGAGATTCAAGAATAGTCCGCTTTGTCTGGAGTTCGTACTTGCGACAACGAGCAGGAGTCCAAACTCTGGTTTGGGCTCCGCTTATGGTTTTACCCCAAAATTAAGGAGATCATTCGATGACCCGTCGCCTTATGCTGATGCTGCTAACTTTATTCGCCCTGCTGCTTACCCCTGAGTACACTTTAGCCGGAACACCGGCCCCGGCTGAGGCCGCCGAAACCCTGCGGACCGACTTGCTGCAGGCCCAACTGGCGCTGAGTAATGATCCAGCCGAGGCACGGCGTCTGGTCTCTGGCGCTCAAGAGTCATATCAGGCGGCCTTGGCCGACCTCTTAACCCAGGTTACCCCTGAAGCCCATCGACGTGTTCAGGCCGGCTTTGCTGCCGCCGAACAGGCTTTAGCGGCCAACGATGGCCCGGCTTTGGCCATAGCCCGAGCGCAGATCTGGACCGGGCTGCTGGCCGGCAGCTATGAGTTGGTTGAGCTGTCGCTGCAACAGGGCGATGGGCAGATGGCCAAAGTGTGGCTGCCGCTGCGCGAGTTCCGCCAGGCGACCCGTTTTGCCCGGCCCAACGCCGATGCCACCCTGGCCGTCAAGGGAGTCATCACGGGTCAGGTTAACCGGACTGAGGCCGGTCTGGCGGTCCAGGCCGACTTATTGGACACCTACCAGGCCCGTTTAAACGAGGCCTTGAATGATCTAGTAATAGCCGAGACCAACGGCTTTGCCCTCCGCCGAGTGGAGCATGCCGCCCTGGCCGAAGGTTACTTTGCTATTCTCTCAGCCGCGTATCGGGAACAGCGCGGACCGGAGGCGCTGGCCGCCGCCCGACAGTCCCTGGCCGACTTGCGGGTGGCGGCTTACACCGGGCAGGACGTGCAAGCCGCCCTGGAGGCAGTCAAAGCCAGCCTGCGCAACTTTCGGGCTGCGCCGCTCAGCCCGAAAGAACAGGCGCGTCGCGCCGGTCAATTGCTGCGTTATCTATCCCTGGTGCCGCTTGAATATGGACGCGGCGTGAGTGGCGGTCAAGTAACCAAAGAGATTGAAATTCAAGAGGCGGTCACCTTTCGTGATGGCGCGGCCGCAGCTTTTGCCGATCTGCAAAATTTGTTGGATGCTCGCGACCCGGCCAAAACCAGGCAGGCTGCTGAACTTTTTGAAATGTTGCAAATGCAACTGGCAGCGGCCACTACCCAAACCGAGGTAGCTGACCCTGACCTCATTCAAGCTAACGCCGATCAACTAACGACCCTTTTGACCGAGGTCATGCCCGCCGAGTGGCAGCAGGGCAGCACCAGCGGCGATTTTGATGTAATCGACTCGATGTTGGACCAGATGGAAACAGCGGTACGGGCCGGGGAGTACGAGCTGGCCGAGTCGGCCCGGTTGGAGGCTTACGCCATCATGGAGGTGGGGCCGGAGGCGCGGTTGATTGTGTTTGCGCCGCAACTGAAACTGCGTCTGGAAGAGTTGTTCTGGAACGGGCAGGGCGAGCGCAAAGGACTGGCCTATTTGATTAAAAACCAGTCGCCGCTGAGTGAAATCAAAACCAGCCGGGCTGCGCTGGATGCGGAATTGGCTGCGGTACAGGAGCTGCTCTCGGCGGACAGCGCGCCGCTGGCAGTGATTACCAATGCAGCGGTGATTGTTTTTCGTGAAGGGTTGGAGGCGGTCTTGATTCTGGCCTCGTTGATGGGCAGCCTCAAGAGTGGAGAAAACCGCAAGTATCGCCGCCCGTTGTGGTGGGGCACCATTTTGGCTTTGCTGGTCACCGTGCTGACCTGGCTGCTGGCGCACGGAATTTTAACGGTGTTGGCTCGCTTTGGCGAAAAGCTGGAGGCGATTGTCTCGTTGATTGCCATTGCGGTACTGCTGGTAATTACCAACTGGTTCTTCCACCAGATGTATTGGACCGATTGGCTGGCCCACTTTCATTCGCAAAAGCGCCGCCTGCTGAGTGGTGAAACCGGATTGATGGCCGGTTTGCTGATGCTGGGTTTTACCAGCATTTACCGCGAAGGCTTTGAAACCGTCCTGTTTTTGCAGGCGCTGGTGCTGGAAGGTGGCCTGGCGGTTGTGCTGAGCGGAGTGGGGATTGGCCTGGCGGCGACGGTGCTGGTGGGGATTATTACCTTTGCCGTGCAGACTCGGCTGCCCTACAAGAAGATGCTAATTGTCACGGGCATCATGATTGGTGGGGTGCTGCTGGTGATGGTGGGCAATACCACGCATGTGTTGCAGGTGGTCGGCTGGCTGCCCATCCATCCCATTGCTGAACTGCCCCTGCCGTACTGGACGGGTGTCTGGTTTGGGACCTACCCCACCTGGGAAGGTCTCTTGCTCCAGGCAACAGCAGCGGTGTTTGTCATCGGCAGTTACTATCTGGCTGAATGGCAGAAGAAGCGTCGCCCCACCCCCGCGCTCTCGGCACAATCAGCGCCCAGCGAAGCCTGAAGCAGCCTTACAAATATGTTATTGGGCCTTACCCCGCCGGTGTAGGCGGGGTTTTTGTTTGCTGGCTGGCGGGATATGGCAGCGATTGTCAGCACCGGCTAAGTGTGCTATAGTGGGTTGCAGTCCCAATGATTTCTACGCAGAAAGGTT
>CAZRYD010000199.1:10049-12547 GCA_964604225.1 uncultured Caldilineaceae bacterium
CAACTGAAGTTCCTGACCGGACAATGCTTCTGAAATTAAATTGTGCGTTTAGTGGACTGACGCGTATACTACCATCCTAAAAATTATTCACTACGGTTCCTGTGTGTTAAAAAGGGGCAGAACATGACTTTGAAGAGGTTATTTATACCCCGAATACTTATCCTTTTAGGGCTGGCCTCAACTTTGTCGCTTCTAACAATGTTGATTCCAGCCTTGATTTTAGCCCAAGGCTCAATTGCCTCTGGTATCGGTATTCTTAGTAATGGCGGTTTTGCCAGGACCGAGGCTGATATGACCGGGGCCAAAACGGCTGGCTTCATCGCCGGTGCAGCGACCACCGCCATTCACGCGACCCAGGTTATCTCAATCGAAGCCACAGCGTGTATAACCGAAACACTCGCTTATTGGAAGTTCGACGAAACCAGCGGCCCCAGCTACGATGATTTTCAGAGCAACCATGACGCGCAGTGTGCCGGCGTCTGTCCCGCCAGTTTAGCTAAGGGATGGGTCAATGGCGCTCAAACTTTCAATGGAACGAGTACCGGTATTGATGTCCCGGCGATACCCAATGACAACTCCTTCAATTGGGATAAAAATGAGAGCTTTTCCATCGAGTTATGGATGAAGGGCGTTCCCGGAAAAACCTGCGCCGTTTCGGGTATACCCAATAACGAGGTTATCATTGGCCGTGATGATAAGGCTAACTCACCGCTACACTGGTGGGTTGGCTGTACGGGTGGAACGGGTGCAGCGCGTTTTCAGTTGGAGGATACAACCGGGAGTAATAGCTTATTAGAAGGACCTGCTATTAATGATGGCGCTTGGCATCATCTGGTCGGTGTACGAGACGGCGCCAGCAATGTGAATCGTCTTTACGTGGATGGTGTCGAAGTTGACTCGGCTGTCAAGGTTTATACCACCGGGTTTACTTCGGCCACAGCCGCGCTGAACATTGGCTGGTTGAACCGGAGTGGTGGCTTCCACTTTGAGGGCGTCATCGACGAGGTAGCCATCTATCATAAATCCCTATCCGTAAGCGAAATTCAAGCTCATTACAACAATGGCGTACCGGGGCCTGGTTATTGCGGTGGGCTATTTGCCCCCAGGATTACCTCAAACCCGAACATTTCTGCGGAAATTGGCCAATCTTATACGTATTCGGTAGTAGCTGTGGGCAGTCCGGTACCCACCTACACCCTGGACATAACGCCCCTTGGCATGACGATTGACCCAACAACCGGGGTGATTTCTTGGCTGCCAACTCCAGTGCAGCAAGGGTTTCACAGCGTCCAGGTGCGAGCCAGCAACTCGGAGGGAACTGATATTCAACTCTATACCGTTGGCGTCGGTGTAAAGAATGTCTACTTGCCGCTTATCTTCAAGGGAATTCAATGAGCCTTATGTTCCCTCAATCGGTTGAAAATATGCCTGTCGCTATGGTCTGCGGCCACTTGGATGATATCCCGCAATACGAACTACCACCCCCCTATACCATTCGATCCTATCAACCCGGCGACGCAGAAGCCTGGACTCGGATTCATCTGCTGGCGGACGTGTATAACACTAACTTTTAGAACCGAGCCTCACAACCCAAATTGTTGAGCGTACGCGCGGAGGAACTCAAGCCCTTTGCCGGCCAACACCGCCGAACCCTGGCGAGGCGGTCGCCACAGCTTGGTCGCTGCCATCAAATCGGGGTTGATGGCGGTAAACGACTCCAATACCAGCGGACCGCTATATTTGGCGTCGGCCAGGCCGCGGAACACCTCATCCCAATTTATGGTGCCGGTGCCGACCAGGCCGCGATGGCTTTCGCTAATGTGAATGTAGCCCAATACATCCGCGCACTCGACCAGCGGCTGGTAAAAACCTTCCTCTTCGATGTTCATATGGTAGGTATCGGGATGCAGCACGATATTATCCGCGCCGATGGCTTTAATGGTGGCTCGGCTGTCGGCCAGGGTATTGTACAGGTAGGACTCGTAACGGTTGACTGCTTCAAAGCCCAGGGTAATTCCTCGCTTCTTGGCGGCTGAGGCCACCGCCCCGATCACATCTACAACCGCCTGGCGCTCGGCCTCCGTGGGCGCTTGATTGGAAAACACGCCCAGCGAATAGGCAATGCAGCCACCCAGAAAAGTACTGCCAACTGCTTCAACTTTTTCCAGGGCACTTAGAAGGAACTGCTGAGCCTTCCTGGGTTGGAAGGGCAGATGAAGCTCCGCCGGCAAGGCCAACGAAGTTCTCCCCTCGATACCGGTTTCAGCCAGCGCCTTTTTGTGCGAGGCGGCATCAAACTCTTGCGGCTTGAGCAGCGGCATCTCGATCAAGTCGAAGCCAGCCTTAGCCGTGGCCGCAATGGCATAATTGCCTTTTTCGGTGGTCCACTCGTCAATCCAGAGATAAGCATGCGAGCCAAATTTAGTCATATTACTTTTCTCCTTCGTAAATACCCCCTCCCTAATCCCTCCCCCGAATCGGGGGAGGGGCTAGGGGAG
>CAZRYD010000200.1:0-8613 GCA_964604225.1 uncultured Caldilineaceae bacterium
CCTTGGATCGGTTCGAGCAGCACGGCGGCCACTTCCCTGGCCGGAATGTTGCTCTGGAACAACACATTTTCGATGTAATTGAGCACGGCCAGCCCCTGGTCGGCCCCGGCAAAAATCGGGCGGTAGTTGTTGGGGAAAGGCACGTGGGTCACACCGGGCATTGTCGGGAAGAAGTCGGCCTGCTGGGTATATTTGCTGGCGGTAAAGGCCAACGACCCCATGCTGCGGCCATGAAAGCCGCCGATAAAGCCGATAAAACGGGGACGCTTGGTCACGTAGCGGGCCAGCTTCAAAGCCCCTTCGACGCTTTCGGTGCCGGAATTGGTAAAGAAGGTCATGGCCGGCTCGTCAAAAGGGGCAATCTCATTCATTTTCTCGCCCAGCCTGATTTGCAGCTCGTGGTAATAATCCGAAGAGATGTGCAGAAATTTATCGGCGGCGCTTTTGATCGCCTCGACCACTTCGGGGTGGGCATGGCCGGTGGAGGTAACGGCAATACCGGCGGCAAAATCAATAAAGCGATTGCCGTCCACGTCCCACACCTCGGCCCCCCGGCCATAATCCATCACAAAAGGATAGTCGCGGGGGTAGGAAGGCGAAACTACCTGGGCATCACGGGCCAGGAGCGCCTGCGCTTTAGGGCCGGGCAGATCGGTGACAATCCGGGGTGAACGTTCATCTGAACTCTTGGCAGGTTGAACTGAGTGCAGCGGAGTTGCTTGTTTTTCAAAGAGTGTCGTCATTTTCTATTCTCCCATATGGCCAGTAGCTCCAATTTATTGAAGGTAAAAACAAAGCAAGCTCTGCTCTTCAGCTAGAACTAATGGCTAAACTATAGATTTTTAATAAAGGTGGATTGGGTCAGTCAGAGGATTTATTGCCTCAAGCGTTGAAATGCCGGGCAATAGACACCCCCTGGTCGCTTTGGCAAAATTATTGTCAGGGCGGCTTTACGGAATGGCCAAAGTAGAAGTCGTTAAGTATAACAACCTATAGCCCGTGGCATGGGGAGCCAACGGCGGGAGTCATAGCGCATAGAAGTCATTTTGGCTAACTCATTCCCCCAACACTGCGGCGACCTCACGGCGGAGACGCTTGAGATCGTACCCGCGCGGATCAGACTTGCGGCCGGGGGGCAGGGCAATATCGAGGTGCCCCATAATATCGTCAACTTTAATATTATGAATGTAGCACAAATAAGCACACAAGGCAACATTGGCCTGATGCTGCGCTTCAGGGTAAGGGTCTTGCCCATCGTTGAGGTTGACCAGTTCGATACCGATCCCAAAATCATTGACCGAATTGCGCCCTTTCCAGACGCTTTGGCCGGCATGCCAGGCCCGGTCGGCGTCGCGCACGTGCTGAACGATTTTACCATCTTTACCTACGGTGTAATGCGCACTGACCTGGGAATTGGGGTTGTTGAACCAATCGATCACGCCCTGCAGCCGGTTGTTGGCCGTTGAATGGATCACCACCGCGGTAATGTCGTTGGGGCTGCGGCGCTGGTTGAAGTTGGGTGACCCTGCCCATTGGATAGGTGGTTGGGGCGGCGGGGTCGTGGTTCGGGTGGGTTGGGGCATCACCACAGGTGCAGCCGTGATGGGTGAAGTTGTCGGCACTGCGGTTACGGGCTTGGGCGCCGGTGGCGGTGCGGGCACCGAGGTAGAAGCGGGTACAGCCGTAGAATCCAAGGCTGGAATGATTAACACCTGCCCCACCCAGATATTGCTGGGGTTGGCTAGATTGTTGGCCTGTTGGATAAGCGGGTAGCGGCGCGCGTCACCATAGGCTTTTTGGGCAATGCGCCCCAGGGTATCGCCGCTTTGCACGGTATAGGTCGTCGGTGCGCCGGCAGCGGCTCCCTGGGCATATTGGCTCAAAAATTGGCCAATAACCTGGCCAATAGCCTTTCCTTCGCGGGTAGCTCGATTGAGGGCTGCTTGAAAGATGGCGTCGTCTACATCTACTTGAACAGTTCGCAGGGGCATGACTCTCTCCTTAGACTACGTAGAGGATACGGCCACACGTGCCGCAATAAATCAACTCAGTTCCGGCCCGGGCATGCTGGACGCGGCTGCTAGAAGCGCCCACGCCACAACCCAAACAAATTCCATCTTTAACCACCGCCAGGGCTCGACCTGCTTTTCTTTTGCGCAAGTCTTCGTATTCTTCCAGGTCATCGGCGTCAATCACCTTGACGGTGACCGGACGTTGTTGTTTGAGTTCGGCTGATCTGGTTTGCAAGGCTGCCTGTTGTTGGCTTAAATCTGCCTGGTCATTTTGCCAGGCATTTTGGATGGTAGTTAAGCCGGCCTGGGATTGTTTGAGTTGCTGCTCGGCCTCTTCTACCCCCAGCATAGCTTCTAACAAAAGCTCTTCGCGCTGGCCGTGGCGACGCTTGAGCGAGGCAATTTCATCTTGCAAATTGGCCGCCTCTTTGGCGCTGAGCACCTTGCCCTGATAGAGCGTTTTCTCCTCCTGGACAATTTTTCCGGCCAGGCTTTGGACCTCCAAATTGAGATTCTGCATCGTGGCCTGGGCCTGGCGAAGCTGGTTCTCAGCCGTCTGAACCTGAGTCTTAGCTTGTTTTAAGACGTCACTTTCACCCAGGCGGGCAGCAATTTCGGCTAGCTGTTGGTTGATTTTATCTAGCTCGCTATCAAGCATTTGTAACTGGTAGAGCTGTTGTACCCGACTCAAGGCTAACCTCGGCAAAATATATGTTAAATTTGCTTTTATTATATCACCGTTATGCAAAGTAGTAAAGGGTAAAAGGAGAGTTGATATTGTGAAATAATTCACTAAAAAGTGACGAATTGCCTATCTAATCGATGACATATAACACTTTCAGGATAGCAAATTTTAGGATATGGTTTAAACAAACTTGCCGGACACCCTCTATCACCGCAGATAGTTTCCCCGAAAATTGTTGTTAAGATATAATGATGTACGCTGCAGACCTTATTTATAAATAAGAGCCACAAAAGGAGGCGCCATGCAAATTCCAGCGTATGTAAAAAACGAAAAATTGAAGATGTGGGTTCAGGAGATGGTCGCCCTCTGCCAGCCAGACCAAGTTTACTGGTGTGATGGTTCGCAGAAGGAATATGATCGAATTTGCCAGACCCTGGTAGAGTCGGGTACTTTCATCAAACTGAATGAAGCCCAGCGGCCTAACAGCTACCTGGCCCGCTCTGATCCCAGCGATGTGGCTCGGGTCGAAGATCGGACCTTTATTTGTTCTCTTTCCAAAAATGACGCAGGGCCGACCAATAATTGGATGGCCTCTGGAGAGATGAAAACCATTCTAAATGGGCTTTTTGATGGCTGTATGCGTGGCCGGACGATGTATGTGGTGCCTTTTAGCATGGGGCCCATTGGGTCGCCCCTGTCTCATATCGGCGTCGAGCTGACCGACTCACCGTATGTGGCGGTGAATATGCGAATCATGACCCGCATAGGCCAGAAAGTTCTGGAAGTCTTAGGCGAACACGGTGAATTTGTACCTTGCATGCACTCAGTTGGGATGCCGCTAGAACGAGGCCAAAAAGATGTGCCGTGGCCTTGCAACAAAGAACACAAATATATTGTCCATTTCCCAGAAGAACGCTCCATTTGGTCTTACGGCAGTGGTTACGGCGGCAATGCTTTATTGGGCAAAAAATGTTTTGCCCTCAGAATTGCCTCCGTGCTGGGCCGAGACGAAGGCTGGCTGGCCGAGCATATGCTCATTCTGGGAGTAGAGTCGCCGCAAGGTCAGAAAACGTATGTAGCCGCCGCTTTCCCCAGCGCTTGCGGTAAAACCAATTTTGCCATGCTCATTCCGCCCGCTGCCTTTGACGGCTGGAAAGTGACCACCGTTGGCGACGACATTGCCTGGATTAAGCCGGGACCGGATGGCCAACTTCACGCCATCAACCCTGAAGCCGGCTATTTCGGCGTCGCCCCCGGCACCTCCGACAAATCGAACCCGAACGCTATGGCGACCATCACCCACAACACCATCTTTACCAATGTGGCCCTGACACCCGACGGCGATGTCTGGTGGGAAGGGATGACCGACTCCCCACCGCCGAAATTGATTGACTGGCAAGGTCAGCCTTGGACCCCCGACTCAGGCCGGAAAGCCGCCCATCCCAATGCTCGTTTTACCGCCCCGGCCAGCCAGTGTCCATCCATTGACCCCGACTGGGAAGACCCGCGCGGTGTGCCAATTAGAGCCTTTATCTTTGGCGGGCGGCGCAGCAGCGTCATTCCTCTGGTCTATCAAGCCTTTAACTGGAACTATGGGGTTTATCTGGCGGCCACAATGGGCTCCGAAACCACTGCCGCCGCCGCCGGACAGGTGGGCGTGGTGCGACGCGACCCCTTTGCTATGCTGCCTTTCAGCGGGTATCATATGGGCGCCTACTTTAATTACTGGCTGAATTTTGGGCGGATGATTCCTAACCCACCCAAAATTTTCGGGGTCAATTGGTTCCGCAAAGATGAAAACGGCCAATTTATCTGGCCCGGTTTTGGCGAAAACATGCGGGTGTTAAAGTGGATTATCGAACGGGCCAATGGTCAGACAGTAGGCGTTGAAAGCCCGCTCGGCTGGATGCCCCGCTACGAGGATATTGATTGGCACGGCCTGGAAGAGTTCACCCTCGAAAAGTTCCAGGGGTTGATGGCCGTAGACCGGGAGGAATGGGTGGAAGAAGTTCTCTCCCATGAAGAGTTATTTTTTAAGTTATATGATAGCCTGCCCAAAGAAATGATCTTCATCCGAGAGTTGATTCTCTCCGCCTTGTGGCGCTCTCCCGAAAAATGGCAATTTGGAATCAATAACGCCTATAGATTAGTCGCTGCTTAGCCGAAACCAGGCTTTTGTTAACATTATCGAGGGTTAAATCAAGGGGGGCAGGCGTTTGAACGTCTGCCCTTTCCCTTATCTAATTTGGAGCTACTTATGATTCAAATATTGCTTGACAATCCAATGTTATTATTATTCATTGTTGCCGCCATCGGTTACCCTTTGGGGCACATCAAAATTAAGGGCAGCAGCCTGGGGGTAGCAGCCGTACTTTTTGTCGGCCTGGCTATTGGCGCACTCCACCCCGACCTCAAATTGCCGGAAATTGTTTATGTCTTAGGCTTGATTTTGTTTGTCTATACCATTGGCTTGAGCAGTGGGCCCGGTTTCTTTGCCTCATTTGGTCGCAAAGGGCTACGTGATAATTTGTTGGTGGTAAGCGCGCTGATTTTAGCAGCAGCATTGGCTGTGGGCGCTTATTATGTGCTAAAACTCAAGCCGACTATCACCGCTGGTTTGTTTGCCGGCAGCCTGACCAACACCCCCACCCTAGCCAGCCTATTGGAGCAGATCAAAAGAACCGCGCCCACCGACTTACTGGATCAGATGATCAATGAGCCGGTGATCGGTTACTCGATTGCCTATCCAATGGGTGTAATAGGGATGATTGGCGCTATTTTTACCATGCAGCGCTTGTGGAAGATTGATTATACGCGCGAAGCCAAAGAGGCCGGCGATCTCGGCGCAACCAATATGCAACTCCAAGCACGGACCATTCGCGTCACCCAGCCCGATGCATCTCAAACCACGGTGCGAGAATTACTCCAAAAATATCATTGGCAGGTTATTTTTGGCCGGATTAAACACGTAAATGAGCCACTAACCCTGGCCAAGGGAGATACACGCCTGGCGGTGGGTGACCTACTTACAATGATAGGGACGCAGGAGGAACTTGACCAGGTAATGACCTATTTAGGCGAACCCAGTACTGAGCGACTCGAACTGGACCGCACGGAGTACGATTTTCGGCGCGTGTTTGTCTCCAATCCGCGGGTGGTGGGACATCGCCTGAGCGACTTTGATCTGCCGCAACAGTTTGGGGCCATCGTCACCCGGCTCCGGCGAGGCGATGTGGAGTTGCTGCCTCACGCCGATACGGTTTTGGAACCCGGTGACCGGGTGCGCGTCGTAGCCAAGCCGGAGAATATGGCCGCCGTGAGCAAGTTTTTTGGCGACTCTTATCGCGCCCTCAGCGAAGTCGACATCCTGACCTTCAGCCTGGGCTTAACGCTGGGATTGCTCCTGGGCTTGATCCCTATTCCGCTACCCGGTGGGGTTATCTTTAAACTTGGTCTGGCCGGGGGACCGCTGGTGGCAGCGCTAATTTTGGGCAAATTAGGCCGGACCGGCCCCCTGGTCTGGGCTATGCCTTATAGCGCCAACCTGGTGCTGCGCCAGTTTGGCCTCATTCTCTTTCTGGCCGGCGTTGGTACCCGCTCAGGCTATGCCTTTTTCACTACGTTTGCCCAAAGTGGCGGTCTAGCTATTTTTGCGGCCGGAGCGATCATTACCTGTGTTACGGCGCTGGCAGTGCTACTGGTAGGCCACTATTTCTTACATATTCCGATGGGTTTGCTCACCGGCATTCTGGCCGGCTTGCAAACTCAACCGGCAGTGCTCGGCTTTGCCCTGGAACAAAGCGAAAATGACCTGCCCAATATTGGCTACGCCACCGTGTACCCCATTGCCACTATTAGCAAAATTCTGCTAGCGCAGCTCATTTTGGCCCTTTTGCACTGAGTTAGCGCACCAGCAATACCGGGCAGATTATCTTGTCCAGCAGGGCTTGAATGGTTTCAGCCTCCAGGAGGGGGGTCTCACCCCCCAACACCAACAAACCGGCCTTTTCAGCCTGGACGGTCTGAATGAGGCTTGTCAGGTTCGCTTGAGCTAGACGCCGGAATTTGAGCTGAGCGACTTGCCCTAATAATCGGGTAGTCGTTTCTTGTTCCAGTTGTTGAGCTACTTCAAGCGAACCAGCTTCAGCCATAATCAGTACCAGCAAAGGCAATCGGGCCGGCAATTTGATTTTTTGCACCAGGTGGGCGGCAATATCCAGGGCGCGATTGGCCGCCGCCGAACCATCAAACGTAACCACGACAGGCTGGTTCAGTCGCTCCCCGTGCTGAAGCAAAAGCACAGTTCGGGGTGCTTTAGCCGCCACCGTCAGCGCGGTCGAACCCATCCGGGTGCGCCGGATCAAGGGCCGGCTGGCAATGCCCAGGCTGAGCAAATCTGCTTCCAAAGCCGCCGTCAACACCTCTGCTGCTACCTGCCCGCGCACTACTCGAAATGACCAGTGCACCTGTGAAGATTCGGCGGCTTCAGCCATAGCTCGGCGGGCCTGGGCCGCCTGGATGCGCAATTCCTGTTCCAGGCGAACACTGTCCATCTGCCGGGCTACCGCCGCTGGGGTAATCTCCTGGGCAAAGGGCAACCCGGCCAATCTAAGCAGGTTAATATCTTCTACAAAGAGACCTAATAGCTCTGCCCCCAACGAAGCAGCCAGTTCAACCGCCGCAGCCAGGGCCGCCAGGCTGTGTTTGGAAGTATCCAACGCCACCAGGATGCGTTTGACTTCCTGTTCCCGCTCCGCTTCCTTCATGGTTTACCCTCCGCCGGAGCGGCGGCCGGCGTGCTGAAAGCCCGCCACTTCTCCGCCAACGTTGCCAAGCGCAACTCGACCCGCTGGTTGATGCTGCCTTCCGGAAAGTGGCCGGCCTCGTCCGGCTCACCTGCCGGCAAGCCGGTCAGGATTTCGATACCCTGATCAATCGTCTCGACCGGATAGATCTGAAACTGCCCGGATGCAGCGGCTTCAACCACATCCTGGCGCAGCATCAAATGCTTTACATTGGCGCTGGGGATCAACACGCCTTGGGCCCCGGTTAACCCTCTGGCCCGGCAGACCTCAAAGAAACCCTCGATTTTCTCGTTGACTCCGCCAATGGCCTGAACCTGGCCGTGTTGGTTAACCGATCCGGTTACAGCCAGCGACTGCTTGAGGGGAACTTCGGCCAGCGCCGAAAGGAGCGCGTACAATTCAGCGGACGAGGCGCTGTCGCCCTCAACCCCACTATAGGATTGCTCAAAAACCAAACTGGCCGACAGTGATAGGGGTCGCTCCAGCCCAAAACGCGCGCCCAGGAAGCTGGCCAGGATCAGAACTCCTTTAGAGTGAATCGGACCACCCAGTTCCACCTCTCGCTCGATGTCTACCACCTCACCCTTGCCCAGGCGAATTCGGGCCGTGATCCGGCTGGGACGACCAAATGCAAAATTACCCAACGTCAGCACCGACAGGCCGTTGATCTGTCCAACTTTCTCACCCTGCGTGTCAATCAGAATCGTCCCCCGCTGAATCTCTTCTTGCATCCGCGCCCGCACCCGGTCAGCGCGATAGATCTGGGCCTCAATGGCCTGCTGCACATCGGCTGCGCCAACCACCTCGTGGCCCGCCTGGCCGGCCCAGTAGTCGGCCTCGCGCAGCAGGTCGGCGATGCCCTGCATCCGAGTGGAGAGCTTTTCGGCGTCGCCGACCAGCCGGGCGCTGGCCTCAATCGTCCGGGCCACAGCCGACCGGTCAAAGTGGCGCAGCCCATCTTTTCGAGCCAGCGTACCAATCAGTCGGGCGTAGAGCAGGTTATTTTCCGGGCTGCGCGTCATTTCGTCTTCAAAATCTACCTCCACTTTGAAGAGTTCGCCGAAATCGGGGTCATATTGACAAAGCAGATAATACAGCAAGCGTTCACCCA
>CAZRYD010000200.1:8713-12501 GCA_964604225.1 uncultured Caldilineaceae bacterium
CCTGGCCGATTAAATTTTGATAAGTGGGATAATCCTCGTAAATAACCGGCGCGCCCTGGGCGTTACTCTGATCTACCAAAACGTTGACCTGATAGCGGTGAAAGAGCGGCGGCCCCAGCAACGGTCGGGGGAGCGGTACGCCCGGGAACGGGGCGGGGGCGGTCTCCTCCGGGTTGCGGAAATCATCCACGTTATCCACCACATCCTGCTGCACCGCCGCCAGGTAATTAACCACCTCTGGCAGCGAGTCGTATTTTTGGCGTAATTCATCGATGAGATGCCCCACGGCAAAGAGGGTTACCTCCCGGTCAAGCGCCTTGAGCCGGTCGCGCAGTTCTTTCTCCCAACGAGGCAATTTCTGGATTGTAGCCAGGAGTTGATCCTGCAAAACGGAAATATCGGCCTGAACCTTATCCTGCTCTTCTTGTGGCAGGTTCTGGAATTGTTCGGGGCTGATCACCTGCCCTTCGTGCTTGGGAGCAAATGCCAGCCCAACGGGCGTGCGAATTAAGGCAATTCCTCGCTTTTGCGCTTCCTGTTGCAGCTCGTCAAATGCCTTCTCCTGTTGCTCTTTGAACTCCTCCTCGATGACCTGCCGCCGCGTCCGGTAATCTTCGCTTTCAAAATTAGCCCGAATGATTGTCTGTAATTCCTCAATCAGTTGAGCCATATCCTGCCGCAGGGTTGTCCCCAAGCCGGGAGGCAGCTTCAGATAATGCGGTCGATGCGGCTGGTCGAAGTTATTGACGTAGCACCAATCGGCCGGAGCCGTTTCGGTAGCCGCCTTCTGTTCAAGAAATTGGTGGATAACAGAATATTTTCCCGCACCTTGCGGCCCCAACGCGTAGAGGTTATATCCTTGCTGGCGGATACCAATTCCAAACCGAACTGCTTCAACGGCGCGGTTCTGGCCGATGATTTCAGTCAACTCCTCCAGTTCAGCCGTTGTCGCAAAAGCAAACTCGGTCGGATCGCAGCGCCGGCAGAGGGCTTCCGGAGCCAAAGATTCAACAGGACCCATGAGGTATACCTCCTAATTAGGCCCCCACACCTACCCGGAGGTAGGGGCCACAGGTGAGGATAGATGATTAACCGCGCTGACGATAAGCTGCGCCGCTGTTTCAATATCGAGTTTACCGGTATTGATGACCAGGTCATAGAGCTTGGCGTCGGCCCAATCAAGGTTATAAAAATGCTTTAGATAAGCCGCAGCGGCCCGATCATGGTTGACCACAATATCTTGTGCTGCTCCCAGGCTGACCTTTTCTTCCCGACTCACGCGCTGGTCTCGTGTATCCAGAGGCGCTTCTATCCGCACGTGGAGCACGTCGGGCTTATCTTTAAGTACAGCCTGACCGCCCCGCCCAACAATAACCACATTGCCCAGCCGGTAAGCCGCCTGGATGGTACTCTGGACTAAAGCGATACTTCTGGCCTCATCCAATTCCATCACCTGTTTGGGTTCGGCCTCAAGGCTATCCGTTTTCCAAATGTCAACTTCAGCCGCCGAACGTGCACTACTCCCTCGGTTAAACAAGCGTTCCAGAAAGCCCCGTATCTTGTAGTTATCCTCGGAGAAATCAACAATTTCAGTTTCTGAGAGACCTACCTCAACGGCTACCTGGCTCATCAAGCCCTTGTTAAAGAAACGATAACCTAAGAGGCTACAAACTTGGGCAGCAACTTCATCACCGCCACTCCCATACTGTCGAGAAATGGTGATGACAGCCATGATTGAAATCCTTTCTCCCCCCGTCTCTAATCATTTCCATCTGCTCTAACAAGCAACAGCGGCCGGTCCACCCGATGTAAGACCCCTGCCGCTACGCTCCCATAAAACACTCGGGCCAGACCGGTCCGGCCGTGGCTGGCCATAGCAATCAGATCTGCCCCTTCGCGTTCGGCGACATCAATAATTTCGGTTACCACTGGACCTTGTGCTACCCCTATCTTGACCTCAATACCCTTTCCGCGCAGGCTGCCCTGGAGTGTGGTCAGATAATCCTGGGCGATTTTGAGATGTTGTTCGTGTTCGATGATGTCAGGCACAGCATTAGCCCCATCAATCAAAAGGGGTTTTGGTTCGATCACCTGTAACAAAACTACCTTAGCCTGATAACACTGGGCCAGGTCTTCCACGTGCGGCAAAATGGCCTCCGCTCGCTTTGAGCCATCCAATGGAACCAAAATTGTGTGGTACATAGTCAATAATTAACCTCCTTGAAAGAACTAACCTAATAATAAAAACTCCTCAGATGCGCTTGCATCTGAGGAGTTTGATCACGAAATGGGTCAGGCATCCTCACCTGGCCAGATGACGAGGTGAAAACTCACCTAGCGCATCACCGGATAACCATAATTTTGCGTTTTTATCAATTACACCCCTTAGAACCATTATACTACGCTTCACTCAGTAAATCAATACTTTTTGGAGCGCGGTTTCCCAGCCAAAAAATCAAGGTGGCCAGGATAAAGCTAAAAGCAGCAAAAAAGAGGACCATATGCCCGTTGGTATTATCCCACAAATATCCGGCGATAACCGATCCCAGGCTCCAGCCCAAACCACTCTGGGCTGCACCCATCAAGGCCTGGGCGGTAGCGCTCAAGCCCGGCGGAGCGGCTTCGCTGGCATAGCCGACCGCCGCCACCCAGAAAAAGCCAAAGCAGAGGCCCATGCCGGGGATAACCGTAATAATCAGGGTAGGAGTGGGGGCCAGCCCGGCCAGGGTCCAGACCAGGGCAAAACCCAGGAGTCCGGCTATAATAAGCCGTTTGTGACTGTAATGGCCCAGCCAACGCGCGCCAAAGTACATCAAAATCACTTCGGGTAAAGAATTAGCCGTCCAGGCTAAGCCCACCTGGGCCTCGTTGCCGCCAAGGGCCAGAATATGTAAACCCAAAAAGCCGATATAGGCTGAGATACCCATCCCTAACAAAGTCATAGCGATCAGAAAACTCAGGTAGCTCCCCTGGGTGGCCAGGGTACGCATGCTTTGCCACATCCCTACCTTGTGCGGGACGCTTTCAATAGGTAATAAAAAGCTCAATCCAGCACAAGCCAACCCCAGCAAGCCGCCGTGCAGCCAAAAAATGAGACTCAGCTTGGCCGGCGTTAACAATTGGCCCAGGGTAAAAGTAGCCAGAACAAAACCCACTGTTCCCCACAAGCGCTGCTGGCCATAGCTGCTGCCAGCACGCTTGACCATGTCCATCACCGTGCTATCCACAATGGAGCCGATGGGGGTGCGAAAAAATGACAACGCCGTGACCAGGGCCATCAATGGCCAGAAGTTGCTCACACCCAGAAAAAATAGGGCGACCAATCCGGCCACAAACGCACATAGCGCCAGCACCAGGCGGTGAATCTGCCAACGGTCGGCGACGGTCCCCCAAAAGGGGTTGGCTACCAGCGCAATCATCGGCGCGATGCTGCCCAGCCAGCCAATCTCAACGCCGCTGAGACCTTTCGCTTTAAGATAAATATTAAAGAATGGCACGAGACAACCAATAGCCCCAAAAAAGATAAAATAGTAAATTTTGGCGACCCACAACCCCTGCTTGACCGAGCCAGCGCCGATGCTAGGGGTCAACACCGGCGCCGGACGTGGCTGACGATAAATAGTCGGATCCTCTTTTTCTAGACAAGACTTTGGGGTCCAAAGCAAGCTTTGGACCCCAATTTATTCAGATGTGACAATAACATAAAATGTCACAGACAGCAATCTGCAACTGCCAACCGGGGGCGTCCCAAAAATTAGGCGAGTTTAGGGACCTTGAACAAGGAGAGC
>CAZRYD010000201.1:0-321 GCA_964604225.1 uncultured Caldilineaceae bacterium
AAGAACCCTACCCCACCTGGCCCGTTCACGATGAGCGGGATATTGAAGCAGTGACCGCCGTTATCAAATCGGGGCGGTGGGGCGGCTTTCCCTACCCCGGCCCGCAAACCGCTGAATTCACCCGGCGCTTTGCCGAATTGCAGGGCGGCGGCTATGCTGTCGCCGTAGCCAATGGCACGATCACCATGGAGGTCGCCCTACGCGCCGCCGGCATCGGCTGGGGCGACGAGGTCATCGTGCCGGCCTATACCTTCCAGGCCACCGCCGCCGCGCCGATGGCCGCCGGAGCCATCCCGGTCATCGTGGATATTGACCCGGAAA
>CAZRYD010000201.1:331-12374 GCA_964604225.1 uncultured Caldilineaceae bacterium
ACTGCCTTGATCCAAAAGCGGTTGAGGCGGCGATTACCCCAAAAACCAGGGCGATCATTCCGGTCCATTTGGGCGCGCAAATGGCCGATATGGACGCTATCATGGACATCGCCGAGCGGCACAACTTGATGGTCATCGAAGATTGCGCCCACGCTCACGGGGCCAAATGGCGGGGCCGTGGCGCCGGCACGATCGGTCATTTTGGTTCCTTCAGTCTGCAATCGTCCAAAATCCTGAGCACCGGCGAAGGTGGAGTGCTGTTATGCCGCACTCCCGAACTGGCCACGCGAGCCACCAGCATCATTGATTGCGGCCGGCCCCACGACGAAGCTGAGCAAATGTTCACCATGGGCTCAAACTACCGCATGACCGAGTTGCAGGCGGCCCTGGGCAATGTGGCCATCGACCGCTTCCCGGAACAAGCCAGGCAACGCGAGGAAATGGGCGACTACATGGACGAGGCCCTGAGCGACATCCCTGGGGTGCGGGTGCTCAAGCGCGACCCGCGCCACACCACCCGCTCGTTCTATCGCTACATTTTTGCGATTGACCCGGCAGTTTTTGGGGCCGAGCATGGACCTGTCTGTGACGCCCTGGCCGCCGAAGGCATCCCCTGCTGGGTGGGCTACGAAGCTATGCACCATTATGAACTGTTTCAACCGCACCTGTCCAAATTGCCGGTGCCCAGCGCCTTCCCCGAAAGGTTTCAATTTGAGCGGATGGATTTGCCCCAAGCTGAATGTGCCTGCGAGCACGAAGCGGTCTGGCTGGACGAGTCAATTTTTCGGGCCGGCCCTCAGGGGGTGGACGACGCTGTTGCCGCTATCCGCAAAATTCAGGCTCATGCGGCGGAGTTGAAATAATGGTCATGTCGATTTTGGAGCAGGAAATCAATGAACAGCCAGAGGCCATCCGGCGGCTGCTGGACGCAGAGACGGCCCACGTGCAGGAAGTGGTGGCCTCGCTACGCGGTCGTTTTGACTATGTGCTGATTGCGGCCCGGGGTACTTCCGATAATGCAGCCCGTTACGCTCAATACGTCTTTGGCGTTCACAATCGCCTGCCGGTAGCCCTGGCGACGCCATCGCTTTTTACCCTGTATGAGCGCCCGCCACTGCTGAACGGGGCGCTGGTGATTGGGATTTCTCAGTCTGGCCAATCGCCGGATATTGGGGCGGTGGTGGCCGAGGGGCGGCGGCAAGGGCGGCCGAGCATCGCTCTCAGCAACGATCCGGCCTCGCCCCTGGCCCAGGCCGCCGAACATGTCATCCCTATTCACGCCGGGCCGGAACGGGCCATCGCCGCGACCAAAACGTATACCACATCGCTGGGAGCGTTAGCCCTCTTTTCCGCGGCCCTGGCCCAAGATGACCAGCGCGTGGCCCAATTGCAAAGTCTGCCTGAGTTGATGCGTCAGGCTCTGGCCGGACTTGCACCTATGCTGGCTCGGGCGGAGCGGTATCGCTACATGGGGCATTGCGTGGTCATTGGTCGAGGCTACAACTACGCCACCGCCTTTGAGATTGCCCTGAAAATCAAAGAATTGACCGGCACCGTGGCCGAGCCTTACTCCTCGGCTGATTTTCGCCACGGTCCAATTGCCATGATCGGCCAGGGTTTCCCGGTACTGGTAGTTGCGCCCACCGATACCGTAGCCGAAGACATTCGGGCCTTGGTGAGTGACCTCAAAAGATTAGGGTCGGAGTTGCTGCTCATCTCGGATGATGAGACCGTGCTGGGTCAAGCCCAGTTGCCGCTGCCTCTTCCGGCCAATATTCCAGAATGGTTAACCCCCTTGGTAGCGGTTTTGCCGGGGCAGCTTTTTAGCCTGGCCCTGACTCAGGCCAAGGGCTTAAACCCCGACCAACCCGCCGGTCTCAAAAAGGTGACTGAAACTTTGTAGCATAAAGGTCCTCAAGGTCTGCCACCCTATGAATTTTGATTTTCAAATCCGGTAATAGGTGGTAGCGGCGGGGCTTGCCCCCGCCCTGGGCGACCGCAAGGGTTGTCGCTACGATTACCGATTTCGGTTGTCAAAATTCATTAGGGCCTGGTTTTAATGAAATTCCTCTCGTTCAGCCCCAAGCTTTGGTAAAACCGGCAGTGAATGGTATCATTACTATTGTTGTATTGAGGCCGAGCCTGAATCTTATGCTCCAGGTGACGCCAATGGAGGTACTCCATGAACCAAGCACTGCGTATTCTGTTAATTGACGATAATCCCGATGACCGTACCCTGGTGGTGCGTGAATTACGTCGTAATTTTACCGATGTTGACATTGTCCAAGTGGCCGATGCCGATGGCTTTTCGCAAGCCTTACAGGCTGGGGGCTTTGATCTGGTCATTACCGACTACCAATTGCGCTGGACCGATGGTGTAACCGTACTGCGCACGATAAAAAATTGCTGGCCCGACTGTCCGGTGGTGATGTTCACGGCAACCGGCAGCGAAGAGGTGGCCGTGGAGGCGATGAAGGCCGGTTTGAATGATTATGTTCTTAAATCGCCCAAGCATTTTACCCGCCTGACGACAGCGGTACGGCTGGCCCTGGAGCAAGCGGAACAGCGCCGGGCCCTCAAAGAAGCTGAAACGCGCTATCGCAGCTTGTTCGATGGCGTGCCGGTGGGGCTGTATCGTTCCACCCCTGCCGGGCAAATTTTGGATGCCAACCCGGCTCTGGTCCAAATGTTAGGCTATCCCAATCGGGAGTCCCTGTTGGCGGTCAATCTGGCCCATTTATATGCCAACGCCGAAGAGCGGCAGCAATGGCAGACTCTGGTAGAGCGCAATGGGGTGGTGCAAAACTTTGAAGTTCAAATGCGCCGGCTCGACGGGACCATTATTTGGGTTCGCAACAGCGCCAGTGCCGTGCGAGATGAACAAAATCAAGTGCTTTATTATGAAGGAGCTATGGTAGCTTAGGCCAGTCTTCAAAAATAAGGCCGCTATTTTTCGATGTCGCTCCAGAATGGGGGTAGGGTGCCGCAGATTAGGACTTTAATGTTACTTGACGCGCCCCCTTTTTCCCCTTATACTTTTATTGATGTTAAAATAACATCGTTTCCAGGCCGGCTAACCGCATAACCTGCTGCCTGACATCACCCGCTCCGAATGCTGCATCCAGCTTAGTACTCAACCTGGTCTCTCTGACAAATATTATTTTGGGGGAGGTCTATTATGACCCAATCTATATCCAGACCTCAGCAGAGTTGGATTGGTCACACTATTGGTGGTCGCTATAAAATTGATGCCCTGCTGGGCCATGGTGGTATGTCTACCGTGTACCAGGCTAATGATCCCAATCTGCGGCGTACCGTTGCAGTCAAACTGATTCACCCCCACCTCTCTAACGATCCTCAGTTTGTCCGCCGTTTTGAGCAAGAAGCCGCCGCAGTAGCCCAATTGCGCCATCCTAACATCATCCAGGTGTATGATTTTGACCATGATGAGGGTGTTTACTATATGGTGCTGGAGCATGTGCCCGGTGAAACGCTGCAAGCCCGGCTCACCACCCTTAATGCCGCCCATCAGCGCCTGCCCCTGACGGAGACCATCCAGATTATGGCCTCCATCTGCGATGCCGTAGCTTATGCTCACCAGCGCGGCATGATTCACCGTGATCTGAAACCGGCGAATGTGATGCTCAATCCGCAGGGACAGCCCATCTTGATGGATTTTGGGGTGGCGAAAATGCTGGGCGACGTGCAGCATACGGCCACCGGGGCGGTAGTCGGCACGGCTCTCTATATGTCACCCGAACAGGCCCGGGGCGAACGCCCCACGGAGCGCTCTGATATTTATTCGCTAGGGGTCATGCTGTTTGAGATGATTACCGGCGCGCCGCCATTCAAGGCTGATTCAGCCGTCAGCTTGATGATGCAGCATGTAACTCAGCCGGTCCCCGACATCTATCAAATCAATCAAAATATCCCGGATTTGCTGGTAGCGGTGACGAAAAAAGCCCTGGCTAAAGAACCAGGGGATCGCTACCGGACCGCCTCGGATATGGCGGTGGCGCTGCGGACGATTGATATATCAAAGCGGGTGGGGACAACGCTGCCTATTAAAAACTCGCCGGGCTTCGACCCGACCGTGGTCGACTCGGCAGCGGGTTTGAAGTCTGTCTCAAGCTCCAGGGTCGTTCAGCCGCTTCGCAAAAGTAACCCTCTGCCCTGGATAATCGGGGCAGTCGTGGTACTGGCGGTAATAATCTTGGGGGTGGGCCTATCCTTTTTATTTTTCCGCTCGGATCAATCTGGAAAAGCGGAGCAGGCTGTCGCAGTTGCGGCTGAATCTGACCTGCCGTCCTCAGAAAAGATGACCAGGATCCCTGCTGGAGCCTATACGGTGGGACGGGATGCGCCGGGCCAGAACTATGCTCCGCCCCAAGAGGTCAAACTAAGCGAGTATTGGATTGACCAGTACGAAGTCTCTAACACCCAATATGCCAGATTTTTGACGGAAACCAAGAACCAAGCACCCGCTGGCTGGTCGGATGGCAAAATCCCTGCCGATCAGGAGAATTTTCCGGTGCAGGGGGTTACTTGGGATCTGGCCTCGGCTTATTGCCAGTGGACTAAAAAACGCTTGCCCACGGAGGCAGAATGGGAAGTGGCGGCTCGTGGCCGGGAGGGCCGGCTGTACCCCTGGGGCAACGATCCCCGCGCGGTTGAACTCCCCCGCAGTGGAACTTATAAGGTCGGTGGCAAACCAACCAATCAAAGCGCCTTTGGCGTGTTTGACATGGCGGGCAACGTGTGGGAGTGGGTCGGCGAACCTTATGCCCCGCCAGCGAAGGAGGGCGACCGGATACTACGCGGCGGCGAGAATGGTCTACTGAAGGACATGGCCTACCGGCTGGAGGGGCCACCGGATCAAGAGTCGATTATGAAAACGGCGGGAATTCGCTGCGCGGCCGATAAGGTCAACGTAGCGCCAACCGAAACAGCCAAGGTTGAGGGTGTTTTGGAGCAGGACAACTTTGTCGATCCCGGCAGCGGTTGGCCCATTTTGAGCGAAGGAACTTATCTCTATGGCTATCATCCCCCCGATTTTTATCACGTCGAAGTGGGTCAGCCCAACTCTCACGCCGCTGTTTCCCGCGAACCGGATTTTGATGACATGACGGTTGAAGCCAAGGTGCTGGTGGATCATACCAATACAGAAAAGGGTAATTTCCGCTACGGCCTGGCCCTGCGCCGGTCGGGGGACAATTATTACGCCTTTGCCGTGTCGTCGCGCACGGGTGAGTGGCAAGTTCTCAAAAGTTCGGCGGGCAAGTTAGAGGTGTTGGCCGAAGGCAAGGTTGACTCACTGCAAGGCTTTGCTCCGCCAGGCTTTACCCCGGATAAAACCGACATGCTGCGGGTGGACGCCAATGGCTCCAATTTCACTTTTCTGGTCAATGGCCAGCAAATGACCCAGGTAAGCGATGCCGCTTACCCCTCCGGCCAGGTCGGTTTCTTTGTTGAAACCTTTGACGAAACCCTGACCCACATCCACTACGATGAATTGATCGTGCAGCAAGTTAAAGAGGAGACGGGGGAAAATGTCCCGGCTTCAGACGTTCTGGCTCAAGATGATTTTACCGACACCAAGAGCGGTTGGCCGGTTTTGAGCGATGACAAAGAGATACTAGGCTATCACCCCCCAGACTACTATCATGTGCAGGTGGGCGTGCCCAACGATTGGGCAGTGATTTCTAAAGAGCCAGATTTTGAGGATGTGACGGCTGAAACTAAGGTGCTGGTGGATCACACCGATACGGAAAAGGGGAATTTTCGCTATGGCCTGGCCCTGCGCCGGACGGGCGACGACCAATTTTATGCCTTTGTGGTCTCCACCCGGACATCAACCTGGCAAGTATTGAAACGCAGCGCCAACGGTTTCGAGACGCTGGCCGAGGGTCAGGTGGAAACACTGCGCGGTCACGCTCCGCTTGGCTTTACCCCGGATAAGACTGATACTCTTCGGGTGGATGCCAAAGGGCCTGATTTTGTTTTTAACATCAACGGTCAGCCTGTCACGCAGGTCAGCGATGCGGACTATGCCAAAGGCCAGGTGGGTTTCTTTGTCGAAACCTTTGACGAAACCCTGACCCACGTCCATTATGACTCATTGGCTATTCGCAAAGTGGACTTCGAGGCCATCTCCGCCGCGCCGGTAGCGGCAACAGCCTCCCCTGAAGTCTCAACCTCGGATGTAATTGCTACGGCAACCGCCACAACCGCCGCTCCAACGCCAAGCTCTGAGCCTGAACCTACCAACACCCCTGAGCCTGAACCCACCAACACCCCTGAGCCACCGACGGCTACCGCAGCATCTACTCCGGAGGGAATGATACTGATTCCAGCCGGTTCTTTTCTTATGGGGTCGTCCACCGGCCAGGCTAACGAAGCGCCGGAGCACGAGGTTTCTCTGGCTGCTTTTTACATAGATATTTTTGAGGTCAGCAATGCCCAATATCGGGCCTGCGTCAAAAGTGGCGCTTGCACCCAGGCTAACAAGGCCGACTCATTCACCTATAAAGGCTACCGTGATGATCCGACCTATGATAATTATCCGGTTGTAGGAGTCACGTGGGATCAGGCCGAGGCTTACTGCCGCTGGGCGGGTAAACGCTTGCCCAGCGAGGCTCAGTGGGAGTACGCTGCCAGCGGCCCTGAAAACTTGACCTGGCCCTGGGGCAATACGTTTGACCCCAACCTGTCGGCGGCCAGCGCCCCCGATACCCAGCCGGTTGATAGTTACCCCAATGGTGTTAGTCCCTTTGGGATGTACAATATGGCCGGTAATGCGGCAGAGTGGGTGGCCGACGTGTATGATGAAACGTTTTATGCCAACTCACCGGTCAATAATCCGCTGAATACAGGCGATGGCCCCGGACGCATCTTTCGCGGGGGCAGTTTTGCCAACCCCGACGGCGTATTTTACACTACCAGTCGCCGCTACGGGAATGCGCGCAGCTTCAATGATGTCGATGTCGGTTTTCGCTGTGCTACGGATGTTTCCTGATTAATCTTTTGACTGTTTTTTTATGCCAGCTAATTCCTCGCGCAGCGCCGTTTCAATGTCGATCATGCGGATTTGACCGTGATAGGTCGTCTGTTCGGCTTGGGTAGTCCGCTGCAAAACACGAATCACCGCCCCAATTTGCGCTGCGCTTTCCTGACTATCTTGTAAGGTTTTTTGAAGCGTCGGCTGTTCAAGCAAAGTTTGGTGCAGGATTTCCTCTAGAACGGTTAAATTGCTGGTCAGTACCATCAGCCGATTGTTAATGTAATGGGCCAGCGTGACGGCTGTTTGCCGAATGGTTTCTGAGGCAATCAGGTTGCGCGTTAGTTCTTCGCGTTCCCGCATCAAGCGGGTTTCCTGCAAAGCCCGATCTACCGCCTGCTGCACTTCTTCAACCGTGAAAGGTTTGGCCAGGTAGTCGCGCACCCCCAGCCGAAAAACCTCGGCCACAATGCTTTCGGAACCATGCATGGTCATAAAGATGACCGGAGCCTGACAGTCGGTTTGGCGCAGGGCGGTCAACACCTCCACTCCCCCCATTAATGGCATGTGCATATCCAGCATAATCAAATCTGGTTGGCGCGAGACGGCCAGATTCAGGCCGCTGCGACCATCGGCAGCACTAATAACCTGATAACCCAGGGGGATCAGCATATACTCCTTTAGAATCCGTACAATTTCGACGCTATCATCCACAACTAAAATTGTCTCGTTGGGCATAAGTTCGATCTCCTAAAGACAGCGGCCACGGTCAAACCGGCCAGCAAATCCTACCGAAATTTATCAGCATTATAAAACGAAAATTCACGTTGCCAGAGTTCAGTTAAAGTTAAACGGGACATTGTGGTGAGGTGATCTTTCTATTTTTTCTTTCTCAGGAAGCATAGGAGATCCCCGTTGCCCCCTGGATTTTTGATAGGATGGCACATTAAATACCCGACACTTGGTTTAGTCAATTTTGAGATCCATGTTGCTTAATCTCTCAAATCCGCCTACAATAAGTTAGAAAAACTCTTGACATCCTAAACAAATTGTAGTAGAATGTAACCGTTAATGCACACGTGTGCATTAATGGTCTGAAACCTAATTCGCTGGAGAAGTTAGGTGCCGGTAACCATTAAAGATATCGCCAAAGCCGCGGGAGTTTCTCATACCACGGTCTCACGCGCGCTCAACGGCAATCCGGCCATTAGCTTTGAAACCACCGTACGGATCCAGCAATTAGCTCGACAAATGGGTTATGTGCCCAGCGCCGTAGCGCAAAGTTTGCTGTCGCGCCGAACGCAAACTATCGGTATGGTGGTCACCACCATTGCCGATCCCTTTATTGTGCAAGTGGTTGAGGGTGCTGAGCAGATTGCCCAAGAAGCTGGTTACAGTATTTTCCTCACTACTTCCCACAACAAGCCTGAGCGAGAAATGGCGGTGGTTGAAACTTTGCAGCGCCGCCGCGTCGATGCCATTATCGTTACTTCTTCACGTGTAGGTAGTTTGTACAGTTCACAATTAGATCAGATTCAGGTGCCGATTGTCCTGATTAACAATCAGGAGGAAGGTGAATTCCTGCATGCGGTGACGGTAGATAATTTGCAGGGGGCTCAGTTGGCCGTGGACTACCTCCTGGCCCTGGGCCACCGGCGGATTGGTTATATTGGCGCAGCCGACCGCCCCAAATCGAATGGCCAACGCCTGGCCGGTTACCTCATTGCGCTGAAGCAGGCTGGTCTCACCCCCGATCCGGCTTTGATTGTGTCGCCAGTGGTCGACAATGATCTTGAGCGAGGTAAAGCCGGGTTAGAAGCACTTCTGGCTGTTAATATCACCGCTGTTTTCTGTTACAATGATTTAATAGCGATTGGGCTGCTGCTGGCTTGTCATCAACGGAATATTGCTGTACCACAAGCGTTAAGTGTGGTCGGTTTTGACGATATTGAACCAACTTTGTATACTACTCCCCCCCTGACTACTATTCACCAACCCCGCCTAAAACTTGGTCAACTGGCTATGAGTATGATGCTAAAATTACTCAACGGACAGGAAATGCAAGATCAGATTCTGCCATGTAAACTGATAGTACGCGAGTCGACAAGTCAGCCAAAAAGCCACTAATACAAGTTATTCAATTCCCAAAGGAGGGTTAGTCACAGGTGACTACTAAGATTAATGTCGGTATAATCGGCGCGGGCCGAATTGGTCGAGTGCATGCCGAGAACTTGGCTTATCGGATTCCTGAGGCCCAGGTTGTGGCGGTTTCGGATGTTTTTCTGGAAGCTGCCGAAAAATGCGCTCTTGATTTTCAAATCCCAGTCGCTTTTAAAGATCACCGGGCTATTCTGGAAAATAAGGATATCGAAGCAGTCATTATTTGTTCCAGTACCGATACCCATGCCCAATTTATCAGTGAAGCGGCCATCGCCGGGAAGCATATCTTTTGCGAAAAGCCGATTGCCCTGGATCTGGCCAAGATTGACCAGGCGCTAAAAACGGTGGAGCAAAATGGCGTCAAATTGCAGATAGGCTTTAACCGGCGCTTTGACCCCAACTTTAAACAGGCTCACGAGCTGGTGGCAGCCGGTAAAATTGGTACGCCCCACTTGTTGCGTATTACCAGCCGCGACCCTGCCCCACCGCCCCTTGAGTATGTCAAAGTTTCGGGCGGTATTTTCCTCGATATGACCATCCACGATTTTGATATGGCCCGCTACTTGATGGGCAACGAGGTGGAGGAAATCTACGCTGCCGGCACGGTTCTGGTTGATCCGGCCATTGGCGCAGCGGGCGATGTTGATACGGCCCTCATTACCTTACGTTTTGCCAATGGCGCGATGGGCGCTATTGATAACAGCCGCCGGGCTGTCTACGGTTACGATCAGCGGGTCGAGGTTTTTGGCTCGGAGGGGGTGGTGGTTGTCGCCAATAATACGCCGCACCAGGCCGTTTTGAGCAATGCCGAGGGTGTCCACTCGGCCCTGCCGCTCTACTTCTTCTTGGAACGTTACACCGAAGCCTACGTAGCCGAGATGAAAGCCTTTATTGGGACCATCCGCCGTGATACCGCTCCACCTGTCAGCGGCCTTGATGGGCGGGTTCCGGTGGTGATGGGGCTGGCTGCCTGGACCTCGTATCGAGAAAACAGGCCGGTCAAGTTAAGTGAGATTAGCTCATAAATGAGTCTTTCCCATATGGCGTGGGTTGAAACTATATACTCTAACGGTTTCGGTGTAAATATCCTACTTGGGCAAACGTTTACCCACGCTAAGCGGGAAATACTCGAAAGGAGGGGATGTCTATTACTTAAGTCAATCTGGGTAAACGTAGTAAACCTATGGTAGCGGAGATTTCCAGGGTAGCAGCAAGCCTGGGACATCTCAGGAAAAAATGATTTCTAAACTCTAATTTAAGCAAATGGAGGAGATCTATACTATGAAAAAGCTAGTTCTTGTTTTGACCGTTTTAGCTATCTTTGTTATAGGCGTAACGCTGGGTGGCGTTTTTGCTCAGCCCCACGGCGTATCTGCTGCACCGGCTGAACCCGTCGTTATGGAACAGCCCCTAACGACTATCCCTTCAGCGCAAGACGCTATGACCGGGACCGTAGAACTAGAAACTCGCCCCATCCGTATCGTAGTGGTCAGCCATGGCCAGGCCTCTGACCCGTTCTGGTCAGTAGTAAAGAACGGCGTTGACCAAGCCGCCACCGATATGCGCGTAACCGTTGAATATCAAGCGCCGGGTACCTTCGACATGGTCGCCATGGCCCAACTCATTGATGCGGCGGTTGCCTCTGAGCCGGATGGGTTAGTTGTCTCAATTCCAGACCCTGATGCTTTAGGTGACTCAATCAAGGCGGCCGTTGAGGCCGGTATTCCGGTCATCTCCATGAACTCAGGGAGTGATGTGGCTAAAGAACTGGGGATTCTGGTCCATGTTGGCCAGACCGAATTTGAAGCCGGTTATGGCGGCGGCCAGCGTATGGCCGAGGCCGGCGTGACCACTGCTCTCTGTGTTAACCAAGAGGTTGGTAACATAGCGCTCGACCTGCGCTGCGAAGGCTTCACTCAAGCGATAGAAGAAGCTGGCGGCACAGTTGAGGTGCTGGCCGTTGAACTATCCGACCCCGTTGATGCTCAGGAAAAGGTTGCCGCTGCTCTGGCCGCGAATCCAGACGTTGATGGCATCCTGACCCTTGGCCCGACCGGTTCTGCCCCAGCCCTGGCCGCGCTGGAAGCCGAAGGATTGTTGGGCGAGATTCCCCTGGCAACCTTTGACCTCTCCCCGGAAGTGCTCGAAGCAGTCCGCGACGGCAATATGCTGTTTGCCATTGACCAACAACAGTATATTCAGGGCTATCTGCCTATCGTGCTGTTGACCCTCTACCAAGAAAACCTGAACTCCATTGCCAACGATGTGCTCATGACCGGTCCTGGTTTTGTGACCCAGGAGACGGCGGAGCGCGTCATTGCCCTGAGTGAGGCCGGTACACGTTAATCCATCCAAAGGCCGGGGTTGAACTTCGACCCCGGCCTTTCTGCATCAGAATGTAGGGTAAGATCAAAAAAGTTATAGTTTGACTCAAGTTGCTACCTTAATCAAAATTGGCCCGGTATTCACCGCAGAGGCGCGGAGAGTGCTGAGAAAACAAAAAACTCTGTGTCCTCTGCGTCTCTGCGGTAAAAATAAATTTGAGTCGCAACTTGGGTTAGTTTACGAAGGAGGGAAAATGGCAACGACAACAGCCACTAAAAGAGATGAACGCCTGGTTGAAGCAGGCTTAATGAAACGCTTGTTCACCCGGCCGGAGTTCGGCGCCGCTGCCGGAGCCATCATTGTCTGGTTATTCTTTGCTTTTGTCGCCCCTACGGGTTTTCTCAGTCTCAGAGGGACGGCCAGCTACCTGGAGGTTTCGGCCCAAATAGGTATCTTGGCGGTCGCCGTAGCCTTACTGATGATTGGCGGGGAATTTGACTTATCAATTGGTTCGGTGATTGGGGGGGTCGGGGTCACTATCGCCATCCTGGGAACCGAATT
>CAZRYD010000202.1:0-1119 GCA_964604225.1 uncultured Caldilineaceae bacterium
TTCATACCCTCAGTGCCCATCGAAATGCCGTCGCTGACGGTAATGGTGCCAAACATCTGCGGCATGGCCCCGGCCTCGCGGAGAGCCGTTTCGGCCCGCTTGGCCAGGATACCCAGCCCCAGGTTGCAGGGGGTGATGGTGCTGTAGCCGTTGGCTACCCCGACGATGGGCTTGTCAAAATCCTCATCGCCAAAACCTACGGCGCGAAGCATCGAACGATTGGGGCTGCGCTGCACCCCCTCGGTAATCAATTTGCTGCGAAGTTTTTCCGGCATTGGAACGCTCCTTAATGGATGTGCGATTTTGGATTTTGGATTTACGATTGAGTGACTAAAATCGCAAATCCAGATTGTCAATCCTCTTGATTTTCTCCAATCTTCTAAATCGCGCAAATGGAATAGGCGGACGTGGCACAATTAACGCCGCCCTCGTTCATTCTTTGAGGATGACCGGCAAAAAAACAGCGAGGTAGCTGGGGTCCCAATAGTTGCCGGTCATAACCAGCAGGCAGAGGAGCGTCACCGAGTCTTCGTAATAATCCTCGTGCGTGTTGTAAACGGCATCATAGATGGCATTCAGCCAGGTCTGTTGGGTGGGGACGGTCATCGCAGCTACGCCCAAGGGCGCGGCAAAAAAGGTGGTGAAGTAGTTAGCCAGGGGCGTTCCGTTGAGTTCATACCCCGCCTGGATATTTTGGGGGTTGCCGTCGGTGGCGGTGAAAGCCCACTCCGAAATGCGGCGGGTCTGAGCCAGCGAGACCGGATTGTTGTTCAGCAGGGCGTCCGCGCCCAAGCGCCAGGGATCGCGGCCGGCGTTGTAATTGTACTGGCCATCAGTCACAGCTTCCAAGAAATTGGGGTCTGCTGGTCTGGGGGTGTGGTCGGTGCTAGAAGTTGGTTCGATGAAGTCGGGCAGCAGGCCGGTGGCAGGGCTGTAGTTGGCCTGGAGACTGGTGATTACGGCCTGAGAGTTGCTAATCACCTCCGACCAAACGAGGTTGTTGGTAGCTCGACCGTAGGCGCGAAAATGGGCGGGCATGAAATCAGACGAGCGGGGGGTGTATTGGTTATGATCTGCACCGTTGGGGTTGACCCAGTCGCCGAGCATAGGCAGGCGGCT
>CAZRYD010000202.1:1219-2402 GCA_964604225.1 uncultured Caldilineaceae bacterium
TTTAAATATTGCCCTTTCCAATAGTCGTAAAAAGCGCGCACGTCGTCGTCCTGGTCGGTCTGGCTGAGATGATTGGGACGGATGGTGTTAGGCGCGTAAACGCGGT
This sequence comes from uncultured Caldilineaceae bacterium, assembly GCA_964604225.1. Lineage (GTDB taxonomy): Bacteria > Chloroflexota > Anaerolineae > 4572-78 > J111 > DSQQ01. The sequence goes on from CAZRYD010000202.1 coordinate 1,326, forward strand.
GTTGGGGAAATGGGAAGTGCGGGCTTGATAGGGCTGCGCTTGGGGCCGCTGGCTCAGCCGAACAGACGGTGAGCAAACCGGCCAGTAAGAACAGCTTAGAGAGTCGCTTCATTGTCTCGCTTAAGCGAAGTGCGCGGCGATGGGAGTCAGTTCGAGCTGGATGCTTTTAAGATTGCTGCCCGGCAACTGTCCTAATAGCGCCGCCGGGATCGTGTCAACCAGATGGGTATTTATGACCTGATTGCGTAAATTAACTTCGGCGTTGGTCTGGGTGGTGACCCGGAGGTAATTGCCGGTTAGCCCACTCCACTGCGCCCCAAAACCGTACGGCTCGTGGGTTTCCCACAAGACGGGCATCGTCCGGCCTACAAATTGACGGCGGAAAGTGTCCTCTAGCGTAGCGTTCAAGCGGTGCAGCGCCTGACTGCGCTCTTGGGCCAGTGGCGCGGGCACCTGGCCACGCATCGTCGCGGCTGCTGTGCCTTCGCGCCGGGAGTAGCGGAAAATGTGCAGCTTGGCAAAGGCCATCTGTTCGACAAAAGTGAGGGACTCGGCAAATTCGGCTTCGGTTTCGCCGGGGAAGCCGACGATTATGTCGGTGGTGATGGCCACATCGGGGATGGCGGCGCGGGCGGTCTGAACCAATCGGGCGAATTGAGCCTGGCTGGTGCGGCGGGCCATGCGCCGTAGGGTGGCATCGCAGCCGCTTTGCAAGGGCAGGTGGAGATGGGCCTGGAGCCGCTCATTCTGCCACAACTTAAAAAACGCAGGGTCCAAATCCCACGGCTCCAGGGAAGACAGGCGTAACCGCGGCAGATCGGTTTCGGCCAAAATGGTCTGCACCAGGGTTTGTAAGCCGCGCGAGTCGCCCCGGTCGTGGCCGTAGGAGCCGAGATGCACGCCGCTGAGCACCGCTTCTTGATAGCCCAGGCCGGCCAGTCGATTGATCTCGGCCACAATCTCGGCCAGCGGGCGGCTGCGGCTGACACCACGGGCGACGGTGACGATGCAAAAAGTGCAGCGATTGTCGCAGCCATCCTGCACCTTGATAAAGGCGCGGGTATGCTCCCCCCCCTC
>CAZRYD010000202.1:2502-12370 GCA_964604225.1 uncultured Caldilineaceae bacterium
CGCATCTGCCGGATAATCTGGCGCGATTTGCGCGAGGCGACGTGGGTCACGGCGCAGCTATTGAACACGTACAAATCGGCCAACTCGCCCGGCCCCACCAAACGATGTCCGGCCCCGGCCAAGCAGCGGGCCATTTCTTCAACCTCGCTGATATTCAGGCGGCAGCCAATGGAGTCAACTCTAATGCGCATTGATAGTCATCTCAACAGGTCGCAGAGTAGCAGGGTAGCAGGGTAGCAGAATTGCAGGGTTGCGAACAACGCTACAATTCTGCTACCCTGCTACTTTGTAACTTATCTTACATCCATTTTGCTATAAGCCCAGTCGGGGCCAACCCCGGCGTTGGGGATAATCTCTTTCTGGTTGGCTCCGCTGCCGCTCATTTTCCAGATGCCCCAACTGCCGCTGCGAGCGCTGCGGAAGACGATGTCGCCGCTGGGTGTATAGATTGGCAAAGTGTCGGGGCCGGGTGCATCGGTCAAGCGTTTCGGGTTGCTGCCATCGACGTTGACGGTGTAGATGTCTACATTGCCGCCTTCATCCCGGCTAAAAGCAATGGTTTTGCCGTCGGGCGACCAGGCCGGGAAGGAATCAGACCCGGTCTGGGTGATGTTGGTATGGCCGCTATCATCTCGATTGGAAATCCAGATGCCGGTTTTGCCGTCTCGACCGGAGCGATAGACGATTTTCTGGCTGTCAGGCGACCAGTCGGCCTGCTCACCCAGGATTTCAAAGCGGAATTGCTGGTTATCTGCCGTGCCCAAAAAGTAGATACGGAAATCGTTGCCGCCGGGTTTGGCGTCAAAGGCGACCATTTGCCCGTCTGGCGACACGCTGGCCCAGCGGGCCGTGCCTTGTTTCCAATCCACGCCCTGGAAAAGCTGGGCCATGTCGGCGGTGGGCAGCGCCGCTGCATTGACCAGGGCGACGATGCCATTACTGATGCCGTCGAATACAAAGTCACGACCATCGGCTAAACGCTGCCGGTCAATCCCCGCCTCACCGAAGAAGAAGATTTCCTGGCCGCTGGGGGTCCAGGAAGGACCGGTGGCCCGATTGAGCAGAAACTTCTCGCCCTGGCCGTTGGTATCGGCTACGTACAGATTGTGTTGGCCGCCATCCCACTTGGTATAAACCAGTTTATACGTGCCGCCGCCGGTGCTGGCGGCGCTCTTGGTTGGGGCCGGGATGGGCGTGGAAGTTTCGGCTGCTGGAGTTGGGGTGGTCAGATCGGCAGCGTGCTCAGCTTCGGTAGTCTCTTCGGCCAACTCTGTACCTTCTTTTGGTTCAATGGCGAAACTACCGGTCTGGAGTAGTTGATCCTGGACATAGAGTTCCAACACCCACTCGCCTGGGAAAAGTGGGTCGTTGCCGGCATCAATAAAATAGTCAAACACCCCGGCTTGGTCGCCGGTCCACTTCTGGGAGTTTCTTAACACTTCTTTGCCGTCCAGATACCAGACGCGCTCCCAGGTGTCATCTTTGGACATGCCGCTGTATTCAAAAATGGCATGGACTTCGGTGATGCCTTCTTGAAAGCTGATCCCGGCATCAATAGGCTCATAATTGTCGGTTGCACTCAGGGCAAAGGTTATTGAGCCAAATTCCGGCTCACTGACCACAGTGGGCGTTTCGGTAACACTCTCGCTCGGCTCAGTTCCGGCCTCAACCGTTGGTTCGGTGGTCGCTGCGAGTATGGGGGTAGGGGTGTCAGTAGCGGCGGCTGCGGTGGGCGTTTCAACCACGGGAATGGGCGTAGCGGTTGCGCCCCCCAGACCGGCTAGCACATTTTGGAATTGATCACGGGCCAGGAATAACCCCACCCCGGCCAAAGCGAGCACACACAGAAGTAAGGCGCAGCCTACGCCAACAATGATCAGGAGAGGGTTTCGTTTTTTAGGCGGGGTAGGTGATGGGGTAGCAGGCTGCGGGGCTCCGCTCATACCGGCTGAGCCTTTCCCGGAGTAAACAGTTTCATCAAAGTCGCTCATATAAACTCCCAATCAGGACTTAATAAAATTTCTGTGACAAACCAGAGTCAAAAATCGCTGCTCATTTTACAGAACTCAGACCCGGCTAGCAGCATATACTGATTTTATTGACAATTTGGCGCTTAGAAAAAATCTAACGTGAGGTCAGAGTAGCTCTGAAAAGAGCAGATTCGCTCTGGCTTTAGGCGCAATTCTTACCCGTACAAAGCATATCATTGAGCTTCATTAGTGTCAAGTTGTATCGTTTCGAGAGTCTCGACAGACCTTTATCTTTTTTGAAAAAGGTGTTATAATTTAGTTATGTTTACAAAATAAGTCATCCTGCGAGGTAAGTTATGCCGGTAAAAAACAGCAAAAATATAGGCCAAATTGGCATAATTATTTTACTGCCAATTTTTGTTTTGACAGGCATTTCACTCATCGGGGGCAATTTTAAATCTGCACCTGTCCGCGCCGCGGGTATTTCTAACGACTCCGCCGGGGCTAAGCAGCAACCGGTTGGCATCCCACCGCAGCAGGAGGAGGGTGTCTGCTATTGTTCCAGCAACATTTATAATTGTAACAATTTTGACAACCAGGCAGATGCCCAAAGCTGCTATGACTATTGCCAATCGATTGGTCGGGGTGATGTGCATGGGTTAGGTCCCGCTAAAAATGGACTGGTCTGCACGGAACTACCGCCTGGACCAACCCCTACGGCTACTCGACCTAACGCAACTCCCTACACTGACCCTGCTTTGAATGATCCGGTTTTTAGAAGCATCGCCAATGCCGACAATCTCATCACCAACGGCAACTTTGAGGGTGACTTCTATGGCGCGCCCGAATTGGGGTTTGAGCCGCCTGATACCGGCGCGATTCCCAATAATTGGAATTGGTACAAAAACCAGGCTTACGGCAAATACAATATTTACGGCAATCAGGATTTTGGCCTGGTCTGCCCGGATGATTTTAGACTCTTTACCAACAGTGATATTTCGCTTTCATTGCACATGCAATCCACCGACCAGCCGGATGCGCGTTTGGGCATTTATCAAACCGTTTCGGTGACGCCGGGGCAGCAGTACCTTTTCTCTGTTAAGGGCGCGGTTCAGGTTCAAAATGGGGCTGACTCGCCCGATATTAACAATCGCATCGAGCTTGTGTTTGATCAAACCGGCGGCAATGATTGGCAGGCGATTCCCCACGAAAAGTGGACCCTTTTACCCTGGCGTGAACAAGAGTTAGAGTTTGAAACCTCCGGCCCTGACGATCCCGACGTGGCTCGAATCGAGACCTATTACACCGTTGTTAAAGCCCAGTCCAACCGCATGACAATCTTTCTTGACGCCTGGCGCAAATGGCCCAATTGGCGGACTACCATTTTTACCCTTGATTGTTTTTCCTTGACGCCTCTGAACCAGATTGATATCGCTGCGCTCGCCCCTCGTTTGAGCCAGCTTTCAACCACGGCGGTTGATGCTGCCCTTAAAGGCTCAGGCGGTGTGGCCGCGCCGGCAGCCGCCCCTATGTCTACGCCGGTGGCAGGTCAAGCCGCCGCACTCCCCGCTGCCGAGGTGGTGGCTGTTCCTTCGGCGGGCGGCATTCTCGATACCAAAAGTAACTGGCTGTTAATCACCGCTGCTTCTATAGTGGTTATTGTCGGTTTGGTGGGGGCCGGCATCTGGAATGCCCGGCGGCAAAAAGAATGAGCCGTGTAACGGCATGAATCGCCTTATTTCAGGGGGAAAGCATGCTTCCCCCTTTTTCTTTAAAGCTTTAGTAGGTAAATGTGTCGACCAGTGCGCCTTGATTGTCCCTTAAAAAAGCGGCATCGCCGTTGTTGTTCCAAACACTCTCATTGGCCAAACCCCAATATAAAGCGGTGGCGCTGTTTTGTCCCTGGCCGGAATACAGTCGAAAGGCCGCTCCCGGTGCTACGGTAAAATCCTCAAAGGTGTAAATGTGATTAGCCGCGTCCTTGAGGGTAAAACCTTGCATCGGCACCGGGGTGTGGCCCTGGTTGGCCAATTCAATCCATTCCCCATTGGGATTCTCGTTGTCACTGCCGGGTGCATCAGCTTGAATTTGGATGATTTTTAGCTGCACGTTTGACCCGGCCCATAACCCTCGACCCGCTTCGCGCGCTTCTCGCTCGGCCTCACGGAATTCCTTTTCATAGCGCACGTTGGGAGGTACGGTAAAGGCATTGGCATAGCCTTGTTGAATAATTTCCAGATTGACCAGTCTCCCCTCAGACCAGACGTAAGCCAAGGAGCGGTCGTACTGATCAAAGGTTTCCACATCAAACTCTAATTGCACATTTTTCCCTTCCACCAACTGGCGATTGAGGGCTGTGGCTTCGGCGTAGTAAGGCTGGCCATACTCCGGTGTATTGATGCCGATGTAACGTACCCGGCGGCTATTGCTCAGTTCGACGGTGTCGCCATCTAGCACCTGGGCTACGGTGACGGCTTCCAACCCTGGCGGCGCCGGAGAAGTGGCGGGCGGTGGTAGCAGGGTGAGCGTCACTGTGGGGGGGATGAGCGTATTGGGTCCGCCTGTTATCGGTGTTGGCTCGCCCAAACCGGCGCAGGCCAAGGAAAATCCAAACAAAATGATGAAGTGATATAGTAATTTTTGCCGCAAAAGCTTAATCCGCCTTTCCATAAAATTTGGCTGCGCCGGTCAACTTAAAAAATTATACTGAGTTAAGAATATTTGTCACCTCAGCGGCAGCCTTTTAAGGTTTGGAAAATATTGCAGGGTTGAACGCGTAGCCATATTCGACAAGCACTATACGTATTGAAATTTTATGTTGATTATGTTATCATAAAATAACTCAGCTATTTTATGTTTACTGTTCTTCGGTGGAGGAGAAGGAGCGTGCCATGGCCACATCCAAACCCAGTCGAGTTCTGCTCACCCTGGCCTTAGCTTTGACTATCTTATCAACTTTTGCCATCTCTGGCTTTACTTTGGTGAATGGTTCAAATCGACCTCTCGCCAAGCCAGATGAGTCCCTCCAAATCCTGACCAATGCCATCAAAAACGGCGACTTTGAACAAAACCCCGCCAGCAATGTCGCCACCTACTGGCAGCCCTACGATAACGGCCAGGCTCATTTTGGCTGGTACGATGAGAAGTGGGCCGAAGCGGTTCACAGTGGCTACCATTCCCAACTTATGGAGATTTTTCAGGTAGATGGTAATGCCCCTGATCGAGTCATCGGCATTTATCAAACCGTCGACGTTGTACCTTATATGGTTTATAGCCTGACTCTGTTTGCGATCATGCGTACCGATGCGCCGATTGAATTACGGAACAAAGGCCAGTATGGTATGGATTGGGGCGTTGATTACAGTGGCCAGGGCAAATATCATCTGGTCCAAACCTGGACGCCAATGACCTTAACCGAGCAGTTGCGGATTGGCTCAAACACGCTTAGCGTTGACGAGCCGGGCCACCTGTTCTTTGAATTGATTACGGGCACCATTTATGCGGCTAATAGTCAAAAAATTACCTTGTTTATTCGCGGCGTCAAACGAGAACCAACTGGCACCGAGGTTAACTTCAACGTAGATGACGTGACTCTGCTGGGTCCGTTCCCACCTCCGCCCACACCCACACCCACGCCGACAGCCAGTCCTACCTTTCCGCCGCTCCCCACCTTCACCCCCACGCCAACCTTAACCGCAACCCCTCTACCGACTCCGGTGGCCGCCCCCCCGCTGCCTATTACCGGCGACCTGGCTGCTCCCGTTAGCGAGCAGAACAACCTGCCCGCCGCCGGGGCTATCTTGCCCAAAGATGTCCCTCTCAGCGCCCTGGTGTTTGGCGGGGTGGTGTTGATTGTCCTGGGAGCCAGTGCCGCTGCTGGCTTGTTGCACCACAAAAAGCGGCGCTAAATTGGACAAAAATTACATCTTGAATTATTATTTACTTTTGTTGTTATAAATCTGATCTCAAGGCAGGGTTTGCCTCAACGCTATCCTGCCGAAAAATTTACCTTTTGGTCAAAACGGTTTAGGAGAATTACCTTGGCTAACATTAAATCATCTGCCAAACGCGCCCGCCAGAATCTCAAACGGCGCAGCCAAAATCGCTATTACAGCACCACGGCTCGTACTTATATTAAAAAAGCTCGCTTGCAGCTAGAAGCCAAAGATGTGGATAGCGCCGCCGAAACGGTACAATTAGCCATTAAAGTGCTGGATCAAGCTGCTCAAAAAGGTGTTATTCACGCCAACAATGCGGCTCGCCGCAAATCCCGCCTGGTTAAAGCCTTGAATAAGGCCAAAACCGCCGCCTAATATTCTAACCCTATCCCAAAATCGTTCGCTCAAAACAGGAGTTGAGATGATTATCTGGACTCCTGTTTTTGTGTTTCCTGCCGGTTTCTACCAGGGTGCAGACACCTGCCTTTGACCCTAAATAAAGATGACTCGATAACCTTAAAATCGAGTCATCTTTTATTTTTACCCTTGACAATAGAACATATGTTCTAGTATAATCTGTTTAGATTAAACAGAACAAGCCGAGCGATTGTCAAGGGTTTTTATGTCAGCCCCTGTGAGTGTCCAACAAATTTTAGAATATCAAGCCGACCAGATTGAACTGATTCTGGCCAGCCATCGCGTGCCCGGCCAGGTGATCGGCGGCACGGTGACGCCGCGCTGGATTCGCTACCAACTGCTGCCGGAATTGACCACCAAAGTGGCCCGCATTACCGCACTGTCAGAAGAACTGGCCCTCCGTCTGAGTGCACCCGACGTGCGCGTCTCTCGTCAAGGCCCGGCCATTTATATCGAGGTGCCGCGCGCCGATGCCCAGCCTGTCCGTTTGACCCGCCTGTGCCGCCAACTACCTGAAATTCCTCGGCAATCGGCCATTTTGGGGATGGACGAAGCCGGCTTGCCCTTGTTGTTGCGCCTGTCTTCGCCCGAAGTAGCCCATGTCCTGATTGCCGGCACGACCGGGTCAGGCAAAACCGCTCTGGCGCGGAGCATGGCGCTTTCGCTGGCCATGTATAATCGTCTGGGGGAAGTCCAGATGATCTTCATCGATCCGAAGGGCACAGGGTTTGGCCCTTTGTCTGACTCAGGGCAAATGTTGCCTCACCTGCTGCGCCCGACGGCAAGTGATGTACATCAGGCTGTTTTCTTGTTGGGTGAGTTGGTTAGCGAGATGGTGCGGCGCGATCATGAAAAGATTTCCGAACCCCGCGTGATTGTTTTTATTGACGAGGTGGCCGATTTAATGGAGCAGGGCGGCAAAGCCATGGACAGGCTGATGACTCGCCTGACCCAACGAGGTCGCAGCGCTGGGCTGCACATCATTGCCTGCACCCAAAAACCCCTGGCTGCTACCATCGGCTCGCTGACCCGCAGCAACTTTCCGGTGCGGCTAGTCGGCAGCGTGGCCAGCGCCGACGATGCCAAAGTGGCGGCGGGCATTCCGGGTACGGGAGCCGAAAAGCTGCTGGGGCGGGGTGATTTTTTACTGGTGGCCAAAGGACAGGTGACCCGCTTTCAAGCCGCCTACATCTCCGAGACGGAAATCAAGCAGATTATCGCCCAATTCCAAGCGCATCATCGCACCAGCCGTGGTTGGCTCGCAGCATCCAACGAGCCCGCTGAGGCACTGGCTGCCACCGGCACAGACGGCCGTTTGGAACGCCTGGCCCCAGCCGGTTCCAAACGCCGCCGGGGTTTAGAGTTGATGTTTGGGCACCAATTACGATTGATAAAATAAGCGGAGTCCAAAGTGCACTTTGGACTCCGGGTGGTGAGAAGATTTCGTGAAACGCAGTTTGTTCATCATGGGCGTTGTTTTTGCCATTACCCTGGCCGTTGTCTTTGGCAGCCGGGTCAGCGCTGATGCTCTGGCGGTAATTGTGGGGGTTATTTTAGGTATCTTGGCCGGTATCCCAACCACCTTGCTGGTGATTTTTATCCTGACCCGTCAGCGCCAGACCCTGGAGCGAGGTCTGCCACAAACGCCGGCCCAGCCGCCTGTGGTGATTGTTAATGCCACCGACCGCGCCGCTTTGCCTCCCGCTCCAGCCTTACCCGCCCCCTACTCAGCCGACTCGACTCGTAGGTGGACCGTCATCGGCGACTCTGACACCGATACTTGAAACGCGACCCTTTAACTGTAACTGGTTTGTAACTACCCAATGGTATAATCTGTAGTAGAATAGAAATAGGTAAAGTTGGATTGGCCCGGTTCAATTTTACGAGAGTGCATCAGCGCTTTATGAAAGGAAGTGATTATCATGTTTAAACTCCTCCAACGCCTCTGGTCTAGCCTTCGACCTCGATCAGCTAACAGTCGGAATATTTGGTGGGAATTCGTCAACTGGGATGAAGTCAGCCCGCAAACCTGGTACGTAAACGGCGAAATCGTAGAAGCCTAACGATTACCGGGAACGCATTTTCCTATCTGTAACAGCCTTTAATTGAACCGGGTGCATTGCCCTCTGAGAGTTTCCTAATAACACTCCTGAGGGTTCGAGAGCCAGCCTTATTTTTGAGGCTGGCTCTTCCTTTTTTCCAAATTATAGATTTCCGCGCGCTATGTTGATTAAATCGATGAGTAAAGCAAAACCAGTCTGCAGACCGCCCGCGCCCGCGCCGACCAAGGTAATCGGCCCCAGCAAATCACACTCATAGGTGATAGCATTGGTGGCGCCCATCACGTTAGCCAGTGGGTCGGCCAGGGGGACAGCTTCCGGCTGAACGCTGGCGACCACCCGACTGCCCTCTTTTTTCACCCGGCCAATCAATTTCCAGCGTTTGCCTTCTGCCTGGGCTTGTTGAATGTCAGCCAGAGTCAGGTGGGTAATCCCCTGGCAATTTACCTGTGCTTGCTTCAGGGGGATATTCATGATGACATTAGCCAGAATGACCACCTTGCCCGCCGCATCGTGGCCCTCCACGTCGGCGGTAGGGTCGGCCTCGGCGTAGCCGAGTTCCTGAGCCTGTTTCAAGGCTGCCTCGTAACTCAGCCCTTCTTCCATTTTGGTCAGAATATAATTGGTCGTGCCGTTAAAGATACCTCGCACCTGGCTAATCTCATTGCCAGCTAAGGCGGTTACCGGCAAGCGTAGGGCCGGCGTGCCGCTCATGACGGTGCCTTCGATGCCAAAACGGACCCCTTTGCTTTGGGCCAAGGCGGCCAGATCGTGGTAGGCCAGAGCTACTGGGCCCTTGTTGGCTGTTACCACGTTTTTGCCGCTCTCAAAAGCGGCCCGGCAGTGGTCGATGGCTGGCTGGCCGGTGGTCAGATTGGTGGTACTGACCTCCATAATGGTCTCGGCGTTGCTCTGGCGGATTGTTTTCAGATTGTCCCAGCCGCGTTGCAACCCTGGCGAGTCCGGATAATGAGCCAGGCTGCCTTTTTTAATTGCGGGCAAAAGTTGGGCTATATCCAGCCCCTCTGGATGGTAGAGCGAACCTTTGGACCGGGTGGCCACGGCTACGATTTGAGCCTCAAAACCGAAACCCTGACTTAGCGAGTCTTTTTTATCACGTAAAATTTGAGCCAGACCCTGGCCTACACTCCCAAAACCGATGAGGGCTAATTTGTGAGTCATGCGAGTTTCCTCCCCAAAAAGATGGGGCTATAGTAATGCACCGATGGAAAATCGGCAAACAGTCTTCACTTTTCCAAAAAGACTTTGGTTTTAGCGGTGAGCGTGTTACAATACCGACGCATAACCAACAGCGAACAACCTATGAATACAGATATTTCCCTAACAACTCCGGCTGAGTCTTCAACCTTTAACTTGCAACCTGCAACAAATTATCCTCCCACCACCTGGCGCTTGCTTATTACCCCACCACTGGATGGGGCGACGAATATGGCCGTTGACGAGGCCATTCTCCATGCCCTGG